>JAVBUZ010000200.1:0-7385 GCA_031554725.1 Lachnospiraceae bacterium | reverse complement strand
TAGATTGTAATAACATAAATGCAATTCCTTTAGAGCAGTGTAGAACAACGCTGGTACTTAAATCTGGTATTGTCAGATTTTACGTACCACTGCGTTGTTCTTCAAGTGAAAACGTCTGCTCGGAGGAATACCATTTATGTTATTACTTATCCAAATCCTTACCCTGATGATATTAGCTGTTAATCCCCACCCTACAATAAAAAAAGGCGCTCTTATAGAATTATAAGAACGCCCTTGTTCTGTTACATCATAACAACTTAAAAATAGTTTTGTCAATAGTATTAAATTTCTTTTCCTTCGCATATTGTGTATAAAAGAAATTAGCGGGGATATTTTATGAGTTCTAAAACTAAAATTGTGGTACTTCATTTGAAGGAACTGATATATACAGGTATATTCATAGTTCTGGGCGTCCTATTTATTATTTTACTGATTATCATGTTCCTTCCCGATAAAGAGAAAAAGGATAATACAGGTAAATCACCAAGCACAAATACCACCCCTAGCACAGAAAATGATACCGGCACGCTTTCTACCGAAACGTCCTACATACCTGGTGTGTATACTACCACCCTTACCCTAAATGAGCATACCGTAGATGTAGAGGTCATCGTTGACAGCAGTAACATTAATTCCGTTAGACTCATCAATCTAGATGATGCCATTGCTACCATGTACCCATTACTTCAAACCTCTTTTGATTCACTTAGTGAGCAAATATGCCAAGGTCAATCTTTAGATTCCATAACATATGCAAATGAAAATAAATATACTTCCTTAGTGCTTATGCAAGCAATTAGGTCTACTTTAGATAAAGCAATTTCTCCTGAACCTTTAGAGGAGTAAACTTATAGGCTTTCTAGTTGGGCTAGCCACAAAGCGGCGCTAGCATCAGAAGGCATTCTTAAATCACCTCTTGGAGATAACGCTACGCTACCGACTTTAGGGCCGTCAGGCAAGCAAGAGCGCTTGAATTGTTGATTAAAGAATCTACGGTAAAATACCTTAAGCCATTTTAAAATAGTTTCTTCATCATAACTATCTAAAAAGGCTACTTTAGCAACTCTAAAAACTTTGTCTGGGGCAAAGCCCAAACGAAGCATATAGTATAAAAAGAAATCATGTAATTCATAAGGTCCTACCAAATCTTCTGTCTTCTGTGAAATAATACCATCTACAGGAGGCAGAAGCTCTGGACTTACTGGTGTATCAAGTACGTCCTCTAGCACTTTTGAAAGCTCCACATTGTTACATGTATCTGCATAAAATTTTACTAAATGTCTGATTAATGTCTTAGGCACCCCTGAATTCACGCCATACATTGACATATGATCACCATTATAGGTTGCCCATCCAAGAGCAAGCTCAGACATATCACCCGTTCCTATTACTAATCCATTTACCTTATTGGCAATGTCCATCAATACTTGCGTTCTTTCTCTTGCCTGACTATTTTCGTAAGTTACATCATGCTCTTCCATATTATGAGAGATATCTCTAAAATGAACCTGCACAGCCTCTTTAATATCAATTTCCTGTAAGGTTACCCCTAAGGTTTGAGCCAACTTACATGCATTGTCATAGGTTCTATCGGTTGTTCCAAAGCAAGGCATCGTAACTGCATAGATATTTTTTCTATCAAAACCTAGCATGTCAAAGGTACGTACTGCAACAAGCAACGCCAAGGTAGAATCTAGTCCACCTGACACTCCAATGACTGCTTTCTTACAATTGGTATGCTCATATCTTTTCTTTAATCCATAAGATTGAATGGAAAGAATCGCATCACATCTTTTTTCACGTTCCACTAGTTCGCTAGGTACAAACGGTGTTTGATTAAAGCTTCTTTCTAGCTTGGTCTCCGTGGCACTTAACTCAAAGGGGATTACCAAATAACCACCATTTGTGTTTCCCACAAAGGTAGTCATCCTTCTTCGTTCCATGGCAATTTTATGAATATCAATGTCTGCATATATGGTTTCATTTGTAAAGCTCTTTGACTGTGCTAATACACTTCCATTTTCAGCAATAAGGTTGTGTCCACCATAAACCACATCCTGAGTGGATTCTCCCTCACCTGCACTGGCATAAATATATGCTGATAATAATCTTGCACTTGCAGATTTCACTAGCATTTCTCTATATTCATCCTTACCAATTGTTTCATTTGATGCCGATAAATTTATAATCACATTGGCTCCAGCCAAGGCATGAGATGTGCTTGGTGGATTGGCCATCCATAAGTCTTCACAAATTTCGCAAGCAACCGAAAGCCCTCTAACTGCATCGCACTCAAATAAAAGATTGGTTCCAAAAGGAATTTCTTCTCCTTCTAGCATGCATGTTGTTGCTTCCATATTACCCGACGTAAAATACCTTCCTTCATAAAATTCTGCGTAGTTTGGAATATTTACCTTGGGAATAAATCCAAGCACCATTCCACCATGTAACGCTGCCGCTACATTATAAATCTTGCCATTCTTCTCATAGGGCAATCCTACAAAAAATAGCGCATCCATTGTTTCTGTTTCCTCTGCCAAAAGGAGAACTTGTTTTTTGGCCTCTTCTAAAAGAAGCTCCTGTAAAAACAAATCACCACAGGTATATCCCGTTATGCATAGCTCTGGAAATACTACTATTTTAGCGCCTCTCTGGCTGGCTTCTTTCATGCCCTTTAGTATGAGACCTGCATTATATTGGGGATCTGCGACCTTAATTTTAGGAGTTACCGCTGCCACTTTTATAAACCCATGCTTCATAATATTAACCACGCCTTTCCGCTACCTGCAAACTTTGGCTTCTTCTGAGTTACTTTAGATTCTCTTATACATTTTCTGTAGCTCATCTACTGTAAAATTATAATTTTTATTACAGAAATGACAGTTAACCTCTATATCTTCTCCCGCCACTATCATCTCATTAATATCTTTTTTTCCAATACTAATAATTGCTTTTTCCACGCGATCCTTTGTGCAGTTACAGTAAAACCCTGTTGGAGTCTTGTCTGTAAATTCTATGTCAAAGCCTGCTAAAATCTGCTCTAGCATTTGTTCAGGTGTATTTCCTGCATCCAACAGCTTTGTTACCGAATCCATTTGTGATAGGTTTGCTTCTAACTTATCAATGATTGTATCATCCGCAAATGGCATAAGTTGAATAATAAATCCACCTGCCTGCTTTACCGTATTATTTTTTTCCATAAGTACACCTAAGCCAACCGATGAAGGTACTTGCTCAGATGTTGCAAAATAAAAAGTCAAATCTTCAGCAATTTCGCTAGTTTGTAGTGCCGTACGACCCACATATGGTTCTTTTAATCCCATATCCTTAATAATGTTTAAAAAGCCTGCACCTACCGCACCAGCAACATCTAATTTTCCAATGGCATTGGCTGGAATAATAACCTCTGGCACATTGGCATAACCCTTTACTCGTCCTAGTGAGTCTGCTGTTACTGTCATCCCCTTCATAGGCCCATCGCCCATCACCTGTAGGGTTAACAAATCTTTTTCATCTTTTAGCATCACGCCCATCATGGCCCCTGCTGATAAAAGTCTTCCTAGAGCCGCTGTTACTACCGGACTGGAATTATGTGCCGCTCTTGCAAACTCAACTGTTTCCCTTGTTGTACATGCGAATGCACGAATTTGAGCATTGGCTGCAGTCGCTCTTACTATATAATCTGACATGTTCTTCTTAATCCTTTCTACATTCCCTAGCTAGTATATAGACTCTTTCCGTTATCGCGGAAACCTCTTTATGAGTCTGCGCATCCAAAATAAGCTCAATCTTCATACCAGCCATTTTCACCAATTCACACATTTTCTCTACTGTATAGCCTCTTTGAAAATGTGTTTCGTTAAATCGACGAAAACTCTCATCCTTTTCTTTGACAAAAATCGTCAAATCATATTCATTTATCTGCTCTTCTTCGTGATAATAATTTTCCCAAATAAAGCTACAATCCTCACGGTTTTCGGCAATGGTCGTATCACCTATAACCGTCTCGTACTTATATACCGTATTAAAATCAAAAATAAAAATCCCACCTGGATATAGATAATTATTAACCCTTTTAAAGGTTTCTAAAACATCCTCATCCTCCAAAAGATAATTGATGGAGTCACAAACACTGATCACGGTACCCACCGTACTATATAACTCCAGCTCACGCATGTCCTGTAACAGATATAGTGTCCCTGAATTAGCATCGTCTGCCTTTTCTCTGGCTATGGTAAGCATTTCTTCCGAGAAATCAATTCCTACCATATCATATCCTTTTGCCGCCATGAGCTCCGTAAGCACTCCTGTTCCACAGCCCAAATCAAGTACCAAATTTCTCTCCGACTCTAAGCTATCTTCTGACTTTTCCGGTTTCGAAATTCCATACTTTTCTATCTTTTCTATTAAAAATTCACACCACTCATCATATGGAGTTTCGTCCATAAAGGTATCATAGACTGTGGCAAAATCCGTATATGCTTCCACTATTTATTCACCCAATTTTGTTGCCACAAAAAATCCTAACACTAACATTGCTACTCCTACTAAGTATGGAACAACAGTCGCTGCTGCAAAAACACCTAAGTTCATTATAATAATTGCAATTGGTGACGCCACAATCAGTCCAACAATTGCCCAATATGCATACATAGGACACTTCTCGAAAATAATTTCTATTACCTTTGCAATCGCAAAAATACCAACTAGTACACCAATACCGAAAGGAACTAAAATGCCAAAACCATTTAAAATTCCTGCCATATCAAAAGCTGCAAGAGCACGAAAGAAATCACTGATTGCTGTTAGAATTGAATTGTAGTATCCCATAATTAAAAGTACCATAGAACCACTTACACCGGGAATAACCATAGTTGCAGAAGCAATTACGCCAACACCAAATAACTTAATAACATTTAAGATATTAAAGCTTAAATCTGCTGCTCTACCTTCTGTATCACCAAGTAATGTCATTCCAACTACAAGAACAAAGAAAAGAACAAATGCTATTATATGTCCAACCTTTGTCTTATTTCCTTTGATATTCTTTGCCATTGCTGGTAGCCCACCTAAAATGAGTCCAATAAACAACATATTTGTTGGAACTGGAAAATTATCAAATAGATATTCTAAGCCAAAAGAGCTTGCTACAATGGCAATTCCCATACCGATTCCAAATGGCAATAAGAAAAGAACGCTTTTCTTAAATTCTTTTATTAAGTGTGTTATGGAATGTATCAGCTTGTCATAGATTCCCATAGCTACCGCCATGGTTCCACCGCTTACTCCTGGGATAATATTAGCTAGTCCAATTACAATACCTTTTAAAATGTTCTTAATCATTTTCAAACCTCATTATTTTCTATTATTTTACAATTTCTTTCAAAGCTACAATCAGCTTATCCATCTCTTCATCTGTTCCTATAGAGATACGTAAGTAATTATCAATCCTTGGTTTTGCAAAGTATCTTACAAAAATATCTTGCTTATATAAAGCTTCATATATTTCTTTTGCAGCAACCTCTTTATGTGATGCAAAAATGAAATTTGTCATGGAATCTGTAAAGTGAAAGCCCAAGTCTGTAAGCTGCCCCTTTACTCGTTCTCTTGTTTTTATTACTTTATTTACAGTTGTCTCAAAATACTCTTTATCCTTAACTGCCTCAACACCAAGCACTTGAGATGGCATATTCATGGTATAAGAGTTATAGGAGAACTTCACATCATTTAAGTATCCTATCATTTCCTTATTACCAACTGCAAAACCAATGCGACAGCCTGCCATAGAACGTGATTTTGAGAAGGTTTGTACCACCAATAGGTTTTCATATTTTTCCACAAGTGAAATACAACTTTCACCGCCAAAATCCACATAGGCTTCATCAATAATCACTATAGACTCAGGGTTTGCCTTTAAAATTTCTTCTATCGTTTCAAGTGGCTCAAATACTCCGGTAGGTGCATTGGGATTAGCAATAATAATACCGCCGTTTGGCACTTTGTAGTCATTTACATTTATTTTAAAGTTTTCATCCACAGGACAGGTTCTATATGGAATTTTATATAACTCTGCCCACACGTCATAAAAAGAATACGTAATATCTGGAAATAAAATTGGTTTTTCTGAATTAAAAAAGGTTAAAAATGCCATCGCAATTACATCATCTGAGCCAACACCTACAAATACCTGTTCACTAGAAACTTGATAATAGTCTGCAAGCGCCTTTGTTAATCCTGCTGTCTTAGGGTCCGGATACAGCCTCAGGTTGCCACATTCGAAATCTTTTGCCATCTTTGCTACACCTGGCGCAGGTGGATAAGGACACTCGTTGGTATTTAGTTTTACCATACCTGGCTTATTGGGTTGTTCTCCCGGTACATAAGGTTCTACTGTTCTGACATTCTCTCTCCAGCTCATATATAGTCTCCTTCTAATAACGCATGTTATTATTTTCCTTATTCTTCCTAATCTGATATTTTACCATGAGTAAGGGGCAAAGTCTAGGGATTTCCTGGCTATTTTGTTTTATAGTTTGTGATTTATTTGATTTTTTTGATATACGCGGTAAACGTATTTAAGATTTTAAATATAGAATTTTGATAGATAGAAGAGTTGCACTTCGAAAATCCGAGCTTACTACAACGCTATGCTCTGAGTGCACGTTCACCTTAGGAAACATACTTATACTTCCCTCATTAGTTATCTAAAGCATTTCATTTTTTTACAGTTGGTGTTAAGCAATAATTACTAGCAACGTAGCACGACCATTCACTTCGCTCACGTTTTCACTCGGATAAATAGCGTAGCGGTACTAAAATTTCAACTTCGTCTTCGACTTGCTGAAATTAAGTGCCGACGTATTTATACGGAGCTCATTAGAATGGTGGTTGCTACTTAGCTAATGCTTAGTGCAACAAATCTATATTAAAAGAGGGCAATGTGTAGATTGTAATATCGAAAATATAATTCCTTAAGAGCAGTGTAAAACAACGCTGGTACTTAAATCTAGTATTATTAGATTTTATGTACCACTGCGTTGTTTTCCAAACGAGAGTGACTGCTCGAAGGAATTACATTTTCGATATTACTCCTCCCAAATACTCAAATTAATAACAGAGATTTCATTCAAACAATGCTTATATTACATAATTATTTAATTCCCTCGTATAAAACTCAGCCTGCTCTTCATTCCCAAGAATACTATAGCACTCTACCAACTTCTCCAATGCACTCACTCCACCTAGCCTCAAATTCAAAACTGGTTTGGTTTCGTAACATGCGTTATAAAACCATATAATTGCCTCATCTAAGTCCCCTTGCCCTAAATAAAACTCCCCTAATTCATAGCAGCCTTCCGAACACTCTGCCGACACTAAAACCTTTG
>JAVBUZ010000219.1:0-14541 GCA_031554725.1 Lachnospiraceae bacterium | reverse complement strand
CAGATTTTATGTACCACTACGTTTTTCTTCAAACGAGAGTGTCTGCTCGGTGGAATGTCATTTTCGTTATTGCCCCCGCAATTATTTTTTTAGAAGATAAGCAATAATGGTTAATTATTAGCTGAACATTTTTGTTTTATTTCTTAATCTGCAACCACTTTATTTAATCTCTGCGTCATTACTAGCATTAGCACTGCAAACACTAGTAGAAATGCTGGATATAGGTTTATGCTTACATAGTTCGCGAGCAGACCAAATAGGGGTGGCATAAAGGTTGATCCTGTATAGGCACTTGCCATCTGTATTCCTATAATTGCCTGAGATTTATCTGCACCAAAGTTAGTTGGCGTAGAATGGATAATGGATGGGTATATTGGCGCACAGCCAAAGCCGATAATAATTAGTCCACTTAGTCCTATCCACTGGCTAGTCACTGGAAGCCAAATAGTAATGATGCCAATAAAGGTAATTGCTATACCAATCTTAATCATTGTTTTGTCACCTAGCTTATTCGCAACGAAACCACATAAGAAACGCCCAAAGGTAATTCCTAAATAGAAGAAAGATGCATATCTTGCCGCCTTTTCCACTGAAATTCCTTTTCCTAGGACAAGATAACTACTTGCCCAAAGTCCTGCCGTAGTTTCTAGGGCACAATATCCAAAAAAAGCAAGCAATACATACTTTACCCCTTTTATTTTCAATGTTTGGGATAGTTTCATAGCTGGCGCTATATTTTGTTCTTCATGCAAGCTTTCCTTCTGCTTTTTCCACAACGGCAGACTAATAAAAAGTATTGCTGTTATGATAATCTGAATAACTGCTACGGTATTATAACCACTAGACCATCCAAAGCCATTTGTTAGGCAATGACTCATAATATATGGACTTATTGCTGCTCCTACACCCCAAAAGCAATGAAGCCAGCTCATGTGACGTGATGCATAATGTACTGCTACGTAATTATTTAGTGCAGCATCAATTGCGCCTGCTCCAAGTCCATAAGGAATCGTCCATAGGCAAAGCATCCAAAAAGAACCCGAAATCGAAAATCCAAATAATGCTACAGCTGTCATCAGCACGCTAATAGCTGTTACTAAGCCAGTTCCTAGTTTCTTTGTTAATCGATCTGACATCAAGCTAGAAACAATCGTTCCCCCTGCAATCAGCATGGATACCATTCCTGCATAGGAAAGAGGCACATTCATCTGCTCTCTCATGATTGGCCACGAAGAACCAAGTAGTGAATCTGGAAGACCTAAGCTAATAAATGCTATATAAATAATAATAAGTAATATGGAATACATATTTTCTCCTGCAAACAAAAAAGTGTCGCTAAATAGCGACACTTTGCCACTACTAAAACCGCGCTCTTTCAGTATAGCACAATTTAAATAAGTGACAAGAATATTACTTTGTTTTCTATTTTATATTTTGTAAGAATCGGCACAAAATATATAGGTGGAACTATTATGGAATTGCTTATGTATGTATATCTATATATGAACCCCTTTTGAACATATGTAAAGCAAACAACTCCAATTTATAATTAGCGACAGTCTATAACCTGCCGATTCTTACATATTAAAATCTTACAAAAATATACATTACATTTTTCGACAATATTTTTGTAATATTAACTTATCATTTGTAATATTTATTGTCAATCTATATCTTTATGTTATGCAACTTCTATTGTTTACTTTTTTTAATATAGAGGTTAAAATGTCTATAAATAGAGAGGAGTGTTTAACTTTGGAAATCAATATTACATTATCAAAAAGAGAACTAGATGTTATGAAAATTTTTTGGCAGTCTGGCAAGCCACTAACAGCTTCAGAAATTGTCAATATTTCAAACATTTCTATTAGCACTGTGCATACGGTACTTAATAAATTACAAAGCAAAAATGCCATTGAAGTAGATGAAATTATCTTTAGTGGCAAGGTTTTATGTCGTAGCTATAGACCAACCATTTCTGCCAAAAATTATGATATGCGCAAAATCGTTGCGTCTTTTAAAAGTATCATTCATACAGATATCTCCACCTCCCACTTCGTTTCAGCTCTACTTGGGCAGGAGAAGGATACCCAAAAGGTTCTTAATGAATTAGATGATTTGGAACAGATGATTAAAGAAAAAAAGAAAGAATTAGCCGCAGATAAATGCGACAATACGACCATTTAAGAGGAGGGATGACCATGAGTGCCATTTTTACCACACTAATCTTTATCTCACTATTAAGCTGTGTTGCTTTAACTTGTATTCAATTCATTTTAAACAATAATCCTAAGCTAGTTGTTAAGAACCATCGTTTTTTTCTAATCTGCTTAATCATTATTGGTCTTCGGCTTTTTATTCCTTTAGACCTACCAGCCGTGCATATAATTCGCGTAACTGAGATATTACCCACCATATTTTTGTTTCTATATAAAAACATATTTTCCTTTGGGGAAATCTCCTTTAGTCTCTTCACAATTTTTACCTATGTGTGGATCTTAGGTAGCTTGTATTGTTTTTTTAAACTGATTTATTCCTACTTCCTACTCTTTCGAATGATACATGGATTAGCACCTTTTGAAGATCCAAAAACACAAGGACTTGTTGATCATATATTAACAAGATATAAAAAACCAGTTCACTTTCATTTAGTTACTACGGACTTAGTTACTACCCCTCTGGTGTTTGGTATTCGAAAGCCTTATATTATCATCCCCCAAATTTCTTTAGCAGAAGCAGACTTGGAATATGTTTTGGCTCACGAAATCGCCCATTATTACCAAGGTGATTTATATATCAAATTTTTCTTCGAGATATTTCATGCTATATATTGGTGGAATCCACTGTATTACATAATCAAAAATCAAATATCTACTTTACTTGAAATTAATGTTGATATAAGGGTTTCAAGACAGTATGAACATTTTGATAAGCTCTGCTATTTGGAATGTTTACTTAAAGTTGCCAAGCTACAAGACTCCACCAATGACACTAAATTTTTAGCTGCCTTTAACGGTGATAGCACTTCCTCTATTTCTAAACGAATAAAGATTGTTATTACCGATATGAACTTCACTAATACGAAGTCTTCTGCTTTAATAAGTTATGGTGTGACTCTTTTCCTAACCTTGTGTATCTTAGTCATCCCTACGTTCTTTACCATAGCACCTTATGGTACATCAGATGAGGTGAAAGAGTACTTTCTCATCACTAAGGAAAATGCCTATTTTATCCAATTAGAAGATGGAACCTATGATTTATATGTAGACGGAAATTTTATGGTTAATATGTCGAATCCTGACCTGTTTGAAGACCCCATACCCATTCACTAAAATAAAACCTTTATATAAAGACTGAAGGAGAGTTGCTTTTCAACTCTCCTTCAACTATTATTAATACTCTTTCTCTAGTTCTTCCAAATAAACATGTTTCTCCAAGTCATTTTCTATAATATTACTTAGCTTCACCATAGCACCTATCATTTCTACCATAGTGCCCTCACCATCCATTATTTCCTTTGCCCTATTTCTAGACAGGTCTAATATATCTGCTAGCATTTTATCTGTCCTTATTTTCATCCCATATGGATTATATACTACAATCTCTAGCTTTCTTGGTGTTGATAATATCTGGCTGGTAACAGCAGACTTTTTCTTTATAGAATACTCTATATTTTGCAAGTCCACCTCTGCCTTATTTCTCGTAAACATGGCCTTATTCGTTCCATATTTTAATGCTAGTTCTTCATCATTTGCCAAGAAGCTCTTGTATTCTTCTTTTGGTAGACTTTCTGGCTTTACTCGTTCAAAAATAGTTAAGTTGTAGGTATGTTTACATTTTTCACACTGATAAATTAGCCAAACATCTAATTTGCCACCATTGGCATTTATCCGAAACTTTCCTGTATTTATAAAAGTAGTTTTTCTTCCACAACCAGAACAATTATGCATTACTTTATAAGAACCTACTGGGACAATCTCATATTCTATTTTCATTAAATAGCTCATTTTGCATCTCCTATATATAAATGGATTATGCAAAGGCTACTACTTTCCTATTTGCAATAGCCCCTGCTATGCAAAATAAAAGGGTGTACACATAAAAGCTTCCTCCTTGTTTCATTATTTATATAGGATAGCTTTCTTATTCCTCAAATGCCACCTCAAGTTTTTTTCAAAAAATGAATGAGGATGCATCTCTTTTCTTGTCTATGCTTTGTATAAATGTTATAATTTATCTCAAATAGAAAGATAGGTGAGAACTCTAATGAAAAAAATGAAGAAACCATTATATATTTTATGTGCAACGCTTTTAGCTGTATTTATCACTTTGGGACTTCTATCTGATAAACTAGCTGTCTTTGCTGGCTTTGGTGATTATAACGATTATGGAAGTTATGATAGTTATAGCTATGACAGTTACAGCTATGATAGTTACGACAGCTATGATTATTACGATGATGATGATGACTATGGCTATGATTATTATGATGATGGATATTATTATGGTGGCGGATATAGCAGCTATGGTGGCTATGGTTATGACTCTTCCGTCTTCTCTTATCTTGTGCAGGTGTTTGTTGTCGTAGTTATCCTATATGCAACGGTTAGTTTACTAAAAAAAGCCAAGAAAAACAGCCCACAAAGTAACACCAATAGAACCTTTTATCCAACTCCACCATATAAGCCAATGAATCGAACTGCAGAGATTGCTTCATACATCCAAAGGCTTGATCCTAATTTTGATTCCAAAAGCTTTATTTCCTTTGCAAGTAAGGTATATATGGATATTCAGCTCGCTTGGTGTAATCGTGACCTATCTCCTGTTCGTGGCGTACTACATCAGAATCTTTATGAACAAACTGACTCTCAAGTACAACGTAAAATTTCCGAGGGCATTATAAATCATTTGAATTGCATCAGCATCCTTGATACCTATCTAGAAAATTATAAGATAGATAACGATTATGAATCCATCACGGTATATCTAGTTGCTAGAATGATTGATTACCAAGAAAATGAAGCTACTGGTCAGATTATTTTGGGAGACGATCATACCCTTTGGACTATGGAATATCACATGACCTTCTCTCGCTCTTTAAAAGTAAAGACAGAAAGTCCAACTGACGAAGCAAAAGCACTTAATTGCCCTAACTGTGGTGCACCACTTCCAAGCACTGCTTATAGCAAGTGCCCTTATTGTGATAGCATTGTTACAACCGATGAGTATAATTGGGTTCTGTTTGAATTTAGGGGTAAAAGAATTTAAAGCTTTCTACTAAGAAATTTCAATTGTTCTTTTATGCCGGGCACGCTCTCGCTTGGATGAATTCGTAATGGTACATAAAGCCTGATGGTACTAGGCTTAAGTACCAACGAATTCAAACATCCCATCATAAAAGGCAATTAAATTTCTTAGTTGTAAGTATTAAATTCATATCTCAAAAACGCCTCTCTTCAAATGGCGAAGGGAGGCGCTTTTTTATGCAATACTTTTCATTTGTTTTACAATACGTTGGATGCTTTTTTCTGATAAGCAGTGTAACCTTGCTAATTGGTCTGTTTTCATTCCATTTAGGTAGTTACTATAGATTTGTTCATTTCTAAGTGATAGCTCCTGTCTTATCTGTGTTTCGCATCCCCACTCTTTACGTTTTCCGTCTATTCTTGGGATATAGATACATTCTCCATCCACATATTCTTGAATTAGTGCGATTATTTCTTGGGGCAACACCTGGGTTGCTCTCCTATAGCCTTTCATACCTTTGCCTCCTAAAGTTTTCTTTCTTAGGGAAAGCAACGGCTATAACATAACTATTTAAATAAACATCAATGCATAGCCACTGCTATACATTAAAAACATATCGTCTCATATAATTTCCTCCTAATGCATTTTAACAAGTGTATTAACTCTTAACTCAGCATACCCTATTATAAGGTTATCTGCAAATAATAAATATATATTTTCTATTGACATTCTTATATCTATATGGTTATATTAATATATGAACAATCATTCATTTGTTATTTTTAAAAATATATCTTACAAAATATAAAATAAGCGAGGTAATATTATGAGTCATGAACATACAGAAAAAGAAGAATGTAGCTGCGGATGCCATTCCCATGAACATCACGAACACGATGAACACGAGCATGATTGCTGCCACTCTCATGAGCATCACGAACACGATGAACATGAAGATGCATGTGACATACAGGATGCACATCTTAGCTCCCCTATGCCACATACAAAGGCTAGGCAGTGTACTTATATTTTAGAAAATCTTGGCTGCGCAAACTGTGCGGCCAAAATGGAGAAAAAAATAAACGAGCTACCTGAAGTCGAATTTGCAAGTATTACTTTTACCACAAAGCAGCTTCGTGTTGCCTCTGACCATCAGGATGACCTTCTTCCAAAATTGCAAGAGATATGTGCTTCTATTGAATCCGAAGTTATTGTTACCTTGCAAAAGGGACGTCCCGTAGCCAAAGCTTCTTCTCATGATGACCATGAGTCAGAAGAAAAAAAAGAACTTTATAGCATTTTAACTGGTGTTCTTTTCTTTATTTTAGGGTTTGCTTTTGAAAAGAAATTTCCTTTACTTTCTAATGTTATGTTTATCCTAGCATATGTGGCGCTAGGCGCTGAAATTGTTTGGACCGCTGTTAAAAATATCTTTAAAGGAAATATTTTTGATGAAAACTTTTTAATGAGTATTGCAACCATTGGTGCATTTTTCATTGGACAGTTTGAAGAAGCGGTAGGTGTTATGCTCTTCTATCGCATTGGAGAATGGTTTGAGCACAAAGCTGTATCTCGAAGCCGTAGCCAAATTATGGATGCCTTGGACTTACGCCCTGAAACCGTAAACTTCGTTACCGGAAATGATATCCGAGTAATTCCCGCTGAGGAGGCAAATGTTGGCGACATCGTTCTTGTTCGCCCTGGAGATCGCATTCCACTAGACGGCACGGTTGTAGATGGTAAAAGTAGAATTGATACCTCTCCTGTTACAGGCGAACCCGTTCCAGTATCGGTTACTTCTGGCAGCCAAGTAATTTCAGGCTGTTTAAATACTTCTGGTGTTTTAAAGATGCGCGTGGATAAGGTTCTAGGAGAATCAATGGTTTCCAGAATCCTAGATTCTGTGGAAAATGCTGCTGCTAGTAAGCCAAAGATTGACCGCTTTATCACAAAATTTGCCCGTATATATACACCAATTGTAGTTCTTATTGCACTTGGTACTGCTGTTATTCCTTCCCTACTTACAGGAGACTGGAGCAAATGGGTTTATACTGCTTTGACCTTCCTTGTTATTAGCTGCCCTTGTGCTCTTGTTCTAAGCGTACCTTTGGCTTTCTTTTCTGGAATTGGTGCTGGTTCAAAAAAGGGAATCTTATTTAAGGGTGGCTCTTCCATTGAAGCCTTAAAAAATATTCAGGCTGTTGTAATGGATAAAACTGGAACGATTACCAAAGGTAACTTTATACTTCAAGAGGTCGTTCCTACTCCTGCATATAGTGCATCTTTTGCAAATAAAAAAGAGGCTGAAGAATCCTTATTACTTTTAGCTGCTTCTTGTGAAGCCGCCTCCACGCACCCTATTGCCACAAGTATTATGGAAGCTGTTTATGCTCGTAATCTTTCTGTAGAAAAAGCACTGTCCACAGAAGAACTTTCTGGTCATGGCATTAAAGCGGTTGTCTCCAAGGGCACAATCCTCTGTGGTAACGAAAGCTTAATGTCAGAACATAAAATTGATATCTCCGCTTATCATAATGATGCTTATGGAACAGAAGTATTACTTGCTCTTAATGATGTTTATATCGGTCACTTAAGAATTTCCGACACATTAAAAGATGACTCTATTTCTGCGATTGCTTCTTTAAAGCGTCAGAAAATAACAACAGCCATGCTCACAGGTGATTCTATCGTTAGCGCCGAAGCAATTGCTAAAGAAGCTGGCATCTCCGAAGTATATGCTAAGCTTTTGCCACAAGACAAACTAGATAAGCTGAAAGAAATTCGCGCGAAGCATGGAGCTGTTATGTTTGTTGGTGATGGTATCAACGATGCTCCTGTTCTTGCAGGCGCCGACGTCGGTGCTGCAATGGGTAGTGGTGCTGATGCTGCTATTGAAGCTGCAGACGTAGTTTTTATGACCTCACACATGTCAGCCATTCCAGAGTCTCTTCGCATTGCTAAGGCAACTGGGCGAATTGCTATGCAGAATGTAGTTTTTGCCCTAGCTATTAAGGTGATGGTCATGATACTTGGTCTTGCGGGCTACTCCTCTATGTGGTTTGCAGTCTTTGCAGACAGCGGTGTTGCCATGTTATGTGTTCTTAATTCCATTAGAGTCCTATATAGTAAAAGCAAATCATAAGCTTACAAAAAAGTCGCCATGAGTTTCCTCATAGCGACTTTTTATATTTGCATTATTCTTCTATATGGTCTAAGCCTTGACTTAAAATGTTTTCTATATGGCTATCTGCTAAAGAGTAAAATATACTTTTTCCCTCTCTACGATTTTTCACTAAATCCATCTGCTTCAATACTCTAAGCTGATGAGAAATAGCTGATTGAGTCATTCCAAGTAATTGTGCAATATCAAGGACACACATTTCTGAACATAACAACACGTAAAGAATTTTAAGACGTGTAGGATCTCCAAACACCTTAAAAAGTTCTGCTAAATCCTGCATTTCTTCCTCAGGTGGCATTGTTTCATTTACTTTTTCTATTACACTTTCATCTATAAAGATAAATCCACCCGGTGTATGTTCCATCATTGTTTCCTTTGCTCTATACTTCCGATACTACTTCAATTACTTTGTTATATGCCTCTTCTAGTTTAGATACTATCTCATCTATACTTGCCACATCTTCCGCTGTGAGATCATCATTGGTACGATTTCTAAGAATTTCTGTTAACTCCTGTGTACATCTATAGATAGAATTAATCGATAAGTTTCCAGTTAACCCTTTTAAGGTATGAACATAGCGAAATGCATTTTCATAGTCCTTTACACTAAGGCACATTTGCAATTGTTCAAAGTTTTCATCTTCTATAAATTTTTTCAAAAATTTAAAATATATTGCTTCGTTATTCATCATTCTTTCTAAGGCTTCATCCACCTCAATGCCTACTGAAAGTAGCTTATCTTTTATTACTTGCTCCATCTCAATCCCGTCCTTCGCAATTAGTAGTTTTCTGAAATTTCACTAAATATTACTACCATCTTATTTAAATAAGTATACCATGTAAAAAATAGAAGGACAATAGAAAAAATTAAGCCTTACGTGCTTTTATTCACACATAAGGCTTATTTTATAAATATTATTTGTAATTAACGATTTTTCCGAACTCTTCTTTTAAGGAAGCGCCACCAACTAAACCACCATCGATATCTGGCTGAGCAAATAATTCAGGTGCACTACTTGCAGATACAGAACCACCGTACTGAATACGGATTGCTTCTGCCGTTGCCTGATCATAGATTTCTCCGATACAAACGCGGATAGCTGCACATACTTCCTGTGCTTGCTCGGTTGTTGCTACCTTACCTGTTCCAATAGCCCAGATAGGTTCGTAAGCGATAACTGCTGTTTTTGCCTGGTCTGCTGTTACATTTAAGAAAGCAATTTTAATTTGCTGGCGAATCCAGTCGATTGTAATACCCTGTTCTCTCTGTGTTAATGATTCTCCACAGCAAACGATAGGTGTGATATTATGTTCAAACGCTTTCAATACTTTTTTATTAACAGTTTCATCTGTTTCAGCAAAGTATTCTCTTCTTTCAGAATGTCCAATAACAACATATTTAACGCCTGCATCTGTAAGCATGTTAGGTGCAATTTCCCCTGTGAAAGCACCTTTTTCTTCAAAGTACATGTTTTCAGCACCAATGTTAATATTACTTCCTTTAGCTGCTTCAACAGCTGGAATAATATCAATTGCTGGAACGCAGAAAACTACGTCTACTTCTTCTGATGCTACTAATGGTTTTAATATTTCGATTAATTTAACAGCCTCACTAGGAGTCATGTTCATTTTCCAGTTACCAGCAACTATTTTCCTTCTTGCCATAATAAAATCCTACCTTTCATTAGCTGCTTCCACGCCTGGAAGTGCTTTTCCTTCTAAGAATTCAAGAGAAGCTCCACCACCTGTAGAAATGTGCGACATTTTGTCACCAAATCCTAACTGGTTAACAGCTGCTGCAGAATCACCACCACCGATGATTGTTGTTGCATCTGTTTCTGCTAAAGCTTTTGCTACAGCGATTGTTCCTGCTGCAAGAACTGGGTTTTCAAATACACCCATAGGTCCATTCCAAACAACTGTTTTAGCAGATTTAACTGCATCTGCAAACATTGCTGCTGTCTTTGTACCAATATCTAGTCCCTGCATATCAGCTGGGATTGCTGATGAATCTACATTGGAAACTTCAATTTCAGCATCAATAGGATTAGGGAAAGCTGCTGCAATTGTAGTATCAACTGGTAACAGTAAGTTCTTTCCTAATTTTTCTGCTTTTTCTACCATTTCTTTACAGTAATCAAGCTTTTCATCATCAACTAAAGATTTACCAATTTCATAGCCTTTTGCTTTTAAGAAGGTATATGCCATACCACCACCAATAATTAGGGTATCGCATTTTTCAAGTAAGTTAGAGATAACATTTAATTTATCAGCAACCTTTGCACCACCTAAGATAGCAACAAAAGGTCTTACTGGATTTTCTACAGCGTTTCCTAAGAATTCAATTTCTTTATTCATTAAGTAACCAACTACTGCTGTATCCACTAACTCAGCTACACCTACGTTAGAGCAGTGTGCTCTATGTGCTGCACCAAAAGCATCATTTACAAATACATCACAGATAGAAGCTAAATCCTGTGAAAATGCTTCTCCATTTTTAGTTTCTTCAATTCTGTAACGTGTATTTTCAAGTAAAACGATGTCTCCATCATTCATAGCTGCAACTGCTGCTTTTGCATTAGCTCCAACAACTTCATTGTCAGCTGCAAATTTAACTTCCTGTCCTAATAGCTCAGTTAAGCGAACTGCTACAGGTGCTAAAGATAACTCAGGTTTTGGTTCTCCCTTTGGTTTTCCAAGATGTGAGCAAAGAATCACTTTTCCACCATCTGCTACCAACTTTTTGATTGTTGGAAGTGCTGCTACGAGACGATTTTCGTCTGTAATCTTTCCATCTTTTAAAGGTACGTTAAAATCGCATCTGCAAAGAACACGTAAGCCTTTAACATTAATGTCATCTACTGATTTTTTGTTTAAACCCATTTTTCTTTACCTCCATATATTATTAAGGGCCCGGTCCATAAGACCGGACCCTTATAGGTCTTCATACTATTATTTAATCGATTTAATACTCAACCAATTATGCTAATTCGCTGAAGTATTTAATTGTACGAACCATGTTGCTTGTGTAGCTGTTTTCATTATCATACCAAGAAACAACCTGAACCTGTGTATTTCCATCTTCCATAGGAGCTACCATTGTCTGTGTAGCATCGAAGATTGATCCGTATGTGCTTCCAACAACGTCAGAAGAAACGATTTCGTCTGTGTTGTACTGGAATGATTCTGTAGCTGCTGCTTTCATAGCTGCGTTGATCTGATCTTTTGTAACTGCACCCTTAACAACTGCAACTAAGATAGTTGTAGAACCTGTAGGGGTTGGTACACGCTGAGCAGAACCAATTAATTTTCCGTTTAATTCTGGGATAACTAAACCGATTGCTTTAGCAGCACCAGTTGAGTTAGGAACGATATTGCAAGCGCCTGCACGGCTTCTTCTCATATCGCCACCTCTGTGAGGTCCGTCAAGAATCATCTGATCGCCTGTGTAAGCATGAACTGTTGTCATGATACCGCTCATTACAGGTGCAAGATCATTTAATGCTTTAGCCATAGGAGCTAAACAGTTTGTTGTACAAGAAGCTGCAGAGATAACTGTATCTTCAGCTTTTAGTACATTGTGGTTAACATTGTATACGATTGTAGGAAGGTCATTACCTGCAGGAGCAGAAATAACAACTTTACGAGCACCAGCGTTGATATGAGCCATTGATTTTTCTTTTGATGTGTAGAAACCTGTACATTCTAATACAACGTCTACTTTTAAATCACCCCAAGGTAATTTGCTTGCATCAGCTTCTTTGTAAATAGTAATTGTTTTACCATCTACTGTGATATCAGCATCACCAGCTACTACTGAATCAGCATATTTGTATTTTCCCTGTGAAGAATCATATTTTAACAAGTGTGCCAACATGCTTGGGCTTGTTAAATCATTGATTGCTACTACTTCATATCCTTCTGCATCAAACATCTGTCTGAATGCTAGACGACCGATACGGCCGAAACCATTAATTGCTACTCTTACTGCCATTTTAGTTTCCTCCTAAAATTTTAATTTATAATTTTTTGTAATCCGCCGACTTGTCCACATCTCCGAAAGCGGATTGACAAAATTTTGTCAGCAATGTTATTTTACCTAATTCCCCCCAATAATTCAAGATGTAAATAAAAAATAATTGGTTTTTATGGACAAATTTAACATATTCTTTACAATTTACCAAAATACCATAAGGAAATTATTATTTTTTGTCCAAAACGTCTATATTCTGCTATAATAAATGAGAAAAAACACAGACTTAAAAATAGAAAGGGAAAACTATGGCTATAACTGCTGATTTTCATTTACACTCTTCTTTTTCTGGAGATAGTGACGCCCCAATGGAGTCCATGATAGAAAGTGCAATTCAAAAGGGACTGACTCATATGTGCTTTACCGAACATCTAGATATGCAGTACCCTGTATCTGAGTTTGCCCCTCCAGGAATGTTTGATTTAAATACAGATTCCTATTTGTATGAGCTTATAAAATGCAAAGAAAAATATGCATCTCAGATTTCAGTTGCTTTTGGTGTAGAACTAGGTCTACAAACATGTATTACCAAAGAGCTTGCTATTTATGCAAAATCCTTTGATTTTGATTTCATAATCGGCTCTTCTCACGTGGCAAACGGAAAAGACCCTTATCTACCCGAATACTATTTGGGTAGAAGTGAAGAAGATGCTTACCGTGAATATTTTTCTTCTGTCTTAGATAATGTAAAGAAAATATCAAATTACGATGTATATGGGCATCTAGATTATGTAGTACGCTACGGCCCAACTCTTGATAAAAATTATTCTTATGACAAATATAAAGATTTATTTGATGAGATTCTGACGCTTTTATTAGAAAAAGAAAAAGGAATTGAATTAAATACTGGAGGACTAAGAAAAGGACTACGCGAAGCCAATCCTTGCATGGATGTTTTAAAACGCTATAAAGAACTAGGGGGCGAGATTATCACTATCGGCTCTGATGCACATAATCCAAACGGTATTGCGGCAGATTTTGACAAAGCCGCGCAGATGCTAAGCGATTGTGGGTTTAAATATTATAGTGTATTCGAAAAGCGAGTTGCGGAGTATAAGAGATTATAAGATATGATATTTCAAAAAAATTAATTGTTCTTTTATTCTAGGAGCACTCTCGTTTAGAGAAATTCGCAGTGGTACGTAAAATCTGAAAATACCAGATTTAAGTACCAGCGAATTTCTAAATCCTAGAATAAAAAGACAATTATTTTTTTGAGATTATCTACTTATTATAATTTCTTAAAATCTACAGTACTAAGGGCCTTGTTTGCATGGTGACCGTTTATGTAATGTATAAAGTAAAAAGTCCTTAATTGAGGATTGAAATCATTGTAGACTGTAATACCCCAAATCCTATTCCTTAAGAGCAGTGTAGAAAAACGTTGGTACTTAAATCTGGTATTGTCAGATTTTATGTACCATTACGTTTTTCTCCAAACGGAAGTGACTGCTCGGAGGAATAGCATTTGGGGTATTATCAATCCACTCATAATTCTTAACTCAATTTTAATTTTTTTACTCTATACATTGCATAACACCACCACCTGCAGCGGTGTCGTCTGCCCCGGTATGCTTCTCGTCACTCGGTCGTAGATTACCGCAAGATATCTATTGGCCGGGTTTCCGGTAAAGTTCTGATTGTTCACAGTTCGCGTCGGCACATTTTCATCTAAATTAAGCTGTAAGCTTCTGTCTGAGGATATTAGATTTTGATTAAAATAAGAAACCTTCACGCTTTGACCTTTTATAGTCTCACCTGCCACAACTGCTTTAAACTGGGGTGGATATATGAGTGGCACTGCTATATCTGCTTCATAGAAAAACATAGCATCCATTCCCACTTGCAAGCTTCTAAAATTGATTACATATGTTTCTGCCGACACGATAAAATTGGCTATATTTCCATCCTGTAGTTCTAGCGTAATAAATTGTGCACATCCAATCCCTCGTCCACCATTTCCCGAAGCTTGAATATCTACGATGGTTCCCTGCATGGCTAGAAAGCTTTTTCTTCTGCTCGGATTCCAAAATCCAAATTCCATTCTCTAAACCCACTTGCACTATTTTTATCAATATAT
>JAVBUZ010000158.1:0-4437 GCA_031554725.1 Lachnospiraceae bacterium | reverse complement strand
ATTGTTTATGTAGAGTCCATGAGTGAAGTGCTAAAGCATGCACTAGTGACAAAAGAAGTGTAGGATACGCTAGGTAAGTGGCGTGGAAATGAGGAAATTCATGATTATAAAAAATGTTAGTTTAGAAACTGTTTGTGGTATTACAAGTACATTCCCAGAGAATGTGCATCCAGAGGTGGCATTTGCGGGCAAGAGTAATGTTGGAAAGTCTTCTCTTATAAATGGTCTGATGAATAGAAAGTCATTAGCTCGTACCAGTGCTCAGCCGGGAAAGACCCAGACGATAAATTATTATAATGTGAATGACGAAATTTACTTCGTGGATTTGCCAGGCTATGGATATGCAAAAGCAAATGAAGAGGTTAAGGCAAAATGGGGTAAACTGATAGAGGATTATTTACATCAATCGAATCAACTAAAGGCCGTATTCCTTTTAATCGATATTAGACATGCACCTTCGGGAAATGATCAAATTATGTATGAATGGATTGTTTCACAAGGTTATGATCCTATTATCATTGCGACGAAATTAGATAAGATTAATCGCAGCCAGATTCAAAAGCAGATAAAACTCATTAAAGACACCTTGCACGTAAAACCAGGAACGGTGGTAGTTCCATTTTCAGCAGAAAGCAAGCAAGGTCGAGAGGAGATATACGAAATCTTAGATGGTTTTTTGATAACTGACGACACAAATAACGTAGAAGGATAAGCGTGATAACATGACAATGTCCATGAAAAAGTATGTAAAGGCGGTTCTGAATTTAGTAATATCTGCAATTATATTGATTGCAATTATTTGGCTAGTACCTCAAGCTCTAGTATTCTTTATGCCCTTTCTTATAGGCTGGATTATTGCTTGTATAGCTGGCCCCTTGGTTAAATTTTTTGAAGAAAAGGTAAAAATCAAGAGAAAAGCAGGCAGTGCATTAGTAATTGTTGTGGTATTAGCCCTTGTTATTTTAACATTATACCTAATTGGCGGTAAGCTTGTTAAAGAAATTGTTGGATTCGCCCAAGATTTGCCGAACATGTGGGAAAGCATGGAAGGTGACTTTGATGAAATAGCTGAGAACCTAAATGTGATTATTTCAAAATTGCCAAGGGACATTCAAACAACGCTCAATAACCTTGGTGAACAAACAAGTGAGTTTTTTGTGAGTATGATTGGAAAGATAAGTACACCAACGATTACAGCCGTTGGAAATGCAGCGAAGCAATTACCAAACATACTAATTGGAATTATTATGTGCTTGCTATCAGCATATTTTTTCGTTGCGGAAAGAGGCCGTTGGTATCAGTCGGTTCTAAATATAATACCTAAATCAACTCGTTTTCAACTGAAACTAATTAAAGAAAGTATGACAAAGGCTGTAGGTGGATATTTTAAAGCTCAGCTAAAGATTGAAATATGGATATATATATTGCTCGTGGCAGGTTTGCTCATTCTCAAGGTAGAGTATGTTTTATTAATCGCATTAGGCATTGCATTTCTAGACTTTCTTCCATTTTTTGGAACTGGAACAGTAATGATTCCTTGGGCAATCATTAAGTTTCTGAGCGCAGACTACCGAATGACCATTGGACTTTTGATTATTTGGGGCGTGGGGCAGCTGGTAAGACAGGTAATTCAACCTAAAATAGTAGGTGACTCTATGGGGGTACAACCTCTGCCAACCCTCTTTTTGTTATTTGTAGGTTACAAAGTAGCGGGAGTTATAGGTATGATTGTAGCTGTTCCGATTGGCATTATTGTTAAAACAATGTACACTGAGGGCGCGTTAGATACAACAAAAAATAGTCTTTTAATATTAAGTGCGGGATTAAATCGTTTTCGTAAATTGACTGCTCAGGATATGGCAATTGTTACTTCCTATAAAAAGGAGTGTGAAGAGGAGATAGAGGAACAGGAAAAGAAGAATGGCAAACTATAAATTTGTTTTACAGTATGAAGGAACAAAATATCAAGGTTGGCAGAGACAAGAGTCAACAGGAAATACTATTCAGGGAAAATTAGAAGCTGTTCTTAGCAAGATGGTAGGAGATCCAATTGAAATACAAGGAAGCGGCAGAACGGATGCAGGTGTACATGCGAGAATGCAGGTTGCTAATGCGCATATGAATACGGAGCTTTCTTGTGAAGAAATTAGGGACTATATGAATGCCTATTTGCCAGAAGATATAGGCGTGGTACAAGTGGAAATGGTAGCAGAGAGATTTCATAGCAGACTTAATGCAAAAGAAAAGACCTATACCTATTCCGTAATTAATAGTGCAGTACCACATGTATTTGAAAGAAGATATGCCCATGTGGTTACAGAAAGGTTAGATATAGAGGCTATGAAATTGGCTGCCCAGCTTTTATGCGGAACCCATGATTTCAAGTCCTTTACTTCTACGAAAAAGGGCAAAAAATCTACCGTCAGAACCATCCATAGCATAGAAATAAGACAAGAGGGCGATATGGTTTATTTTATATATAATGGAAATGGGTTCTTATATCATATGGTTCGTATCCTGACAGGTACTTTACTTGAGGTAGGAAGTGGCCAAAGAAAAGCAGGTGATATATCAGATATTATTGCTGCATGTAATCGCGAGAAGGCGGGTGCGCTAATACCGGCAAAGGGACTTACATTGCTGGAAGTAAGATATTAGGGGAAGTTTATGCAAAGTGAGAAAAAGGAGACCAAGCGACAAGCGTCAAAATGGTTTTTTACCCAAAGAGAAATGAAAATAATGTTTGTGGCCTATCTGATTATCCTACTCAGAGTAATTATCTTTAAGCTTCCAGTTTGGCAGATGAAAGAAATTATCAACACCTGGACCAAAGAGGTTGTGTGGGAAGGCATGGGAAGTGCAAACTTTGAAGTATTTAAAACCATTAAGATGTATTGGAGATATTGGGGAAGAGGAATAAATAGTTTTGAAAATTTGGTGGGGAATGTGCTGGCGTTTGTGCCGCTAGGATATTTTTTGCCTAGAATATTTAAGATTTTTGAAAATGTGATTTGCTGTATGTGTATGGCATTTTTATTTGTGTGCTTTATTGAATTGTTTCAGCTTTTTAGTGCGTTTGGAGCGTTTGACGTAGATGATATTATATTAAACTGTCTTGGAAACTTTATCGGTTATATTTGCTTTCTTGTTCTTAGGAAAGTCTTAAGAATTTCTTAGTGAAATGAAAGTAAAAGGGTGTAATAGACATGTTATGATATATGCAAAGATGTAACATGAGATGACTTTACACGAAAGGACCATCAGATGGAAACTCATATACTTATAGTTGATGATGAAAAAGAAATAGCAGATTTAGTAGAGCTTTATTTGCAAAGCGAGAATTATGTGGTACACAAATTTTATAGTGCACCGCAAGCCTTAGAATGCATCCAAACTCAGAAGTTGGATTTAGCAATTCTTGATGTGATGATGCCAGAAATTAGTGGTTTTGAGCTTTGTAAGAAAATTAGAGAGAAAGAAAATTATCCTGTAATTATGCTGACTGCTAAGGATGCGGGAATAGATAAAATAACAGGACTTACTATAGGGGCAGATGATTATGTAACCAAACCCTTTTTACCACTGGAGCTAATTGCAAGGGTGAAGGCTCAGCTAAGACGGTATAAAAGATATGGAACAGAGGAGAGAAAAGAAGCTGTAGGAAATGAGGAGCTTCTTGTGTGTAAGGGCTTGGTACTAAGTCCGAAAGCTCATCAATGTACTCTTGAAGGAAAAGAAGTGGTGCTAACACCTACCGAATTTTCCATTTTGGAAGAGCTTTGCCGAAAAAAAGGACGAGTAGTAAGTGCAGAGGATCTTTTTCATTCCTTATGGGCGGACGAATACTATAGTAAGAGCAACAATACCATTTCTGTGCATATTAGACATTTGCGTGAAAAATTGGATGATACAACAGAACGTCCCAAATATATAAAGACGGTTTGGGGAGTGGGGTATAAAATTGATGGCTAAAAGGTTTTTGAAAAAAGATAAGGGCATTGAAGATTATTCAGCCGTAAAGAGAAAAATATTTTGGCAGACCCTATTGCTAATTTTAGCATCCATGGCACTAATATGGATTTTGCTTTTTCAAGTTTCGAAATGGAAAATTTCCGAGCTAATTGTTAGAATAATTTGGTTTTTTTCTAGCTTAGACTATGAGGAGGCACTTAGCTTTTATCATTATTATATTAGAGCGAATAGAGAATTTATTATACTGGCGATGGCTGGGATAACATTTTTCTTACTTTTTCGACTTTTTCTAAACTGGTTTACTAAATATTTTTCCGAAATAAATAGAGGCCTAGATGCGCTAATTAGTAGGGATGATAAAAAGATAGAATTGTCCAAAGAAATGATTAGCATGGAAAACAAGCTAAACTCGGTAAGGGAAACGCTAGAGCAGCAGTTTGAAGATATTCAGGAGACAGAACGAAA
>JAVBUZ010000044.1:0-2984 GCA_031554725.1 Lachnospiraceae bacterium | reverse complement strand
AAGTCCGGATATACTTCGTCCGAAGCTCCTATACACTGCAAAAGAACGCTTCTTCGCGGGTCTGTTTTTGCTTCTTCCTCCGTCAGGTTTCCAAGCTCAACCTCTCGCGCAACCACAGTTTGGTCTTTTGTCATTCTCTTTACAAAATCCGAAATTTCATAGGCTCTTGTATCACCCACATTGATTATGTAGTATCGCTTTTGAGTTATAAGCATGGCGGTAAGAGTTGTTCCCATGCTAATTCCACATTTTTTCCCATATATTTTTATTTTTTCACTGTAGGTAGTTGCTATCTCTTCCCAATCACTTCGAATGTCACAATCCTGTACTTCTTTTTCGCATAAAAAAGGCAGCCTTGTATCAGCCCACTTGCAAAAAGCGCTTACTAAGGATGCGCTAGCAACTTCGCCCTTATCAAGGCCACCCATTCCATCACAAAGAACAGCAAAGACAATTTTTCCTTGCTTTGTATCTAAAACTCTTACATTAAGGCTATCTTGATTTCGATCTTTTGTTTGGCCGATATCCGTAGCGGCCGATACAATAAAGTTCATATTAATCCCCCTTACAAATTTAATCCTTCAATTCCTAGATTACGCTTTTATTTAAGCTTAAATTCAAACTCCTCGTTTGCCATACTTATTTTGTCTCCGTGTGCAAGCTTTACTTCCACATTGTTTTGTATAATCACCCCATTGACAAAGGTATGGTTTAACGAATTTGTATCAATAATAAAAAAGTTACCTTCACGGGTTACAATATTGGAATGACTACGGCTAACTGCAGTATTATCCCCAATAAAATAATCGACAAAGCTTCTCTCTTTACCAATTCTAAAAACAGGCTTGTCTAGCATAATTTTTTCATTGTTTTTGATGCGAATCAAATAAGGGATAATTATCTGATTCTGTTGTGGCACCTCGCTCAAAACCGTAGTCTCACCATATCTTCCACCACCACCAAGCACTGTCGTTTCACCAAAGTTCATTTTAGGTCCTTGTGATGATTGTGGTGCACATGTAGCTTGCGATGTCGGCTGTGGTGCCAGAATAGGGGCTAGCACTGGTGTTTTTGCTTGCGGTTGGTTTAACGTAATTGGTTGAGTCGTAGGCTGTGGGGGTATGGTTGAAACGCCAGGAATTGCAAATGCCAAATTTGCCGATTGCATAGCTATATGCTCCTGCACCTCTTTTGATGGTTCCTTGGAAACTACCGATGTCGTATTCCTTTGCTTTCGTACCTCTTTTTGCTTTTTATATGCTGCCGCATTCTCTTTGTTATAATGTTGTAGTAAATAGAATAGACTTATTTGTTTCTGATTACCTTCTGGCTTCATTTGTTGAATTTGCATATCCATCTTCTTTATAGACTCTTGAGGAGTAACTACGTTCTTTTCCGCCGAAGGTATTTTAGAAATTACCAACGGTTCTTGCTCCTTTACGGGAATATTTATTTGATGGCCTGATGGCTGAACATTCGATACCTTGATAGCTTTCTCGCCTTCCTTATTTAAAGTATCTATAACATTCTTAAAACCTAGTAACGAAAAACCAGAAATATTATTCAAGTAGTTAATAATCCTTGCAACGTAATCAACATTCTCTGTTTGATCAAACTGTGTATTAAACATAATACTTCTAAAAAATTCAGGAAAATTAACATTTTTCGAAGTTGCCTTTTCTAATGGCAGACAAATCAGATTTGTTTCGCACGTTGATACATCCGCAAACATACAATTCATGTCAAGCATGATTGTATTAATATCAAGCATGTAGTCTTCTGCAGATAATAGGGCATTTATTATGCCCGAAAAGACCCCAAGTAATCTCTTCTTAGTTACCGAACCAGAAAAAAATTGTCTCACTGGTATTTTTGCAGACACATTGTACTTAATATATTTTTGTGCATCTATTTGCATAAAAATAGTTGTAGCTAGTCCTGGAATTTTATTATTTGTGAGCATCCCTAGACTCAAAGAATCAACAATCTCATTACTACCAATTTCATATACAAGAAAATTATTTGGTCCTTGATTTTCAAAATATAGCTCTTTCATTTTTATCACCTTATCTGTCGTTATAATTTATCTTTTTACATCCATAACCTAGTTGTAATCGATTGCTCCATCGGAAATTTTCCCATCCCCCAAAAGTCAAATAAGTATTTTATTTCATACTTAATGGTTATTGTCATTTCTTCGTCTTCTACCTTCATTTCAAAGTTAATTCCATTTATCCCATTAACAATCCCAAGGCTTTTTAGCTTCTCATGTGCTGCATTTATATCTCCACCTGCTAGATAGCCAATAAACCTAGCTTTTGCTACTGTGGTATCTCCTGATTCTGTTTTGTACCAATCTGTTTTTGATGTAAAATATTCATTATTGTCTAACCTTACAAAGTCTAAAACCATATCTGATAACCCACCCCAAAATTTTGGTCCCTCTTCTGCTGCTGATTCCACATTTTCTGTTAAATAGGAATCAAGAGATAAACTTTTTGATGCCTGAATTAGTGCATGCGTAATTTGATTTTGAGCACTTACGACAGAGAAAAGTCCATACATAAATAGAAATATTAAAATAAATAAAGGTAAAACTATACTTGTTTCTAGGCTCACGGAGCCTCTTTGACATTCTTCTCTATTCACTACATCACCTTCTTTTAATATCCTACATACTGCTTGCTATTGGCTTTAAACAAGCCATTGTTCAATAAGCTATCCATCTTGAACATGGGGTTTAACGTGTAATCTACTTCGCTGTATATGTATGTATATGCTTTATCAAGATCAAAGATATAATCTGCTTCATATTTTTTTGCCGCTTCCATCTGAATCAGGTTCTGCATTCGCTGTAAATATGTCGTTTGCGAGACTGATAGTATCAAAAGTAATAACAGGTGTTCTGAGTATGTTGAGTTGAACAATCCATCCTTCTTTTCCACCTCTTTACCATCACCTACTACTAGTTCTAATTTTTTATT
>JAVBUZ010000077.1:0-13744 GCA_031554725.1 Lachnospiraceae bacterium | reverse complement strand
ATTTTCTGTAAATGTATATAGTAGCTCTATATCATTTTCATAGTCCAAAAATGCTGAGTCAATTAGTATGATTTGAGGCAAGCTATCTTCTTCTGCAATTTTCTGCAACGAATCATATATCAAAACCCTACGTTTGGAATATACTGCCCATTGAGATACTACGTTGGCGATATTACTTGTTTCCTGACTACCTAAGTAGGCCACATACTCTCCATCTTGCTTTACAAATGTATCCTTTCTTCCTAGGGAAGAAGGCTTAATTTCTTCATACTCATTTTTACTATATTCATTCCATGTTTCCTTGGCAATTTCGGTAAACAAAAACAAAAAAACCAAAAGCAACATCATGGTAGTTGTTACAAAAAAATTTCTGCGAGATACCATATCTACAAGCTCCCCCCTATTTTATTTCAAGTTCCCCATATTATATCCATAATCAATTGAAAAATTAAATAATCTATATGGATTTTGCTCTAAGCAATAACACACAAAATTTTCATTTTCAAAATATACTTTCATTTCATTTTTATACTTTTGCATAAAGCATTGCGCCCAATAATACATACGTGACATTACGATGAAACGATTTTCCCCTTGGTACATTGATATTCCGGAGGAACGAGGTAACTCGCGCTTCGCCCCCTCCTTGGAAATTCTCTGCCCGCTTTTATCATAGGTTTCACTATAATCAAGTGGTACTTTTTCAATAAATATATATACTTTTTCTGTGGGAATTATTATTTGACCATTTTCACCTACCCACTCCATTCTTTGTAAAAGATCAATTGATTCATAATGATAACCATGATCTTCACCCATTCTAAGCTCATCATTAGCAGATAAAATTGTCCACGTCTGATCTTTATTATCATGAATAATATTGGTTAAGCAGGTAACTGCCTCATTGGTCTGAAATCCCTTTACCTCTAGTGGCTCTCTGATGAAACCTTGGTTATACATCACATATGCAACTGCTCCAAGAATCACAAATGAGGTTATATTCAAAAGAACTTGTCTTACCTTTTTTTCTATCTTTTTATCCGAAGCAATTTCTTTCCCAAAAGCAAAATATAATACTGCATCTACTGACAAGCTCCATAAGAGTGGAAGCATGTATGTAAAATATACCCTACCTCTATTTTCATCCATCAACGGCGGAATTCCCAGTGCTCCAGACGACAATAAGATAGCCAGCATCGCCATAAAGCACGCGATAGATAAAAGCATCGCCCCATAATCAAATCTTTTCATAAGGAAAAACAGTAGTGCAAAAATGACTATTATTCCAAAACATATATAAAGAGAATTTCTGAAGTATATATTCCCTTTTTCTAGCGCATAGGAATCAAGAATCGAAACTATTTTTTTAACACTAATTTGCAGTTTTTCTTTTAAACGCTGGAAGATTGGTTCCTTTCCACTCTCCTGTACTATCTCATCCTCTTCCTGTATATCAGAGGGCGCCTCTTGTTGCTCACTATCCTCTTCAAGTGTTTCTTGTGGCGCAATATGCGTACTTTCTTCTGCTTTTTCTTCTACACTTTCTGCATCTTCCCCCGACATAACGCTTAATCCCCATGCAATGGACCCGTGAGCTGGGGTTCCCATGGCAAATGCCACTCCTAAAGGAAGAATAGCTACTATAATGCTTATGATAAAGGTTGCAATAACTTTACCAAAATATTTCTTTTGAAAAAAACGAAAGCCGTATCCTATAGCAATTCCTACACAAAATAGGCCCGCAATCATAGTCCCATAAAAATGAACCGAAAATGTCATACTAAAGCTCATGGCGAAACTGGCCAAAAGACCATTTGCCTTTTTCTTCTCTAAATCCTTTTGAAAAAAGGCAAAAGCAAAATAAATCGCAGGTAAAATAAACAAAATACCAAATTCCTGTGGTAAAGAGCTATAATATCTAGAATATGTTCCTTCTGGAAAAAATGAAGCGCAAGCAAATATTCCAACGCCTATATAAGCAGCATATCTTGATTTACAGCAAGCTTTTAAAAATGCAAGTAGCACATAATGTAGCATCAATGTCTGCACAAACCAAAATACCCTTAGAAGTACATAGGTATCCATTCCAAACACTTCATGAATATAATAAAGTACACAATGGAAGCCATAAGGATATACTCCTGAAACAAATACTTGATTTTTCCCTAGGTAATTAATCCAATAATTGTGTACAAGAATATCCGATGCGCCATATCCATAGTTATTAATAAGGTTCTGTCCATATTGCCAAAATAAAATAAAGGTTAATCCTAATGTCAGCATCCAATCCACAAGATTGTTGATGATATTTTTTTTAATCCAACCACCAACATGGTATAACTTTTCTTTCCCCCATCTTCCAATTTTTAAGGAAAAAGTCTTAATCCCCATTTGACCACGTGCCAAACGTAAAGTCGTTTCTATACCAAAGAGTAGCTTCCCTTTTATCTCAAGTTTTCTGATTTGTTGCCAAATAATTAGGGTTGGAAGTGCTGTAAATAAGATTAAGGTTATCCTATAAGAAACCTTAAGTAACTGCAGTATATAAACAAGATTTATGACAAAAAAGTTGCCTATGGTAAAATAAATAAGAAACCTTACTGCTAGTCTTTCAGTCTTAACTTTTCCCCGTAAAACAAAAGCTGGAAGCATGACTGTCACGAAAAAGTATGCTGCAAAAGCTTCTGAGAATTGCAGCAATGTCAGCATTTTCATTGACATAGTCTACACCTCCTTTAACTAAATAATCGAATAAGCTCCAAAGTCTCGCTATTAATAATAATCGTGGATTTTTTAAGTTCATCCATAATCGCAAAGAACTTTTCCTTATCTTGGATCGTAAAGTACAATTTAAGCAAGCATGTATAGGAAGATAATTCCTTGGGAAATGCTTTTTTCCCACGCTTACTCCATTTTTCTGTTTTTTCAAAATCCTTGATGCCCAATAGCCTTAACGAAATCCACTCAAAAAATTCACTTGTCATCTGATCAGGATATTTCTCATATAAAATTTCACAAACCTCCTCCATCTTATAAACAAAGGTGCTTTGCTCTAGACTAGTAAAAACATTCTGCACAAGAATACGATTCATATAATCAATAAGCATAACCAAATATTCTTCTTGTTTTTCGTCTTCTTTTTGTATTTCGTTATATAAATTTTGGACCGTCGTTCTAAAATCATTTAACTCATCTCGTAGTACGGAGGCAGCATAATGTGATGCCTCTGAATCCTCACTGTTTAGAGCTAATGCAATGGCGGCAAGGGATTGCTCAATTTCTCCCTTGATGACATTCATCATTAGTGTTCGTAAGCTTTCCTTATCACTGATAGCAATGGCCTCTTCAATCGAAACCATATTTCTTCCACGTTCTTCATCTGCTTTTAAGTGCGTTTTCACACGTTCCTTACTAAAGATAACATCCTCTAAATCTACAGATTGACGAAACAGCAAGTAGTAGAATAACTGACCTGACAAAAGGAACATTGGCCCTACCAGTGGGCACATAAGCATAATCACTGCCTTTATAATAAAATTCGTCTTATTATATTCCGTCTCTAAGCCCTTCTTTTTAATTCGCCTTGGCCATATAACGAATCCCCAAAGAAGATAACCCACTGTCACAATTAGATTAAGAATGATTATGATCATGATAGCTTGTTCTTCGTGACCCATCATATACTTAATTCCTCCTGTATCTCACTTTTGTATCCTGCTTCTTCCAATCTCTTAATTACATAGTCTGCCGAAGCTTCGTCCGCGTTGGCTAACAAAATGTATAGATTCCCATCTTCAAGTCTACCCAAATAATCTGTCTGTCTAAGTTTTTTCGTTATATCAATTCCTGCCTGTTCTTGTTCTTCAGCATCCACCACTACCTTTAAGAAGGTACACTCTGTCAAGTCCTTGCGCCTTGCGCCCACATATGCCTTTTCTAAAGAGGTAAAGGCAGAACTCTCTAATATATTGGTGCCCGCTATATAGCGTTGATTTTCTAAGGCCTCTATGTATCTGTTTGCACGTAGCACCGCATTCTGAATCAAGTAACCAATAACTGTTAGCATATTGGCATACCCTAAAGTCATCTTTTCCCACGGAATACCCCAAACCATAAGTATCAGTTGCATTTCATCTTCTGAGTAAATGGCATTGGCCATGGTTGGATATTTCTCGTTTAGTTCCTTATTAATAAATACCTTTTTTTCTTTTAAGGTCTCATACAAGCCTTCCATCTCTACATACTGAATGGAATTGCCTAATACGCGTGCCTTTGCCGAAGTCGAAGAAAAAAGCCTTGCATAAGAACGGTTTGCCACAGAATAAATCGCAACATCCTCGCTCCCTAATAGGTTTGATAAAATTTCTGCCGCATAAAAAAGTACCTCTTCTGGCTCATATTTATCAAGTGCAGATGTAATTTCATATATCTTTCCAAGACTATCATTTTGATTTACAATCTGTGTCTCTAAAATGTCCTTAATTCGCACATTACTACTATTAATCTCTTGTATGTCATTTAATTGCTCCGAAAGGTACCCTATTTCCCTTTCATCAATTCCCTTAATATTCTTTAGCTGGTCTCGCATATAGCCTACCACCAAACCTAATATGAACAATTGGGCTATCCATACATATGTATTATAGTCCAGCATTACATCAAAACCCGAACGATTATACATCTGTCTAAAGCAATAGCCTGCCACTGCTAATACCGCGGAAAAGGTTGCTTGCTGCTGGCCATAAACAATGGCAAATAAAAGAACATACAACAAATAGAAGTCTAGGTTTGTAAAATACTGACTTCCTACTGTCCTGTTATTTAACATAAAAAAGGGAATAAAACATACACAGTTTTCAAAGAATGGAAATAGCGCCCGAAAAACCTCTCCTGTTTTTCTACTGATTCTCTTAAAGAAGTTTGGCGCAATATATCCATCTTCTGCAAATTTATCCCTATGACGCTTCATTTGTTTTGCTATATTTTCTACGATTTCTTCTGTAGTTCGAACTACTCTTACCTTAAATTCATCCTTACACACTTGATTTGATAAGACAATTCTCTCTTCACGTCTCTCCTTCTCCACAACCTCTACATCTGCTGCAAGCGCATCGCGAATCAAATTTGCCAAATCAAACTCCGTAATTGTATTACAAGAGGACATATGATAAATATTCTCTTCATGTTCCGTTTTCTTTATAATTGCATAAATAGTTTCTACCGCATCCGCCGGATGGATTATTGCAATTTGTTTTTGTTTGCTCGCACGAATCACACCAAATTCAATTGCCGCCAAACACATTTTTGCACAAATATTATTTACCGTTTTTTTACTTTTCGCTACATCACAAACATGATCTAGGCGAAGCACTATGTTGTCCATTCCCATACGTTCGCTGTAAGACCCGCACAACCGCTCTCCTTCTGAAATAGCCATTGCCTTAAAGCCAACTGGTGATTCTTCTATTAACTCTGTAATATTTTTTTCACTGGATTTACTAAAAACTTCTTCACTTGATAAATATATAAACCTACCTTTTCGCAGTGCAGAGTACGCCATTAAAATATTTAGTAGCCCTGCCGTATAATGTAACGAGGTATTTCTAGCATCCTTCCATTCAAAATTTACATCATATGCTCCCATAAAAATCACGACGTCAGGCTTAACACTATCCATTATTTCCATAATGCATTTATTATCATATGAAAAAAAATACTTTTCAAAAACACCTCTATATTCTTGTATTTTTTTTCTTTCTTCTGATAGTATGAAAACTCTATTTCCTTCTTTATTTAGTTTGTTAATCAAGGTACTTGTAAAATCACTTGCGCCTCCTATTAATAAAACATCCATAAATCGCCCTCTTACCTTATCATTATTCTATGATCTAGCTGTTTCAAAAAATCCCCTACATCTTTTCTTGCTTCATCTTCTGAAATTTCGTATTTTTGGCACAAGTCCTGTACAATCTCGTCCTGTGTTTTTTCTTCAAGCATACTCCAAATATAAGCTCCTGCCTCATTCATAGCAATGGGCTTTACATATTCAGGTCCTTTTTGCTCCATATCAAGTAGCCAATAGAGACCTGCTGCATGTCTTAACTGAAATCTCTGATTCATAGACTTTCCATCCTTCTACAATTTAGCATTAACCTTAATTTTACCGCATTTCATCGTTATTGTAAAACAAATAAATAATAGTATAGCACCCCATCCGCACCATAAGTGCAACTCTTTGAACTATTTCAACATTTTTTGTCCCATAAAATATTCCTTACTGGCCTCGTATCCTGCTCTTTTATACATATTTGCCACATATGTATAGGTGTAGCCCACAAAGGCCTTGCTTAGTCCTATATCCTTCATGTATTTTGTAGCTAAAGTTACTAGTGTTGTTGCAATCCCATGGTTTCTGTATTTCTGCATAGTTGCAACGCAAGCAATCCCACCTATATCTTTTCCTTCGCTTTCTATACAAACAATAAGCGCGCCCAAGACTTCGCTATCCTTTTCAGCTATAAGTACAAAATTCTTGGCACTTCCTATATATAAGCTTCCATCCTGATAGTATTGAATAAAATCATTTTGGGCATCTTCCATACATTTCACAACACTCGAAGTATCTTCTATGATCGCCCTCCTATACCTTATTCCATCAATCTCATCACCAATGGAATTTTTACTAAAGCGGAAGTTTTTGAAATCTTGCTCCATATCAAAGCAGCCGCAGTCTCCCCAAGAATGAATATATCCGTTCTTTTCAAAAAAATGATGTGCTCCATTATTCATTGGCACTCCTGGCATAATATAATCTTTTCCCGCACCTATTACAATTTTATCATGGCCCTTAGATGCAATATATTTCTCGGATTTGACTAGCAGCTCAGTGCCAATACCTCTTTTTTGATAAGCCGGATCTACAATAAGTAGATATATGCAGTTTTCATTAATGACAGAAACACCAACTAATTTTCCATCCGTTTTATAATCAATTATATAGCTATTTTCATTCTCAAGTATTCCCTTTACAGTTTCTTCACTTCTTACGATATTAGGTAAGGTACTTTTATATAATTTAAACACTTCATCAGTCATTTTAGCTAATGCTCGTTGGATTTTCTCAATAAAGCCTTGGCTCATATTTCTATTTGATGGTATGTGAATGAAAATAGCCTTCCCGGCAAATCTTCTTAATGCATGCCAATAGGCTTCATTACAAAGATAGTGTGTCGGATTATCTGAAGTCTGACTAGTTATCCCAACTTCCCTAAGCAAACAAACAATGCTCCCTGCATCTATATCTGTATATCGCTTTATTCCATCACTTTCTGCTGATAATTCAATCCTAACTTTATCATGGAGATTTTTATCAATTCCAAACATATATATTTCTTCAAATTGGCCCTTTATATTATCAACATCCTTCTTTATCCCCCTAAATGAATTTGTGAGTAATACCCCCTCAGTAGTAAGCGCCTGCACTAACACACTTGAAGCATTATTTTTTCCTTTAAATCCAACATATAATCTTTTTTCCATAATCTACATCCCTCTTCTATATTACCGCCGCATTTCAAAAAGAGCGAAAACAGTTTCTGCTTTCACTCCTCTGGCTATCATAGCTTATTTTTTTAAGTAATATCTTTCGAAACTCCTCATCCTCTAACGCACGGTTTAGGTCCTCGAAGCGGTTTTCTTTTAAAAGGAGCTTCGTCAAAGAAGCCATCTTCGCTTCTCCACGTTCTTAGATTAAATACATACTCATCTGGCAAGCTAAAATCTCTGGCTTTTGGTTCACTTTGTTCTTTGTACATAATTTTCTTCCTTTCTGCGTAATGGCAGAAAGTCTCTTCGTGTTCTCTCTGCTTGTTTCTTTGGGATTCAAGCAAGAGTTCAGTTCTTGAGATAGCCTAAAATGGCTAAAGAATTTTAGATAATAGAAATTAGAATTCATTGCTTATTTGTATAATATCACATAAATATTCGAAAGTAAATCAATTTACAAACGTTACAGCATATATATTTACAAATTTATCTAAGCGGAGCTACACTAGTACCTCTTTAATTTTAAGCTATTCACAAACATAGCAATATTTTTTATTCTTGGCTTATTGTACCACGAGCCATAAAAACTTCACAACCCGAAATATATGGCTTTTAGGCTTCTTTTATATTATAGTCCATCAATTCACACAAAAGTTCTTCAGGTATTTTGTCTTCAAACTTTATATGCAGAGCACTATTATTAATCGTGTAACCCTCTATTTGGTCTTTGAATAACTCTAGTGGCTCCTTCCCCAAATAGACACCTATGTGTTTTTTGTGTACCGCAAAATGAATAATATTCTTCTTTTGTATGGTGTATGTGGGCATTTGCCATGCCATCCTTTTTGTTGCATTCGGTATATGTTTTTCAATTACAGCCTTTAATTCAAACAGCTTTCCTTGTACTTCCTGTGGTCTTGATAAAATGTACTCCTCAATGATATCCATTATAGTGTCCTCCTTTTCTTCTGCAAAGTCTGATTTACAAAATGAGTGAAAACAACTATTGCTTTCACTCATCTTTCATGCTTTATTTTCTTAAATCTAATGTACCTGCTTCATATCGTTTTGTGAATGCATACATTGCTAGATTTATAGCTTATTTGTATTTTATCATATTGGGGCCGGAAAGTAAACCGAGTGTACGTTTTTAAATTATGTTCTTATTTTAATTTCATCAACTCCATGCCTAAGCGGCGAACTTCACCTCTAGGCTACGTGCTTACGCACTTTCGCCCTTCGGTGTTCGTTTGCACTATGTATCTTCACCTAAGCGGCGAACTTTCACCTCTAGGCTACGTGCTTACGCACTTTCACCTCTAGGCTACGTGCTTACGCACTTTCGCCCATCGGTGTTCGTTTGCACTCACATGTCGAAAATAGAAAAAGAACAATTGCAAGTAAACTCGCATTGTTCTTTTTTATTTTCGACGCGTTCGCCGCTTATTCGTTCATCTTTGCAAGCTTTGCTGCTTGGTCGGCGGCAATACATGCACTCAGGATTTCTTCAATGTCACCATCCATTATCTTGTCTAGCTTATATAGGGTTAGCCCAATTCGATGATCTGTTACACGTCCTTGTGGGAAGTTGTAAGTACGAATCTTCTCAGAGCGATCACCGGTACCAACCTGGCTCTTACGAAGTTCAGCCTCTACATCATGTGCTCTTTGCTGTTCTAAGTCATATAACTTTGTACGAAGTAAGGCAAATGCTTTTGCCTTATTTTGAATCTGTGATTTTTCAGTCTGGCTATATACAACAATTCCCGAAGGATAATGTGTTAGACGAACTGCGGAGTCTGTTGTATTAACGCACTGTCCACCACTACCAGATGCACGCATAACGTCAATTCTTATATCTTTATCATCAATAACAACGTCTACATCTTCTGCCTCAGGCATAACCGCAACTGTAATAGTTGAGGTGTGAATCCTACCGCCAGATTCTGTTTCTGGAACACGTTGTACACGGTGTACGCCACTTTCATATTTCAGTTTGGAATAAGCTCCCTGACCACTAATCATAAAGCTAACTTCCTTCATACCACCAATGCCGATTTCATCAGCATACATGGTCTCTACCTTCCAACGCTGGCTTTCTGCATAGTGAACATATAGACGAAACATCTCTGATGCAAAAAGAGCTGCTTCATCTCCACCTGCACCACCTCTAATTTCAACAATAACGTTTTTATCATCGTTAGGGTCCTTAGGTAATAATAAAATCCTTAATTCTTGTTCTAATTCTTCTACTCTCTTTTTCGCATCATTTAATGCTTCTTTAAGCATATCGCGCATATCTTCATCCGATTCTTCATCCAACATTGCTAAAGAATCTTCAATATCCTGCTTACACTTTTTATATTCTGTATAAGCCTCTACGATAGGCAGTAAATCACTCTGCTCTTTCATCAGTTTACGAAAACGATCCTGATTATTTGTAACGGTAGGCTCATGTAACTCACCTAAAATTTCTTCGTATCTAATTAATAAATCTTCTAACTTATCAAACATAAATTACTCCATTCTAAAACTCGCGCATTTGACCGCAAACCACTCGGTCTAATCCTGCATAATCTTGTATCACTTCTATTTGGGTGAACCTATGACTTTGCATGTATTCACTTACATCTCTCGCTTGGTCATATCCTATTTCAAATAGCAACTCTCCACCTGGGTTTAAAAAGGATGCTGCCTCATCAATAATCCTTTTGTAAAAATACAAACCATCTTCTTTTCCATCAAGGGCTATTCTTGGCTCGTATGTTTTTACCTCAGGCATTAGTTCTTCTATAACAGCTGTTCGTATATAGGGTGGGTTCGATATGATAAGATCATATTTCCCCATAACTGCTGTAAATAAATCACTTTCTAACCACTGAACATTATCATTTTTAGAAAGCAATGTATTACCATTTTCTTTTGCAATTGCTAGAGCATCCTTAGAAATATCTACACCAATCCCCTCACATGTTGGTTTATCGTGTAGCAAACTGATAAGAATACACCCTGAACCGGTACACATATCTAAAATACGCATTCCTGGCTTTAGGCTCTTTATAGCTCTTTCTACTAACACTTCTGTGTCCTGCCTTGGTGCAAGCACATGCTCATCTACCTTAAAACAAAGTCCCATAAATTCTTGGGTTCCTAATATATGCTGTAACGGAATACGTTTCACTCGCTTTTCCAAAAGCTCCATATAACGCTCATAGTTTTGAGGAAGTACCTCTCTCTCTCCATGTGCTAGCAAATCATTTCGATTGGTTCTACAAACAAACTCTAAAAGCAGTCTTGCATCCAACTCTGGCTCTGGTATTTGCGCATTCCTTAGAATTTCTGCGCCACCTTCATAGCAGCTTCTATAATTCATCACTTTTCGTCCTCTGAAACCTCTGACTGTGCTTCCTTTTGTAATAGCTCATTTTCATCATATCCAAAATGTTCCTGTAAATACGCTTTCCAATCAAAAACTGCTTCTACAGATGCAATTGCAACCTCAACCATATCACTCGTTGGTTCTTTTGTGGTCAAACGTTGAATCATCATTCCTGGCGCTGAAAAAAGCTTCACAATAATATTATCAGACTTTCCTGCCAAGCGAATAATTTCATAAGAAATTCCTGCCAGCACTGGAATCAATAACAGCCTAACTACAACTCTCATCGCGGGGTTTTCTACTCGAATAAAAAAGAACAAAATAATACTAATAAACAATACAAAAAACATAAAGCTAGTTCCACAGCGTTTATGTAATCTTGAGCTTCTCATTGCATTCTCTACATTTAAAGGCCTTCCTTTTTCAATACAGTTAATGCACTTGTGTTCTGCTCCATGGTACATATAAAGTCTCTTAATATCATCCATCGCCGTAATTGCTACAATATATAATATAAAAATCGCAATTCTAACAACACCCTCAACAATGGCTAGGAGGGAAGCATTCCTAATATACGTATCTAATAATGAAGAAATAAAATAAGGTAAAATAATGAAAAGACCCACACTAAATAATATCGCAACAATCGTTACGATAACAGATAGTACCTTTTCCGCTTTTCCCTTAAACAATTTGTTAAGAGCCTTATCGGTAAGGGTTTCTTCTGCCTCATCATCTTCATAGAAAGAAGCTGAGTAGTTTAAACATTTTGTACCTAGCATCATAGAATCAACAAAATTAAACACCCCTCTTATAAAAGGAACTTCTTTTAATTTGCTACCATGCATAACCCCTTGGTAATTCTCTACTTCTATTTCGATTTCACCATCTGGTTTTCTAACTGCCACGGCATACTGCTCTTTGTTCTTCATCATTACGCCTTCTAGTACAGCTTGCCCGCCTACACCAGAATAACGATTTGTCTTTTTTCTTCCCATAATTGTTCTCCTATGATAAAACGAAAGGTTGAGATAATATACCTCAACCTTTTTGCAAACTTATTTGCTTTCCACACCGTATTTCTTATTAAACTTATCAATACGTCCGTCAGCTCTTGCTGTTTTCTGCTGGCCTGTGTAGAATGAATGACATTTAGAACAAACTTCTACGTGGATTTCTGATTTTGTAGAACCAGTTACAAATGTGTTTCCACAGTTACAAGTTACGGTTGCCTGATAGTACTCTGGATGGATTCCTTCTTTCATCGTTATCACCTCTCTATATAAAGTCAAATTATTTCTGTTCTCATCCGCACTGCTTATGCCACCACAAACAGCGTTGTTATTGTAACATGTCTTTTTGCTGTATGCAAGTGCTTTTTTACAAAAAATTGCATTTTCTAATTAGATTATTTTCATCTTCTTAACCATAGCAACGAATTCTTCATTATTTTTAGTTTTTGCAAACAAATCAAGGACACGATCTGCGGCTTCTTCTGCCTTTAAACCATTTAAGGATTTGCGTATAATAGTGATTGCTTCTAACTCTTCTTCAGATAAAAGTAAATCTTCTCTTCTTGTTCCAGACTTTGCAATATCGATAGCTGGGAAAATTCTTCTTTCAGATAACTTTCTATCCAGCACCAATTCCATATTTCCAGTACCTTTAAATTCTTCGTATACAACATCATCCATCTTGCTTCCTGTATCAACAAGGGCTGTCGCAAGTATAGTTAAGCTACCTTGTTCACGCATATTTCTCGCTGCGCCAAAAAATCTTTTTGGCATATGCAAGGCCGCTGGGTCCAAACCGCCTGACAGTGTACGTCCACTTGGTGGTACTACCAAGTTATATGCACGTGTTAAACGCGTAATGCTGTCTAATAAGATAACTACATCCTCACCATGCTCGACCAAACGCTTTGCACGCTCTATAACCATCTCTGACACTCGCTTATGATGTTCTGGAAGCTCGTCAAATGTGGAATAGATAATTTCTACATTATCACCTACAATCGCTTCTTTCATATCGGTTACTTCTTCAGGTCGCTCATCAATTAAAAGGATAAGCATATGCATATGAGGCGAATTATTCAAAATGGAGCGTGCCACTTCCTTTAGCAATGTAGTCTTACCAGCTTTAGGCTGTGAAACAAGCATTCCTCTTTGTCCTTTTCCAACAGGGCTTATTAGATCCATAACTCTCATAGCAACGCTACTTCCTGGAAGCTCCATCTTAATTCTACTATTAGGGAAAATGGGTATCATGTCTTCAAAATTACGTCTCTTCAAAGCTTTTTCCATGGGATATCCATTAATAGTCTTTATGTATAATAAAGCACTAAACTTTTCTTGTTGTGATCTCGTTCTCTTGTTTCCTACTAAAACGTCGCCCGTTTTCAAGCCAAATTTACGTATCTGGCTGGGTGCAACATAAACATCATTTTCTCCAGGCATAAAGTTTGCGCAACGAATAAATCCGTAACCATCTGGCATTACCTCAAGTATACCATTGGCTTCAATTCCACTATCTAATTCTGCTGGGAAGGAACTAGAATCATATACCGCGTTTCTATCAACTGGCTGATGTGATGCCTTCTGTGCCGCTTCGCCTTTTGTACTCTCCTCTATCTTTACCTGTTTTTCTTCTTTTCCCTTTTCATCTTCTGTAAGCATTGCCTCTACGAGTTCCGCCTTTTTCAAAGTTGCTGCGCCTTTAATACCTCTTGCTTTTTCAACTTCTCTTAAATCGGAAAGGGCTAAAGATTCATATTTTTCTCTCATTTAGACCTCCTATATGCACTGTAAAGATAACCTAAAA
>JAVBUZ010000138.1:0-4004 GCA_031554725.1 Lachnospiraceae bacterium | reverse complement strand
GTAAATTGTTTGCTTTTCTCAGACTCCGCATTTTTCACTTTCATTTTCTCATATTTCTTAATGATAGCATCCTGACTGCGTTTTAGTTCACCCGCCTGTTCAAAGTCTTTTTCGCGTAGGCAATTTTCTATTTGAGCGTCTAACTCTCCAATTTGTTCGAAAATCTGCTTTTGCTTTTCTGGAACCTGCATCATTTTAAGTCGTGCTGCTGATGCCGCCTCATCAATTAAATCAATAGCCTTATCTGGTAGGTTTCTATCATTAATATAACGGGCAGAAAGCTTTACTGCTGCTTCCATTGCCTCTGGTAAAATTGTTACCATATGATGTTCTTCATACTTCTTGCTTACACCACGTAAAATATTTAATGCCTCTTCCTGAGTTGGCTCCTCAATATTTACTGGCTGAAACCTGCGTTCTAGTGCCGCATCTTTTTCTATATACTTACGATACTCCGCTATGGTTGTTGCACCAACAAGCTGAATTTCCCCTCTAGCTAAAGAAGGTTTCATAATATTAGAGGCATCGATAGCACCCTCTGCCCCGCCTGCGCCTATAATTGTATGAAGCTCATCTAAGAATAAAATAATATCTCCATCATCAATGACTTCCTTAAGCACCTTCTTTATTCTTTCTTCAAACTCTCCGCGATACTTACTTCCTGCAACCATGGCAGACAAATCAAGAGTCACCACGCGTTTATTTTGAACAGTAAAAGGTACCTCACCAGCCGCAATCCTAAGAGCAAGTCCTTCTACCACTGCTGTCTTACCAACACCAGGTTCGCCAATAAGGCAAGGATTATTTTTCGTTCTTCTGCTGAGAATTTGTATTACTCTAGCAATTTCATCTTCCCTTCCAATAACTGGATCAAGCTTTCCATCTCTTGCCATCTGAGTTAAATCTCTACTATATAGCGACAATGTAGATGTTGATTTTTTATTCTGTTTATTTTTAGGTAAATCATCCTTATAAAGCTTGCCATCTTCTCCAATTGCAACAATTATATCAACATATATTTTCTGAATAGAAATATTCATTGTATTTAGAAGACGGATTGCTACGTTCTCACCTTCTTTAAGAATTGCCATCAGAATATGCTCGGTACCTGTTTTCGAAGAATTAAATTTAGCTGCTTGCCTGTGTGCCTCTTCTAGAACTCTCTGTGCTCTAGGTGAATAGTTCTCTCTATCTTTAATAAGCACTGGACTTTCTACCGCAATTAGATCTCGGATCATTTCAACTACTTGATCCTCCTGCACGCCATTATCAAACAAAACTTTTGCAGCAACCCCTGTTTTTTCTTTTAATAAACCTACAAGAATATGCTCGGTTCCCACATACCCTTGCTTAAGCTGCTTTGCAGTCTTTTCTGCTAGTAATAATGCTGCTTTTGCCTTATCCGTAAACTGTAATTGCATCAAGAATTTCCTCCATTACTTTTTTTCATACACATTTCATATACAAATAATAACATACCTGAATTATTCGTCAATCATTTGAAAAACGATTTACGATAAATTTAATAATTTGTTCTATCCTTGATTATATGACCGAATACAGATTTTTAAACGTTTTATTGTTTTTTAAATAGCAAGAGCAGGTCGCTCGGACCTGCTCTTTTACATATTGAAATTAAAATTAGCCTTGCGCATATATAGTTTCTAAGATTCCATTTGCAATCGCTTGTGCAATCTCGTAAAATTTTGTATCAAATAGGTAGTTATCTGCATCCGTATTAATAAAGCCAACCTCCACCAAAACTGCTGGCATATTGGTTTCACGAAGCACAACTAAATTGGGACGTTCATTTACTCCGTGATTGATAAAGCCTATGCTTTCCAATTCTCTATTGATATTTTCTGCTAGCTCTGCTGCCGGGCTATACTGATTGTATACTAATGTCTCAACACCTGAATATTGGTTTGGATATGGACTAGAATTTCTATGAATGGAGACAAAATAATCTCCTCCTGTTGCATTTGCTTCTTGAGCCTTTTGATAAGGTGACTCATAAACATCTTCCGTTCTTGTATATACAACATTCACACCATTCTCTTCTAATATTCTACCTACTTCTAATGTCAGTCTTAAGACGTCGTCTTTCTCCTGTCGGCCTTCATAAACCGCGCCAGGATTCCAACCGCCATGTCCTGCATCTAAAACAACTAAGCTACTTGCCGCGTTATCCATATTATCACCACTTTTACTTTTGTGATATACTATGATGCTAAATCATTTTTTGTTCATTTATATTAAGTGCAAATTTTACGCCTAGCTTCTCCGCGGACTTTTTGCATAGAATCATTCGATTTAGGAATATTTCAAAGTAATCCATAACTGTACAAATTTCTGTTTCAATTTTTAAGTGTAAGCATATTTCTTCTTTATTTACTGTTACTTTTGATTCTTTTACAGAAAAATTCACTCTATCATGAATATCAAAATTAGCCATATCTTGATTTCTTACTCTGCTACATCGTACATCCGTTTTATCTGCCAAAATAAGTGCCGCAGCCACAGGATTTACTGGATATGCCGTAGACTCATCGTGATTCCCAATAGCTGTAATTATGGTTGCAACCTCATCAGGCTCAGCGTTCATCTTATCTAAAATACGAAAAGCCATAACGGCACCACTTTGTGCATGATCCACACGATTGATTACATTTCCAATATCATGTAGATAACCAGCAATTGCCGCTAGCTCTGCTTCTCTTTCACTATATCCAAGAGTCTTAAGTATTTCACTTGCCATGTCTGAGACCTTACAAACATGTGCAAAGCTATGCTCTGTAAATCCCAATGCAAGTAAAGACTCATCTGCTTTTCTTATATAACTTTTTATGGATTCCTCATTTTTAATCTGCTCTAATGTAATTTCCACTATATACTTCCTTCTTCTCTCATCGTAACCATCTTTCGATCCACATGATTTACCATTTCTGCACACTCTTTTAACTCTGTGCTTGTTAATGTTTCTTCTAGTTGGCCCTTTTTATAGCATAGCTGATGTTCCATGCTTGCCCATATATCCATTGCCATGGTACGAATTTGTATTTCAGCCTTTATCCATTGTTCCGTATCATTTACTTCGATAGGCACTTCCACTATCAAATGAAAACTTCTATAGCCGCTCTCTTTAGGAGTCGTTATATAGTCCTTTTCCTTTATAAAATGTATATCTTTATGTATTTTTAGCTTTTCCGCTATGGTTTGAATGTCATCCAAAAAGTAACAGGTTATTCTAATCCCTACCAAATCGTTTAATCTTGTAGCTGCTACAGTGAAAACTGGTGTTAAACCTTTTTTCTGTAGCTTCCTTACAATACTCTCTGGCCCCTTTATTCTACTTCTGATGCTATTGACCATTTGCCTGTTCGCTTCATCCTCCGCCTGAAAACATACTTGTTTTACTATGGTTTGTGCCTTAGAGACTGCCTTTGTATATACTTCCTTGCAGACTCTTTGCTGCATTTGCTCTCGCATTTTGCTTACCGCATCTTTATACTCTTCATTTCCCACTAGTATTAACTCCATTCCTATACGTACAAAGTTTATTATATGCCGTATAGGTAAAATTCATTACCACCTGAAGGTAAATTCTAAGTAATTATTTTGTGATAGCAAGGGTTATATAATACATCGGAATTTGCTTGAACTCAAATAGCTCTACGATATCAGTTGAGACTTCATCTCTAATTTGTGCTGTTTCAAAGTCCACCGAAAATGTATTTAAGCCTTGGCCAAGCCCGTTGCCCGTAAGCTTTATGTAGGCCTCCTTGGCGGACCACGTACGATAAAACCAGTTTATCTTTTCTTCGTTTGAAGAAAACTTCTGGTAGGTTTTATTTTCCTCTTCCGAAAAGAAACGTGCAACTAACCTATCCGAGGGCATTTCCTTTTGTTTTTGGATGTCCACTCCGATTTCTTTATCTGCTATAGCACAAACAACATAGTCCTCTGAATGTGAAAGTGAGAAAAAAATGTTAGGATAATCTACT
>JAVBUZ010000033.1:0-2787 GCA_031554725.1 Lachnospiraceae bacterium | reverse complement strand
TACACCAGGGCTAAATACAGTGTATATGCTTTGTAGTGATGGCTTTAGGCATGAGATTACGGAAAAAGAGATGTTAGATTTTCTAAATCCAAATGTTATGGCGGATGTGGAAAGTATGAAGCAGAATATGAATGCTCTTATTGAACTAAATAAGCAAAGAGAAGAAAGAGATAACATATCAGTTATTACAATCAGAACATTTTAAGTAAAATTCGGAGGATTTATTATGCTTGAAGTAGGAACACTAGTTGATGGTAAATATAAAATACTAAGTGAAATTGGTCATGGCGGGATGAGCGTCGTTTACATGGCAATAAATGAAAAAGCAAATAAAACTTGGGCAATAAAAGAAGTACGAAAGGATGGAGTTTTAGATTTTGAAGCAGTCAAACAAGGTCTTATCGTCGAGACAGATATGCTTAAAAAACTAAAACATCCCAATCTTCCAAGTATCGTAGACGTAATTGAAAATGACGAAACATTTTTAATTGTTATGGACTATGTAGAAGGTAACTCTTTAAGTAAGGCCCTTGAAGAATATGGTGCGCAGCCACAGGAATATGTAATTGAATGGGCTAAGCAATTGTGCGACGTACTAGGTTATTTGCATTCAAGGCAACCAGCCATTATTTATCGCGATATGAAACCAGCCAATGTTATGTTAAAGCCAGATGGAAACTTAACTTTAATTGACTTTGGTACAGCAAGAGAATTTAAAGAGAGAAATTTAGCAGATACAACCTGCCTTGGTACTGTTGGCTATGCAGCGCCAGAACAGTTCGGTGGCATGGGACAGACAGACGCGAGAACAGATATTTATTGCTTAGGGGCGACACTTTATCATTTGGTAACAGGGCGGAATCCTAGTGAACCACCTTATGAAATAAAGCCAATTCGTCAGATTAATGCAGGCTTATCAAGTGGTTTGGAGCGTATTATTCAAAAATGCACCCAGCGTAACCCAGATGATAGATACCAGTCGGCGGCGGAGCTTATGTATGCACTAGAGCATTATGAGCATATTGATGACTTGTATAAGAAAAAGCAGAAAAAAAGGTTAGGAGCTTTTATAACAACACTTGTATTTTCTATGGGCTTTGCAATATGTGGTTTTGTTTTGAATTATGTTGCAGTACAAAAATCAACAGACGCATATCAGGACAAGCTGTATGAAGCGTCAAAAACGGCAGATTACGATAAAAAGATTGAATTATATGGAGAATGTATTGCGATTCCAAATAACGCGGGAGAAAAAGAGGCGTACATAGGTTTAACTCAAACATATAAGGAAAATGATTCACTCTTTACATTAGATGAGGCGAATCAATTAACAAAATATATTAAGAACAATAAGACAGAGCTTCAAAAGAACATGGACAACTATATTGAGATATGTTTTGAGACTGGAAAACTTTATTGGTACTACTACGACTATGGTGATGGAACAGAGAATCAAGTAACAAAAGCGAAAAGTGCAATTGAATGGTTTCAGGACATTGTTGATAATGCACCAGAAGATTATGAGAATTTAGGGATGGCAAGAGTTTATGCAAACGTTGGTATTTTTTATAGAGATATAACCACTAACATTACAGAGGCAAGTGATAAAGGAAAGTATAGACCATTGTTCAATAATTTAACAGAGCTTTTAAATTTAGTTGCTGTAAATGAAGAAGAAAGTGAAATCGTTAGGCTAGAACTATTGGAACTATCAAGGGGAGCGATTCAGCAGTATGTAACAAAGTTTAAGGGTGATAGTATTTCGCAAACAGAGCTAGAAGAGATGTGTGACTTAATATCACGCATTGCAAAATCTATTGTTACAACCGCGGACAAAACGGAAGAAAAAAAGAAGCGTATTATTGCACTACTACCAGATACAGAAGCAGCAATAGAAACGGCTTTTGGCACAGGTAAAGGAGGAAATGAATAATGTCAGTTGAATTATTACAGAATCTTTCTATGGCCTCCTATATCTTAGCAGGCGTTCTTTTTATTACATCGGTTGCTCTATTTTTTCTCCTTGATGTAACTAAGATTTTTGGCGATATTACAGGAACGACGGCAAGAAAAGCGATTGAAACAATCCGTCAACAAAATGAGAGCACTGGCGACAAGGCATATAAGCCAAGTGCAGTAAATATTGCTAGAGGGAAATTAACGGATAAAATATCTCTTTCTGGTAGATTGGAGCCGAGAAAAGGAGCTTCGGCGATTGCATTAGCCACAGAGAAGTTTTCTACTACGAAGCTATCTGCTATGGCAGAAGAAACGTCTATCCTTTCTTCAACGATAAATCCGTCGAATATAACCACCATCCTTTCTTCTGAAAACAAAGCTGAATCGCAGGCAAATGTGAATGGCGAGTTCGAAGTAGAGATTGAAATGGGGTATTTGGGTAGTAATGAATTAATTGATTAAGTAAATGAATAGTGGGAGAAGAAGGAATCATGATAAACGGAAGAAGAAGTTTTTTTGAACGAATACTAGCAGCCTGTCTAGCTGTTATGCTGGTTTTCATTGTAATACCATTTACTAGATTACAGGCATATGCGGAGAGCAAAGACTATGAATTTAATTTTACTGTTAGTGATAAATACGGTAAAGCAATAGAAGGTGCAACTGTAAAAGTATACTTGGAAAAAACGTCCTCTAAAACTACATCAGGCGGGGACACCTCAGGAGGAGATGTATCAAGAGGAGACGTATCAGGAGTAGACGTATCAGGAGGATACGTATCAGGAGGAGAAGTGTCAGGAGGAGACGAATCAGGAGTAGACGTATCAG
>JAVBUZ010000168.1:0-8987 GCA_031554725.1 Lachnospiraceae bacterium | reverse complement strand
TCCTTTTACAAGAGAAATACTTTCTTTTCCTTTTAAATACAACACCGCAAGATGTTTTGTAAACTGATCAAGTGCTAATAAAACAACTAGAATAAGGGTAAATACCCCAAGCATCAATGCTTTCTTTTTGTTCATAAATTATCATGCCTTTCTTTTATTAATGTTACTCATTGTCTTCACAATAATAAATCTCGTTAACAGCCTCTAAAATTTCTTCTTCTGTAACGGTGTCATCTATTACAGCTTTTCCAATTTTCTTTAAAAGAATAAATTTGATTTTACCTGCATCCGCTTTTTTATCATTCTTGGTAAGTTTTATAATCTCACTTGGATCAATATCATCAATACTAATTGGTAGATAAAAAGGTACAAACATATCCCTAACTTCATAATATTCATCTGAAGAAATCATATTTCTCTTAAATGAAATATAAGCTGCTGCAACACTTCCTAAGGCCACACATTCTCCATGATGTAAGGTAAAGTTCTTTGCTTTTTCAATAGCATGACCTATCGTATGACCAAAGTTAAGAAGTGCACGTTCGCCTTGTTCTGTAGGATCTTTTTCAACTACCATTTTTTTAATCTGGCAGCTTCTCACAACCATCTCTTTTAAAACCGTTACATCACGTTCACAGATTTCATACATATTTTCTATCAGCCATACATAAAATTCGCTATCTTTGATTAATCCGTATTTCATAATTTCCGCAAAGCCAGAAAAATACTGTCTATCTTCTAATGTTTTTAGGGTATCTAAATTCATATAAACTAGGGCTGGCATATTAAAAGCACCTACCATATTTTTATACCCATCAAAATCCACACCAGTTTTTCCACCAATACTGCTATCTGCCTGTGCAAGTAAAGTAGTTGGTATCTGAACGAAAGAAATTCCTCTTAGATAGGTAGCCGCAACAAAGCCTGTTAAGTCACCAACTACACCACCACCCAAAGCAATTAGCATATCCTTACGGTCAAATTCTTCTTTTATTAGGTATTCATATATATTTTTAACGGTGTCTAAGGTTTTGCTATCTTCGCCCGCTTTAAAAGAATACAATACAACTTTTTTATATTGTTTACTTAAAGCTTCTTGTAGTTCCTTGCCATAAAGACCTTCTACGTTAGAATCTGTAATAATACATATCTTTCTTTCTTGGGAAACAATATTAGGAAGTTCTTCAAATAAATCCTCAAACCCTTGTGAAAATAAAATATCATAGCTAGGTTTTTTATTGTATAAAACTGTCATTCTTTCTGCTGTCATCTTCTTTACCTCTCTAAAAAAGGAACAGACCATCATCTGTTCCTTCTGGTACTCATTTTTTTATCTCTAACATTAATATCCGTTGTTTAGTGGCACTTCAAAAGATCCACCACTGAAAATATCCTGAAAATCTCCAGAAATATCTACGCTAGAAGGAGTAATAATAAATATGTAATGTGATATTTTTTGCAAATTACCTCCGATGGCAAAGCATGAGCCCGAAGTAAAGTCAATAATTCTCTGCGCAATATCTACATCCAATCCTTCTAGGTTAAGAACCACGGTTCTATTTGCTAATAAGGTCTCTGTTATTTCTCTTGCATCTTCAACTGAGCTTGGTTTAATCACACATACTTCCATACCGCTTCCAGGCATTTTTCTAGTAGTTGTATTAGGACGCATCTGTGTTACCTTTGTAACTGGTTTCTTTACTGCATTTTTATCATCATCAAAGGAAGATTCTCTTGCTGGAGATGTTTTTTTAACTGGTTCTGGAGTCTCATCCTCATCATAGTAATCTTCATCATAATAATCTTCGTCTTCATCGTTAAGTTTCATATAATTTAAAAACTTATCCATTACTCCCATATAACAAATCCTCTCTCTAAACAGTGTTATTTAAGGTCAAGTAATCTCTTGCTCCAAAAATTCCCGTTCCTACTCTTATATGCGTCGCACCTTCTTCTACAGCAACTTCATAATCACCTGTCATTCCCATAGAAAGCAAGTCCACACTAACATTATCAATGTTTTTCTTCTTTATGTCAACACATAATTGGCGCAACTTCACAAAATATTGTCTGTTTTCTTCTGGATTTTCTACATATGGTGCCACGGACATCAATCCTTTGACATAAATCCTTGGTAAGGTGGCAATTTTTCTGACTAATTCTGTCGTCTCTTCTTTTTTTGCTCCAAACTTGCTATCCTCATCTGCAATATTAACCTCAACTAAAATATTAACATCAACATCCTTTTTCAAAGCCTCTTTGCTAATCTCTTCTGCCAAAGAATAAGAATCTACGCTGTGAATTAAGTACACTTTATCAACAATATACTTCACTTTGTTTCTTTGCAAATGCCCAATCATATGCCATTTAATATCCTTTGGAAGCTTTTCATACTTATCTACTAGCTCTTGAACCTTGTTTTCGCCAAAATCTCGTATGCCACATTCATAAGCTTCCTCTAGCATTTCAAGTGGTTTCGTTTTACTAACCGCTATAAGGGTAACAGCCTTACTATCTCTGCCTGCTTTATTACAAGCTCCCACTATATTTTTTTGAACTTCCTTTATATTTTCTGAAATCATACCTTACTTCACCCTGCTATTCATATATAAATTGATTCTCATCTACTGACGCCGCGTCTAAGACAATTAAATCATATACATTTAATCCGTATTTGGTACCAGACTCTACAATGGCATATTCATCATTTTGATACAGAATTACAACCTGCCTAAAATCTGCATAGCCTTTATTCATATTGTATACACCAATAAGCGTAGCACGTTTACTAATGGTAAATATCTCCTGCGAGCCGTCCAATCTTAGATGATCGCCTGTTCTTAATGTATTCGTATCTAAATAGTATTCTTCATCCTTTATACTATAGACATTGATAGGAATATATTCGGTAGTGATGGTGCCATCCTCTAATACTTTCTCACGTAAAACACCTTGCGTACTTCCTGTTCCACTTTTGGATATATATTCTTCGGGAACCAAGAAAAATTCCATTTCTACAACTGCACTGTTAGGAATTTTTAACCCTGTTAGCTCGTTAATGATTAGCTCTACCTCTAAATATCTATCGCCGGCAAATGTTACCATCGAATTGGTGAAGGACAGTTTTACATATGTATTTCCCTCTGGGTTATGTAGTAGCTCCACCTTTCCCCATGACTCATTTTGATTCTTCAAGAAACGAACCTTTACGTATTCTTTTTCTAATAGTTCTTTTCCTCTTTCATCATCAACCGGAATTACAATGGACCAATTTTCATCCACACATACTTTATATATTTCCTCTCCTTGTGCCACTAAATTATTATTTAGTAACTGCTTTTTTTCATACCTCTTTTTATCAAAGTCTTTTTCAGTTATCATCTCTGGCATTATACCTTCATAACCATCAATCCAGTATTCAACAATCCCGGTATTCTTTGCATAGTAAAAGTTAAGCAGTCCTGCTAGTTCCGAATTATTACTTACATTGCTAATTACATCCATTAAGGAATTATTTGCTAGCTTTAAAACAGTACCCTTGGCAGTATACTTAAAATCATATATTGAACTAAAGGATTCCCTATCAAAGTTATGTTTAAAGTTTATAATTTCGCTCTTAAGCTGAGCCAATTCACTATTTGAAAGTGCATTTTCGCCTGAATCCTCTTTACTTACATAATCGCTCAAACGCCCTGTTTCATCCACTGTATATACTAAATTTCCTACCGCAACTCTTTCGCCCTCACGTACATAGTAATTTACATACCCTGCATCCTGAGTCGGAATAATCACTTCATCTCTAATCGCTATACCTGTATAAACATTATTTGTTGATAAATATCCCTCTTTTACTTCATACCACCTAATATGATTTTGTCTAAAATACATGGCAATACAAATTAGAACATATATAAAAATAACTACAAAGATTATCAAGCCTATATTTACATTCATGGGTCTACGATATTTTTTTATATTTGTAACCTTATCGGATTTTCCTTTTGGCACTTTAAATCCTCCTAAAAATATTCGTATAAAAAGCCTCGGAAATGGTCCGAGGCTTTTTTATGTTATTGAAAATTGCGCCGCAGCGTTTATACACTAATTAAAGTGAGACTATTATTTTGCTTCTAATTTCTTCAGGAATTTCTGATTCATCTACAGATACACTTAACACAAAATCTGTGCTATAACGTTCGCCTAAAAGTTCTAATTTCTTAACTACTGCTACAATATCTTTCGCTTCTACACATGCTATTTTCAAAAAACTATCAAAATACATTTGTTGTAAATCATGATCTTGTGAAACAATACCACTAACAAATCCAAAGAACTCATTTGTGTTCTCAATAAAGTATTCTGAAACATCTACTAGACGAACTTTGTTATTTAATTCATACATATGCTTTGTACTTTTGTCTAGATATACGATGTTTCCCGCTATTTCCTTTACCTGTGTATTTACTTTGTCAAGTAACTGTTTTGTTTTGCCTTTTCCTTTATTGCCTACGATTAATTGAACCATTGTAAACCCTCCTAAAGTAAATTGTTTTGAAATTTGTCGCCCCGCTTATATCTGTTTTTATTATAGTTTATCTCAAGGCAAAAAACAACTACTATTTACCGATTTCGTCTAATAAATCTGTCATTTCCCCATACAAAATTTCCCTTTTAGGAGCGCGTAATATAACTGAAATATAAGAATCTCCTTTGGTATCTTTTGAAAGTAAAATCAAACAATGCCCTGCCGCATTTGTAGTTCCTGTTTTTCCACCAATTACGGTCACTTCATCTGGTGATGCATAATCGCCTCTTAAGAATAAGTTCGTTGTTTTAACAGAAAGTTCCTTTGTTTTTCCATCCTTATCATAGTATATGGTACTATAGGAAAGCATAGATATAATTTCTTTAAAAATATCATATTTAACAGCTTGGTTAAATATAAGATACAAATCATATGGCGTTGTATAATGATTAATATCCGACAATCCATGCGGATTGGCAAAATTTGTATTGGTTGCACCAAGAGCTTTTGCCTCTTCATTCATCATACTGATAAACTTATCAACCGTTCCACCTATGTTTTCTGCAATCATCATTGCCACATCATTGGCGGAGTAAATAAGTAGAATATGAAGTGCCTGAGAAAGCGTCATGGAATCCCCTACCTTAAGCCCGCAAAGCTGTGCTCCAGATTCGGTAATATTAATTACGCTACTAGCTGTAAGAACCTGCTCCATGGAGCCATTCTTTAATGCCACTAAAGCTGTCATTATCTTCGTCAAGCTAGCTGGATATAGTTTTTCATATGCGCTTTTTGAGTAAAGAGGCGAAACACCATTTACATCAACTAAAATAGCGGCTGATTCTTCAGACATATCCACCGTATCTAATAAGATATCTCCTGTTACAACACACAAATTAGCGGCAAATGTTTTCGCAACCGCCACATTCTCTTTATGAATGATTTGAAAACTACTTACATCGTACTGGGAATTGTAAGGAAAGCTATATACTTCCTTACCACATCCACCGAGCATACCTGCAAGTAATACTATACACACTATAAAATTAATGTATTTTATCTTATTTGTACATCTCACGCCACTCTAAATCTCCTCTATCAAGGGACTTGATTAATAGTTCCGCTGAAGCCAAGTTTGTTGCTACAGGAATATTATGCATATCACATAATCTAGATATATTGTTAATATCTGGCTCATGTAACTGTGGTGTTAATGGATCACGTAAAAAGATAACCAAGTCAATTTGATTATGTTCAATTTGTGCCCCTAACTGTTGCTCTCCCCCTAAGTGTCCTGCTAAGTATTTATGGATAGAAAGATTGGTTACCTCTTCAATAAGTCTTCCAGTGGTTCCCGTTGCATATAACTCATTTTTACTTAATATTCCTCGATATGCTATACAAAAATTTTGCATCAGCTTTTTTTTGGCGTCATGCGCACACAGTGCTATGTTCATACTTTTTCCCTCTCTTGCTCTATTTTTTGTTCTATCTTTTACATTGCAATCTTACATTTAGCACAAACCCCATCCCTATATAAAGACTCATTAGGGAGGTAAGTCCGTAGCTAACAAACGGTAATGTTAATCCGGTATTGGGCAAGATAAATGTTGCTACACCAATATTGAAAAAACCTTGAAATACCACCAGCGTTCCCATACCACAGGCTATAATCGTTCCCGCCGTATCCTTCGCTCTTCTACCAACGGAGATACATTCAAGTCCTATCAATACGATTAGTATTACTACTACACAACTTCCACGAAATCCAAATTCTTCACCAATAACGGCAAAAATAAAGTCGGTCTGTGGTTCTAAAATATAATTACCATTTTTTACGGAACTAATTTCATTATTTTTATAACCTTTTCCAGTAAGCTGTCCAGAGCCTATCGCTATAACTGCATTATTCTGCTGATATGCTTCTTTCAAAACATATTCTTCAGGATAAATAAATGCCAAAATTCGATTTCTCTGATAATCTTCTAGAATCTCTTGATCTGGCTGCAAAATTAGGCTGATAAAGATTATAAGGACTGGTATCATCACCGCCAGTACCCCTAAAATTAGCTTGTAACTCACACCACCTACATACATTATAACACAAAATAATACCATTACGACAATACTTGTTGATAAATCTGGCTGTTCTTCAATTAAGATCCATGGCACGGCAATAAGTATCACACTCATAACAATATATTTAAATGTATTTAAGCGTTCTCTATGTTTCATAATAAACTGTGCATAAAATAAAAGCAATAATATTTTGGCTAATTCTGAAGGCTGAAACCTAAATCCACCAAACTCAAACCAACGCTCTGCACCACCTCCTGATGCACCCGCAATTTCGACCCATAATAGTAACACAAGATTGATAATATACATCACCCAATAAAACTTTAGTACCCATGTATAATCAAAGACAGATATTACTATCATCATAAAAAGTCCTGCGAGAACACCCATAAGTTGCTTATTCTGTAAAGATTCTTTGGCACTACCTATAGCTAAAACGCCAATCATAGATAATGCTAAAATCATTATTATTAATTTGAAATCATAGTCCCGTAATCGGTAATGTTTAAACATATTCACTGTCCTTTATCTTTTATATAGCACCTTTAACTACTTGTTTAAATCTAAAATAGGAATATTGGCATAAAGTGTGGGGTTCTTTACATTTCGTCCACCCTTCGTAGTTGTTTTGCTAATTTGAATCTCCATGTTGCCTGCATCAATCTTCATGTACTTTGAAATAACCTTGGCAATATCTGCTTTAATCATCTCCATCATTTCTGGTGAGCAGTTGACGCGGTCTGAAATTAACAGTATCTTCAATCTATCCTTGGCAACTTCTTTGGAACTTTTTCTTCTAAATAAATGTCTCATTGTTTGTTGCCCCCTTTATATTTTATGAAAGATACCAGTTACTTTTGTCCAAAATGATATTCCCTTTTCAAAGTCCATGAATGGCACTTCTTTTCCCATTACACGCTGACATACATTTTGGTATGCCATACCTGCTGGAGTGTCATTTCCCACAAGTGGTTCTCCCTGATTGGTAGATATAACAACATTCTCATCATCTGGTACGATTCCAATAAGAGGAATAGCCAGTATATCAACTACATCCGCAGATGACATCATGTCGCCTCGTTTTACCATATCATAACGCAGTCTATTAATAATAAGATCAATCTTCTTGAAACTATTTGCTTCCAATAACCCTATGATTCGATCTGCATCTCGAATAGCTGAAACCTCTGGGGTGGTTACTACCAGCGCCCGATCCGCACCAGCTATTGCATTTTGAAACCCTTGCTCAATTCCTGCCGGGCAGTCTAAAATAATATAATCAAACTGCTCCTTTAAATGGTCAATCATTTTTACCATTTGTTCTGGTGAAACGGATGATTTATCTCTTGTTTGTGCAGATGGCATTAGATATAAGCCTGGATTCCTCTTGTCTCTAATAAGTGCCTGTTTTACCCTGCAATTCCCTTCTACAACATCTACTAAATTATAGACGATGCGGTTTTCTAGTCCCATAACTACATCTAGATTTCTTAGGCCTATATCAGTGTCAATCAAACACACTTTTTTACCCATTCGTGCTAGACCAGTTCCTACGTTTGCTGATGTGGTGGTCTTACCCACACCGCCTTTTCCGGATGTGACGACAATTACTTCACTCATGTTTCCTCCTCCTACCGTCTTGCGGTATTTCATGAATAATATATCGTCCCCTGAATTCCCACTAAAAGGATTCCAGTAATTCTTTCGTAAGTGGCTCAATCACTAGCTTACCATTTTTTGCATAAGCAATCTTCGGTTGTACCTTGGGCTTTACGCCCCATTTTGTCTTTCCTGTAGCTTTATATTTGAAATCGCCGACTTTTAATCTTTCCGGCTCCATTTCAAGCGCAACTATGTAAGATCCGTCTTGTCCGCTGGCACCCGCATACGCTTCGCCATACAAGCCTCCGAGCACAATTATATTTTTTGTAGATACAATCGCGCTACCGGGATACACATCTCCCAAAATAACAATGCTCTGTTCTGTTTCAAGAACCTGATTGTTTTTCAAGGTTCCTTTATAAAACTGGCCATCACTATCACCTTTAGGAAGTCTACGATCCATTTCCTCCAAGGCCTTTAAGTAGTGTTTGTTATTTTCATTATCTTTTCCAACCAAGCAAACAATCTTTACTTCACTGTTTTTCTTGATAACTTCTAATATCTTCAGTTCTTCTCCTGAATTAAGCTCTTTTCCTTCAATAGACAATGCCACTCTTGCGTTACCAAAAAAGGCTTTTGATTCGGAAAACTTAAAACCTATCTCTTCTAATAATTCATCAAATGAACATTCTTTATCCAGAAGCAGAGAGATACCATTTGGGTAACTCTTAATCACAACTGCGTCCTTCATATGAGTAAAGCTCCTTTCATTCCTTTTATT
>JAVBUZ010000034.1:0-2561 GCA_031554725.1 Lachnospiraceae bacterium | reverse complement strand
GGCTATGAAAAAGTGTCTTTAAAGAACCATCAGGCTTATGTGGATGCAAAAGTGTCACTAGATTTTGGTGCGGTAGGAAAAGGAATTGCCTGTGATGAAATCGCTGAACTTTTGGAAAGTAAATCAGAGGTAAAAGCAGGGATTTTTTCGGTAGGCGGAAACATACTTACTTATGGAACAAAGCCAGATGCTTCAAGCTGGCAAGTGGGGATAACAGACCCAATGAATACGGATAGATATTTAGGAACCTTGAGCCTAGAGGGAGGCTACTGTGTTTCTACCTCTGGTGACTATGAACGGTTTGTAGAAGTTGATGGAGTAAAATACCATCATATTTTAGATCCACAAACGGGTTATCCAGCTAGAAGCGGAATCCGTTCGGTTACGGTGGTATCTAAAAGTGGAATCTTAGGCGATACCTTATCTACAGCATGTTTTGTAGCAGGACAAGAAGAGGCACTTCGCTTAGCTAAGGTGTATAACGTAGATATGCTCATTGTAACAGAGGATAATGAGATAATAATGACAGAAGGCTTGGAGAGATATTTTACATTTAATAAGTAAGAGCTCTAATACATAGGATGTGAAATAGAGGGATATTAGGTATGACAATAGACATGTGGCTAATCATTTCGGTGATTTGCGCTTATATAATAAAAGGGCTTTGCGGATTTGCTAACACGCTTGTGTTTAGTACAATTATGGGATTTCATGCCAATAATATTCAAATTACCCCAGTAGAATTGGTGGTAGGTTATCCATCAAATTTCATAATGCTTATAAAGGAAAGAAAGGCACTAAAATTTAAAGTTTGGTTTCCACTGACCTGCTTGGTTTTGCTTGGAAGCATACCAGGTATTTTCTTGTTAAAGGTAGGAGATATCACACTAATTAAGGTGCTTTTTGGGGTGGTGGTAGTTGGAATAGGATTGGAAATGCTGCTACGGGAAAGAAAAAAAGAAGCTACCAAGACCTCAAAAGTAGTTCTACTATTTATTGGAATTCTTTCAGGCGTTCTTTGCGGATTATTTGGAATTGGGGCATTGCTAGCAGCATATATAAGCCGAACAACCACAGACAACAGCTCTTTTAGAGGGAATCTATGCGCTGTTTTTTGCATCGAAAACACATTAAGAATCATAGTTTATGCTGCTACAGGAATAATAAACTGGCAGATATGTAAAACAGCAATATGCCTCATACCATTTATGCTACTAGGGTTGGGAATAGGAATTTCAGCAACCAGGGCGATAGATGAAAAGATAGTAAAAAAGGTAGTTTGTGTGATGTTAATTCTATCTGGTATTTCTTTGGTGATACTAAATTTGAAAATATAATCAAAATTTCCTTATTACCACGGAGTTGACAAAAACCGTAAATTTTCGTATAGTATCTAGCATGTGTGTAAAATGATTGTAAAGTTTAGACAAGTAATGAGGTTAGAAATGGTAAGATTTTATTTTGTGGTGATTACAGGAATACCTTTAATTGCCTACTATATTTTTGCGATGACAAAATATGCCAAGCATCCTGAGAAATATTCAGAGGAAGACTGTTTTGCATTAGCAAAGAAGGTGATTAATTTAATAAAGAAAAGAGGACGTATATCTACTAAGGTCAGTGGTGTAGAAAACCTACCAAATGATGGTGGATATGTGATGTATTCCAATCATCAAGGCAGATACGATGCACTTGGAATTATGGCAGCACATCCAACACCATGTACCGTAATTATGGAGTATGAACGTTCTAAAATGTTAGTGTCATCACAGTTTGTTGACCTAGTTAGAGGCAAGAGACTAAAAAAGACAGATTTACGCCAGCAAGTAACGGTTATGAGCGAAGTAGCAACTGAAATTTCAGAAGGAAGAAGATATTTGATTTTCCCAGAAGGTGGATATGACAAAAATCACAACACCATGCAGGAGTTTCACCCAGGTAGCTTCAAATGCGTACAGAAAGCAAAATGTCCAATCATACCAGTTGCAATTTGGGACTCCTATAAAGCCTTTGAAGGAAAGTCTTTAAAGCCAGTAGTTACCCAAGTGCATTTCCTAAAACCAATTGCTTATGACGAGTATGTAGGTAAAAATACAAGAGAAATAAGAGATATGGTAAAGGATTGCATCGAGCAATATATGCATAAAATAGAAAAGGAATTAAGTTATAGAGCTGTGTAGAAACAAAGTTCCTTCAGGCAGGCGTTTGCACTTAATGAACAACGCAATGGCACATAGGCGTGCACAGTACACACGCCAAATGCCAGCGTTGATCAAAACTGCCCTTAAGGAAGCTTTGTTTCTACCACAGCAATAGAATTTAATTCTTTAATATAAAATGATAGCTGAAAGGTTATCATTTTTTTCTTTTTCAATATAACTACTAGCGAAGTAGCAATAATCATTTCCTAGCTCTTTATGTATATTTACTCCTGCATAAACAGCAATAACCATTCTAACGAACTCCGTATAAACATGTCAGCACTTGATTGGGGCAAGTCAGAGACGAAGCCACAATCTTAGTACTGTTACATGTTTGTCCGAGCGAAAGCGTGAGTGAGG
>JAVBUZ010000067.1:0-44304 GCA_031554725.1 Lachnospiraceae bacterium | reverse complement strand
CTTTCTGTATTTTAACCATATAGCTTTCTGACTCGTAACTTCTTCCAGCACCCGATTCTATGCGGAAGTAATAAGCGGTATTTACATCTTCACTAACCGTCAGAACCTTGTCTTCTGCACTCCAAGAGCCGTAGCCTTCCATCTTGCCATCTACAAGAGCCGTCCACTGGGTCTCGCCAGTCTTTTTCACATAGTAGCTTACTCCTGATAGGTTGATCACTCCATTACTAAGAGCAAAAGTCACATTCTGGTTGGTAAAGCTTCCCGTGCCAGTTGCTACTACATCTAGCTCTGGTATCTGTTTGTCTAGTCTCACGGTTACCCCTTCACTATCGGTATATAATCCTGCTTGGTTATATACTCTTACCAAAATGCTATCAGCATAGGCACCATTTTCACTAATGGTTATGGTACTACTTGCCAAAGCATTCCATGTGATAAAGTCGCTAAAGGTTTCTCCACCATCTACAGAATAGCAATACTTTTGTATACCACTTTCTTCATCAGTGGCACCAACTGTAAGGGTAACGTTTTCATTTACCCATGCTCTCTGTGCATTCATACCAGTTAAGGATACGTCTAGTGGTGCTGTGGTATCAATCTTACTAATGCTAATGGTCTGGGTCTGCACATTACCAGCATTATCCGTTGCTGTGATAAGATAGTCGCCGTTAATAGTCACCTTAAAACTATAGTAGCCAGTTTCTTCATCCTTACTTATCGTAACCTGTTGGTCATTTCTAGTTACCACTATGCTATCCATACCACTGGTTGCATCGCTTACCTTAAACTGAATGGTTTGCTCTTTTCTCCAGGTATCATTACTTGGTAAGGTTACATCCGTAATGGCTGGTTTCACAGAATCATGTAGGTAGCTTACTGTGTATGGCGTGGTGATATTTCCTGCTTCGTCCTCTGTCCAAATGCTAAGGATGATATTTCCTTCCAGCAATACTTCTATGGAAGTTCCTGTTAGTTCCACTTTACTAGGTTCAGTTGTTCCTTCCTTATACAGCTTATAGTAGGTTCTTATCGCTGCTTTTCCTTCTGCTGCTGTCTTCTTTGCAACAGAAAGTGTTAAGCTCTGATACCAGCCAGACTCATTGGAAACATCTTCTGTTGTAACGTCTATGGCTGTGTATGCTTCTGTTTCTTTCTGTATTTTAACCATATAGCTTTCTGACTCGTAACTTCTTCCAGCACCCGATTCTATGCGGAAGTAATAAGCGGTATTTACATCTTCACTAACCGTCAGAACCTTGTCTTCTGCATTCCAAGTGCCATAACCTTCCATCTTGCCATCTGCAAGAGCCGTCCACTGGGTCTCGCCAGTCTTTTTCACATAGTAGCTTATTCCTGATAGGTTGGTCACTCCATTACTAAGAGCAAAAGTCACATTCTGGTTGGTAAAGCTTCCCGTGCCAGTTGCCACTACATCTAGCTCTGGTATCTGTTTATCTAGGTTCACGGTTACCCCTTCACTATCGGTATATAATCCTGCTTGATTATATACTCTTACCAAAATGCTATCTGCATAGGCACCATTTTCACTAATGGTTATGGTACTACTTCCCGAAGCATTCCATGTGATAAAGTCACTAAAGGTTTCTCCACCATCTACAGAATAGCAATACTTCTGAATACCACTTTCTTCATCAGTGGCACTTATGGTTAGAGTAACGTTTTCATTTACCCATGCTCCCTGTGCATTCATACCAGTTAAGGATACGTCTAGTGGTGCTGTGGTATCAATTTTACTGATTGCCACTGTTTGTGTTTGTACATTTCCCGCATAGTCCGTTACTGTAATTGTATAAATTCCATTCTTTACAGCTGTAAAGCTATAATATCCTGTGGAAGTATCTCCAAAATTATTTACACTTTCACCATTATAAGTTACTGCAATGGAGGATACACCACTCGTAGTATCACTTATTCTAAATTGGATTAGTTGGGACTTTCTCCACACCTCGTTAGTTGGAACCGTCACATTAGATATAGACGGTTTATCTATATCTACTTTTATATTAGATAAAGATACCGTAGTTGATTTTACATTTTTATAGCTTTCGTTAGAATATGCCGCAAAGGTATATGTTCCACTTTCCGTAATCGTTGGCTTATTTGTTTGTGTTAAAGTAGTATAAGCCGATGCGTTTTTATTAAATAATGTACTTACCGTTGTGCCCACCTGGGTCTGAGTTAGGGTAAGCTGTGGCAAGGTTTTATACCAGCCATTATTTCCATCAGGCGTAACTGGTGAAATTGAAAAGCTTGGAGCTGTCACCGTTCTTGGTGTTACCGTAAGCGTAAAGGTTAACTTTTCTGGTTTCTCATCTTGATTATGTCCCCACGTTTCTTCTGCCTGTAACACAATGGTTCCTGGCTTACTAAACTGCAAACCTGCATAGCCATAGCTATAACCAGAATAATTGTATGTTGTTCCTATAGTCGCCCCTGTTCCGCCATCATCTAGGATAGTTATTAACACTGTTGTATTATCCGTATGAGAAGAATCGTTGCAATATCCGCCTCTTCCATAATAATAGTAATATGTGATACTTGAAGTACCCGAGGCAGGTGCCTGTGAAAAAGAAGTACTGTTTGTTGCCCAATAAGGTGCCACCTTTATATGACATCCCAGTAATTGACAATTAATCGTTGCTGTTGCCGTAGTCGTTTCACTTAAGCCCAAATCCGTCAATGCCTTAATTTGAGGGGCTGTCACCGTGATGGTCGTGGTTCCTTCTTTTTTCCATGTAATGGTTCCATCTGCCGCAACCTCTGCAACACTTGAATCCGCCGAAACATAAGTAACACTTCCTTCTTCTGCTTTTAGTGCTGGCGTTAATGTAGGCACTATTTTTCTCGTACTTCCACTTCCTACTAAATTGAACGTAGTAGCATTCAAGGTAATGGTTCTCGGAGATAAGAGGCCTATATTCACATTTTTAAGCGCATCCGTGGAAGAGGAACCTACCGTAAAGGTATATTCGCCATTCTCATTAAAATAGGCGTTTGCTGATGGATAATAGTCATTTGTTCCTTTTGATACCTTTAATGTGTATGTTCCCGGCAAAAGAAGACCTAAACTATAAGCGCCTGTGGAACTATTTGAATACACACTTTTTAGAGCCGTGCCAGTTGCACTACTTCCTTTATAAAGATATACCGCGTAACTTGCGCCAACATCCGCGCCATCTTTCACGCCATTTCCATCAAAATCTTTAAATACCATTCCTGTAATTTCAGTAAGCTTGGCGCTTAATTCGCTTGGCGTTACTGATGCCGTTGAAAATCTTTTATTTAAATTATCTACATAACTCATTGTGGTAGAAAAATAAGCCTTGTATGTTGTTGATACGGATGTCATCCTGTCATTAAACGCTACATAGAAAGGTACCTTAATTGCTACACTTTCGTTTGCCTGTAATTCCATGCCACTCTTTGATTTTACTTTAATATGTGTTACCGCTTCATAATCAGACATCGTATTCTGATAGGTATTTCCTCCATCGGTACTATAGGAAACTTCTGCATCCTGTAAAAAGACACCCTCTAGTACTACTGGTGCTTTTATATATACATCCCATGTGGAGGTGTATTTTGTTCCTTTAAACTCTGAAACCCCATTCTCTCTTGGTAAAGGAATAATGACTTCCATATCTGATGCTGTTGTTCCTGATGCAAAACCGTTATATATTTTTAAATTATATACGCCATCAGAATTATATAAATATTCATTAGAAAGGTTCTCTCCCACCTTAACACTTGAAGAAAGATAGCCCTCCGCACTTAATGTATTAACACTGTTTATAGTTACGCTTGAATAACTGTATGGTTTAGAAAATGTATCTGTCGTATCTCCATTACCATTAATATCAATGCCCAAAGCTGCTTCGCTTGCCACATAACCGTTTGTCTTTGTTAGCGGAAACATGGGATGGTTATTCTCATAGAACATCCCCATTGGAAGTGTTATATTTCGCACTTGTGAGGTATCTACCGAGGGACCTACACGGAAATATAAATATCCTGCATAAGAAGGGCGTTCTATTCCATCAGTATATTCTATTGTATATAGAATATTATTTCCTATCTCTCTTTGACTTATAACATATTGGGCATTATCATACGCTGCACTTGTAGACTTGACATATCTTGTAAAAATATATTCTTTAGGCATCAAGCAATATATTATTTGGTTTTTTAGTAAAATGCGATATGAAGAATTACAGCAATATTCCATAACATAAAATTCATCCCCTTTGTTCAAAGTGCTTGGGGATACTGCAACCGATGCATTTGTAGAGAAAATACTTTTTAGTAGATATGCGTTCGATGCTTGTACCTGTTCTCCAATATCTCCATACTTCTCACTTGTTGCAGATACTATTTTTGTGTTCACATACCTGTAACCCGTTTCATCAAGCTTTTCTCTATTTGTATAGTAAATATGCATTAGATAACTATTTGCACCTGGCTTTAACCTATCATAGGTAACATCAAGGTATGTAAACGCATCTTCTACATCTTCCAGAATAAACTCTTTTTCATCCACCGTCATGGTTTTGGTCAGTAATACATCCCCACCTTTTTTTGTCTTATATTGAACAACTGCTTTGGTCGGAAGAACTGAAGTTAAAGAATCACTTAAAGTAAATACCAGCTTTTGGGCATAAAGCTTTTCATTAAGTGTTGTCTCTACACGGATGTTCTCGATTATGTCTTCTGTACTATTTAGAATATAATAATAGCCATAATTATTATATTCTAAAGGTAAAACATACGAATTTGCACCATATGTACAACTAGTGTATTGGTTTAATTTAAAATAATCTTTCAAATTATACTCTTTGAACGTAGTATATAAATAATCATAACTCAGAAAATCAGAAACAACCTTGCTAGTTTCATCATAATTTATCGTTATTTGCGGATACAGATTCGCTGTATATTTTCCAACCACAACATCAGAATATTTCACATAAATATTTTCACTAATTGAAATATACGAATCTTTTGTCAAAAGCGTATGGTTTCCTTGAACGGTATATATCAGCACCTTGCATGTTTTGTCAATATTTTTTGCACTGTTTTTGCAGACATAGCTTTCCTGATAGGTAACTGAAATATTATTGTTGTTCAACAAGTATGTGGCATTATTTTCCATCGCTGTAAATGCACTATCTTTTCCAAATCCAGGAACCGCCTTATCTGGTAATGGAACCACAATTTGCACTGATTCGTAGGGATAATGAGATGCATATGCATAAAATGTCGGATTCACTGCCATATAATATGAATCTGAACCATTTAATACCATGTCAGCAGATATAGTATTATAAAAATAAATTGCACCTTCCTTTACCGTTGGGTTTGTTACCGTAACACTGTCACTTTCTGTCACAATTAATTCTTGTCCGTCATAATAGGCTGCCGAATATGTATGCGTCTCCCCGTCCTTTAGTTTATAATTTGGGGTTACTGTAATATTAAACCCAACCTGTGTAACATTTGCCTTAAATCTATACGTTAGTGTGGTACTTCCATCCGCCAGCGTAGTCTTGGTTACTGCATTACTATTTGCAAGCTGTGGAGACAAGGTCGCATTGGTTGCAAGCGGATAATATGTAATGTCCATTCCATATGGAACTGTTATCACAAGTATTGGTTCATCCACTGTCCCGCCAGTTATAGTGAAGGTTGTATCAAAAGTATTTGCCGAACTAATATTAAAATTTGTAGCTGAACTTCCGCTTTTAAACAAGGTTTCCATTGTCATTGTTTCTATACTTCCAGCGGACATAAGCATCATGTCCGTTTCAAAGCAAACATAGACTAGAGGAACTTCCTGTGCCTGTACTACATATTTTGATTCATCCCATTTAGGAGCAAATGTAAATATCGTAAATGCATCCTCATGAAGAGGATTATATAATGCTTCATCATAGCCATCATCTATACATTCCCAGCTAACTGGTATTTCTATACTGTCATCATTCTCCAATATACCTTGTATCATTTCTGGAAATGGAATCTGTTCTTCTTCGGTTTCATAAGGTACCAAAATAAATGCATCTTCTAATTCAAGAAATGCAAACACATTTATTGTCTCTTCTACTACCTGTGCATCTCCACCAGAAACATTTTCTTGCTCTTGCTTCTGCTCTGTTTCCTGCGCATCTCCGCCAGAAACAGACTCTTGCTCTTGAACTGGCTCTTGAACTGGCTCCGCTTCTCCTGCATCTCCATCCGAAACCGTTCCTTCACTTTCTTCTTGTGTGGCCTCTTCTGAAGGAAATTCTTCCGCAATTGTCCATAGAACTCCCGTAGATGTAAAAAGAATCGTAAATGCCATCATAAATGCAATTGCACGTTGACGAACCGGATGAATCCTTCTGTCATATAAGTATTTTCTCCCGCCATGGTACGCCGTCAATATTATTGCAATCAAAGCAATAATGGGATATGTCAACCTAGGATGGTTTTTACCGTATTTAATTAATTTTTCTATCAGTTTATTTTGGGAGCGCATTTCATTCCCTCCTTACTCTTATGTAAATACAATTAGTCAGCAAATTTTCATATATTTGTCCTTATATTTTATCACAAATCCCCTCTTTTTTACTGCAAACAGCACTAACAGCCCTCGAATCAGCATGAACAGACATATATTTATTCTACTTTTATACAAATAATTCATTTTGAAAGAATCTTTCCTTATAAAATTCTTAAAACAGTTGCATTCCATTGTTTTTTCGGGGTATAATTACTATATTCGTAATGTAAAATACAAATTGTGTGTCAAAACCAAATTATTATATAAAAAGGGCTAAGAAATGAATTCTCTTAAACAAAAGCTTTACACCCTACTAACCATAGTGATTATCGTCTGTGCATTATTAGCAGGTGCCCTAGGTGTTCGCCACATCCTAGCAGACAATCAGTCTTCTGAGATTTTAAATGAATTACGCGCTTCTGCTGAAGCCGTTGTAAATGAAAGTGTCATTTCTTCTGATACTCTTCCTCTAGAAGATGGCCAAGCTCAAAATACAGATTTTATAGATAACACCACAGAAGACAATTCCTCGGAGACAAGCCCCGAAGACGAAAAAGAAATTATACTTGAACCCAATCCTTATCATGATAGCTTTACCGCCAACTCAGATATGGCAGCCTGGTTGCAAGTACCAGATACAAATATAGACTATCCTATTATGTGGACTCCAGAAGATGAAACATATTACCTATATCGAAGCTTTGATAAAAAAGAAAATCAAAATGGAAGTCTAATTCTTGATACAGACAGTTCACTTGATCCTTTGACCACAAATTTAATTATTCACGGTCATAATATGCGCTCCGGAGCTATGTTTGGTAACCTAACCAAATACGAGAAATCCTCCTATTATGAAGACCACAAGCAGATTATTTTATATACCAAAGATCGTAAGCGTACTTATGAAATCATTTCTGTATTCCGTTCTCAGGTATACAAAAAGACTGATGATGTATTTAAGTTTTATAAGTTCTTTGATGCTACTACTCAAGAAGAGTTTGATGATTTTTATGACAACATCAAAGAGCTTTCTATCTATGATACCGGGGTTACTGCAAGTTTTGGTGACCACTTCATTACTCTTTCTACATGTGTGTACCATGTAACAAATGGGCGCTTTGTTGTCATTGCTAAGGAAGTAGAAGACACTACCCCTATTTACTACCAACCCTAGATTTTAAGTTCGCTTTAGCGGACATGGAATAAAAAAAAGTTTAAGGAGGATTCTTTTATGAAGAAACTAAAAAATTTATTGGCAATGATTGCCATCGCAGCATTTGTATTTAGTCCCCTTTTGGGTAATGCACTAACAGTATCTGCCGCTGAGCCAGCCACCTACTGTTTGAAATATGTTGATGGCGAGTGGCGTTATCAGCCAGGTAGCTCTTGGAAGTCTGATGGATACCACAGAGAGCTTTACTACTTTAATCAGGAAATTAAAGAGGGAGATCAGGTTGTTGTAGAAGGCTCTGGTTCAGAGGTTCCACTCAATATTCCCGTAAAAATTTCCAATCTTACTATCAATCAAGTATCTTTTTGTTCTGTAGTTACAAAAGGCATTGATACTTGCTATGTTTTAGGTAATAGTACTTGTGCTATTAATGGTGACGTTTCAAAAGCATATGTATATAATACTTCTTGCTGTAATTTCAATAATAACGTTGGCTATTTAGAGCTTATCGGTACTACCGATGTTACTTCTACAATTGCAGTTCTTGGAACAGCTGATCACGTTTACGCTAAAGACGATACTCGCGTTTATTATGACCTTTATCAATTCACTGCTGGAAAGCTTCGTATCGAAGATGGTTCCTTGAGAACCGAAAATAAATACTACAGCACCACTGCTCCTGCAGCAACTGCCACAAACACTGCAAATACTACTCCCAAAGCTACTAATACTAGCGAGTATGACGATGTACCAAAGACCGGTGAAGTAAATTATTTCCCACTTCTTCTTTCAGTTATGGGATGTGCTGCTGCTATGAAGCTTCTACTTCGCAAATATAGCACAAAGTAATATGCAAATAATATTAGCCTTTATCCTCTCTGAGGATAAAGGCTTTTTTGTTCTTTAAGTATTCTTGACTTTTTTCCTTTTAGTGCTATACTTAAAAAGTTATACCCCATAAAAACAAGGTCTATAGGGGTCAAGGTGCAAAATCGCGCCTAATACCGAGTGTTCGAGACCTTCCACTCGTAAAACAAAACTAAAGGAGAAAAACTAAATGAATTCACAAAAAAAAGTAACCTTAATCACACAGGCGGCTATGATTGCTGCGCTCTATGTTGTACTAACCTTAATCGCTGGTGCCCTTGGTCTTGACCATTATGCTATTCAGCTTAGGTTTTCAGAAGCGCTCACCATACTGCCATTTTTTACGCCCGCAGCAGTACCAGGACTCTTCGTTGGATGCTTGCTTAGCAACCTTCTTACTGGTTGCATTATCTGGGATGTAGTGTTTGGCTCCTTAGCCACTTTAGTAGGTGCCATTTTTACATACTCACTACGTAAAAAAAGCAAATGGTTAGCACCAGTACCTCCAATTGTTGCCAACATAATTGTTGTTCCACTTGTGCTTGCATACGCTTATAGGTTTGATGGTTCCATTCCTTACTTTATGGTAACTGTAGGCCTTGGCGAGATTGCTTCTTGTGGCGTTTTAGGTATGCTACTTCTATTTACATTAGAAAAGTATAAAACAAAAATTTTCCCTACTATGGAGAAATAAAAAATAGTGTCTAGCAAAATGCTAGGCACTATTTTTCTATATCAACTTTTCTCTATTTAATGTAAGTTATAAAACAGTTTCCATTTTCCTCAAACCATTTTGCCGAATCATTCATACCCTTTTTATATACTGTTCCAGTCTTTGGATCCATAATAACAATGTTATAATCATTAAATCCTATAACAAGAACTGCCGAACCATCATTTAACGAGGCCAAAACAGGTATATCTTGATTTACATAATACAAAATAGCATCTAGGTTGCATCCTTTTAAATCCAAAACCTGTGCATCCGGCACATTTGATTCCAAGATAGAATAAATTGTTTTACCTTGGCTTAAAAGATATTCTGAATTTCGAATAACTCCTTCAAACTTCAAAACTGTATCTAGGCAAATAGCTACACTGTCTTTCTCTTCTGTAACAGCCATTCCATTAATTGCCATAATCTGATTCTTAGTTACTCTATTACCCTTTATCCATACATACTGTCCTTTATCATTTTGTACAACTCCTGATATCTCATATGCTAGATTAATCGCATCCGCAGGCTTACGGAAAATTCCGTGTACACCCTCGGGGCCGTATACATAATAGCGCTCCTCTTCAACCTCTGATGCAAGATTGAGTTCCCTTCCACCCTCAAATAGAACTTCTTTAGGCGTAAGAATCTTTAAGCCTTTTGCATTTATTTCCTTTTTAACCGTAATCTGTACAATCTTTCCATACACGTCTATTCCCACGGTACTAACTTTGTTTGCTCCTACCGTAACTTCTTGATTATTCATAATTTGATCGGCAATAATTGTCTGGTATTCGCCATTATCTTGCTTTTGGCATCTCTGTAAGGTGATTTGATTCTTCTCTATACTGCAGCCTAAAACAAATACATTCTCTTGAGTATACTTTTTAAGAATATTACCATCTACTCCACAAATGCATATCTTATACATCGGAAACGTGGTTCTTCCGGCACTGTCTACAAGAATATCTGATTCTTTCGCAAAGCCATATATCAAATCCTCGCCCATAAAGCCTAACGGCAAGATATATTCATCCGCTTCAGAAGTAATGGTTACTTTATCCCTATTGTTCAAATTCATAAGAATAATTTCTTGACATTTATAAACATCCTCACCCTTTTGCCATGCTATCATCTTATTGTTCGAAGAAACCTGCAAGCTTCCGTCCTGCGTTGTTTTAATGATACTGCTATAATTCTTTTCTCTTAAGTTGATTTCATATACTTCCTCTTCCAAGAAAAGATATAAATAACTCTCTCTGCTAATATATAAAAGCTTACTCATGTCAGCTTTAAGTAGTTGGAAGGATTTTGAATATGGTATATATACCGACTCTTCAATCGTATTTAGGGAGCTATTGTAAAAATAGACCTCTACGCCCACCTCTCCCTCATGTCTACCACGGTTTAAATAGCCGTAGACTGCAAAATGAACATTTCCCGCCTCATCAATATCCAATATCTTCATATCGTGTTGATTATAAATCGTACGCAAATCGATATTTTCTTCTCCATAAAACGAGAAAAGCACAGCCAGCTTATTTTCGGTTACATTGTAACTGCACAACTTTTTCTGCGCTAAAAAAACAAAATTGTTGCCATCCTCACTTTCTACAAATGGGATATCCTCATCCGCAATTCCTAACACAATCTTATCATTTACAAATACATTATCCTTTTCCCTAAAAAATCTAGTCATTGTTCTTTCAAAATCCAGCAAATATATTCTATCCGAGGTGTAACGAATTCGATAGAACTCTTCTACCTGATAATATTGAACATAATTGTTATCTGATGTTGACACAATATAATTTACCGTTAGACTAGCGGTTTGCTTCGCCAGCTCTTTTAAGGACACTATTGGATTCGTTTCCTTTTTTATCTCTAGCCCGCCCCATGAAACCTGAGTCAGGCTACTATGAATATTTACTTTATGGAATGTTGTATTATCCCCCGTCCTATTTGTTTCAAGATACTTGGCCAAGTCTTTGGCTTCTTCTTTATCAAAGGTCTTTCGGTTAAATTCAATAACGTACGCTATTTTTTCTTTCGCATGATAGTCCTTACTCCAAATTACCCTTGTGTAGTAGTTAACTGTTTGTTGCTCTTCTATCTCTATTTTAAAAACCAATGAATATTCTACATTTTCTTCAATCAAGTCCTTTAATGCTATTTTGCCGACTATTTTTTCTTTGTCCTCTTTGTAATCTAACACCTGAGAGTTTTCAATCAAGCGTTCCCCATCTACACTTCTCAGCTCATAAGAAACACCCGTTATTTCTTCTCCATATTTCTTTATCGTAAATTCGGTATTTCTATTATCTTCTAAGGCTGTTATCGTATCTCTAAGCGATGCTAGATCCATGCTTTTGGCATATCCATGAAGTTCGTTATAAATAGTTCCTTCGATACCCATATACACAATCGGAAATGTAGCACCACTCATTTCCATTGTCATATCGGTATCTCCTCTATTCATAATGTGACCCGCAATTTCTAGTGTAAGGAAAAAAACTATTCCTATTATGACTCCCTTTAATATGGATTTTTTCATGTTTACTACAATATCCTTTCTAGCTAGATACTTCTCTTAAAACTATTCTAAGTCTAGCAGCTTTTGCAGGGTTGGATTCACATGGAAATATTCACATGTTTCTTTTACACTTGTCTTTTTGGGTGCCTGCATTTGATTTCTTTTCACCGCACGTATCAATAAATTTTTGGGCGTATGCTCCATATCAATAAACTCTAACACTTGAGTTTCATATCCCATTTCTTCTAGCATATTCGCTCTTAGGGAATCTGTAATCAACGCCGAAATTCTTTCTTTTATTAAACCATACTTTAATATTTGGTTCATGGGTTCACATAGGATTTGCTTATTCACTTCATGTTGACAGCACGGAACAGCCATAATAACCTTTGCTCCCCACTTAATTGCTTTATCAATCGCGTAGTCAGTTGCTGTGTCACACGCATGAAGTGTAACTACCATATCTACTTCATCCGTACCATCATAGGTACTAATGTCGCCTAGCTCGAAATGTAGACTTTCATATCCATACTCTTTCGCTAGCCTATTACAGTGTTCTATAACATCCTTTTTTAAATCAAGTCCAACTACTTCCACCAAGTAGCCTTTCATAATATGAAGATAGTAATACATGGCAAATGTTAAATATGATTTTCCACATCCAAAATCAATTATTTTTATTGTCTTTTGTGTTGGTAATTTTGCTGTAATATCTTCTATAAATTCTAGATAACGATTAATCTGACGAAACTTATCATACTTTGCTTTAACCACTTTTCCCTCTGGCGTCTGAACTCCAAGGCCAACCAAAAAGTCAATCGGTTTTCCATCTTCGAATATATATTGTTTTTTTCTATTATGCTGTAAAAGCACTTCTGCTACTTGTTTTTCATTCACGGAAGCGTCTCTCTTTTTCTTATTTATAGTTATCTTTCCCTTTTTGCTAATTAATATAGTAGCTGTTCCAATAGAAGATACTATTTCTCCCTGTTTAAAATTGTTTTCCACATAAGATATCACTCGTTCTTTAATTTCTTTTTCTGTAAAGTTCGAGTGATAAACCTTCGTTCCCTTATATAAAGTCTCTTGAAAAAGTAAATCCTCCTTAATGAGAACTGGACGTATTTTGACTTTTATTCCTTCTTCTTTATTTCTCGGATTGCTAAGTACCATTTGGCTTAGATTGTCATTTATATATTCATCCAGAACATGTTTAAGTTCTTCCATACTTTTTCCTCTTTTCTGTATTTAGGCACTTACAAAAATTATATTTCCATCTCTATTATGCAAAAACATAGTCACAGCGCATGCGCCATGACTATATTTTACTTACTTTATAGAAAAACCTCAACTAAAATTTTACAAAACCGCGTTTCCCACCATGTCTACGTCTATATATTTCAAAATATAGTAATAGTTGAATCATATCTGAAAGCCATTCCCACTTCTCTATGGAAGTAGCTGGCTGCTCTATCGACATAGATTCTTCTTGTTTAAGTATCTCTAGAATACTCTGAGACAACTGATAAAGCTGCCACTTATCTGGGTATTCATCATATATCATACTTCCTTCATAGTCCATTCGATCAACAATCTCTGATATACGTTTCTGATATTTCTTAGCTTCCATGGGATACATCTGTTGCAAATATTCTAAATCCTTTAATACGTTGTCCTCTTGTCTCACAAAATAAGGTGTGGGATATGCCATATAAAACGGAACCACCCTATGCTTATAATCCATGCTATTTCTCTTTTCCCTTTTTCATAGCATATGCATATTCTTTGGGCACCGTCACAATTTTTCTACTCCCCTATTTTAACACTGTGATACGAGCTACCGCTCTTTGCATAGCAGTTTCGGCTCTTGCTATATCTGTGTCTGAGCTTCGATGACTAATTCTCTCTTCTGCACGATGTAGCGCCGCTTCCGCCCTATCCTTATCAATTTCGTCTGGCCATTCAATAATTTCTGCTAGAATAGTTACTCTTTCTTGTAAGATTTCTGCAAAGCCTACATGTAATGCAGCTTCTTTTTGCTCTTCACCTTCATCTATAATAAGAATACCAGGCTTAACAACTACTGTCATCGGAACATGACCAGGAAGTACACCGATTTGCCCTTCTGTGGTATTGAATTCTACAGAAGTCACCTTGCCCTCATAAAAGACACGTTCTGGTGAAATAATTCTTAATTCAAACTCTTTCATTTACATGCTCCTACCTGCTTGGCTTAGCCAAGACTATTTTACCTTTGCAAGCACATCGTCAATGCTTCCTGCATTTAAAAAGTAACTTTCTGGAATATTGTCATGTTTACCTTCTAGGATTTCTTTAAAGCCTCTTACAGTTTCATTAATTGGTACATATTTGCCTTCCAATCCCGTAAACTGTCCCGCTACGAAGAATGGCTGTGATAAGAATCTTTGTACCTTTCTTGCACGAGAAACTACTAGCTTGTCTTCTTCAGATAATTCATCCATACCAAGGATTGCGATAATATCTTGTAATTCTTTGTATTTCTGTAATATTTCCTGCACGCCAAGAGCTGTATTATAGTGTTCTTCACCTAAGATTCTAGGATCTAAAATACGAGAGCTTGATTCAAGTGGATCAACTGCAGGATAAATACCAAGCTCTACAATCGAACGAGATAAAACTGTAGTTGCGTCCAAATGCGCAAATGTAGTTGCTGGAGCTGGATCGGTTAAGTCATCCGCTGGTACATAAACTGCTTGAACAGAGGTAATAGAGCCACTCTTTGTAGATGTGATTCTTTCTTGCAGCGCACCCATCTCTGTCTGTAATGTAGGCTGATAGCCTACGGCAGATGGCATACGTCCTAAAAGAGCAGAAACCTCTGAACCTGCCTGTGTAAAGCGGAAGATATTATCAATAAATAGTAGAACGTCTTTTCCACCCTTATCTCTAAAATACTCTGCCATTGTAAGACCAGTCAGACCTACACGCATACGTGCTCCTGGTGGCTCATTCATCTGGCCAAAAACCATGGTTGTCTTATCAATAACCCCTGATTCTTTCATTTCATGGTATAGGTCATTTCCTTCACGAGTACGCTCACCTACACCAGTAAATACAGAGTATCCGCCATGCTCTGTTGCAATATTTCTAATAAGTTCTTGAATAAGTACTGTTTTACCTACACCAGCACCACCAAACAAGCCTATCTTTCCACCTTTTTGGTATGGGCATAAAAGGTCTACGACTTTAATACCCGTCTCTAACAATTCCGTTGTCGTTGACTGATCTTCAAACTTTGGCGCCGCACGATGAATTGGCTCATATTCTACGTTTGTAGGAGCCTCCTTATTATCGATAGGCTTACCCAATACGTTAAATATTCTTCCAAGAGTATTTTCTCCAACCGGAACGCTGATTGGTGCACCTGTGGCATTGGCGTCCATTCCTCTTACCAAACCATCTGTAGGTCCCATTGCAATACATCTAACAACATCATTTCCAAGATGCTGAGATACTTCTACCGTTAGTTCGCTACCGTCTCTCGTAGGAATAATAATTGCTTCGTTAATCTCGGGAAGATTGCCTTCGCTGAATTTAATATCCAGTACGGCACCTATAATCTGAGTAATCTTTCCTTTATTTACTCCTGCCATCCTATTTTCCTTTCCTGGTGCTTAGCTTAAGAAATCGCTTCTGCACCCGCTATAATTTCCGTCAATTCTTGTGTGATAGAGCTTTGTCTAGCTCTATTGTATTTCAGCGACAAGTCGCTTATCATTTCTTCCGCATTACTCGTTGCCGAGTCCATGGCCTGCATTCTTGCCCCATTTTCACTGGCTACTGATTCAACTAAACCTCCATAGATTAGGCTAGTAACGTACTTCGGTACAATCATGTTAAGAGCCTCATCATCCTCTGGCTCAAAATTCATAATCACCCTTGGTTCATCGCTATCCTTCTCCTCTGCATCCTGCGCAACCTCTATAGGAAGTAACTTTATCAAGGTCGGTTCATGGCTCACTGTATTTTTAAATTTCGTGTATGCTAAATATATTTCACCAATTTCACCAGCAGCAAAGTCGATGAGCAGTTTATTGCTAAGCTGCATCGCATCTACATAGATAGGGTCTTCTGCAATATCCGACCAATCCGCTGCTATTTCATAGCCATTTCTTTGAAGGATTTCTTTTCCTTTTCTCCCCACAGCATAAATTAATAAGTCTTCCTTCTTTAAATTGCTGTGTGTAATAAGCTTGGTGATGTTGGAATTATAACCGCCTGCAAGTCCTCTATTTGATGTCATAACAATAACCGCTTTTTTTTCTGAGCTTCCAGCCGTTAGATAAGGATGCTCTAAACCAGTTGTTCTTTCCAATATAGACTTAACTGTTTGGTACATACATTCAAAATATGCTTGTGAGCGCTCTGCATTTGCTTTTGCTCGTTGCAACTTTACGGTAGAAACAAGTTTCATGGCCTTCGTTATTTGTTGGGTGCTTTGTATGCTCCCTTTACGACGCTTTATGTCACGCATTGATGCCATAAATAATCCTCCTTGTTCTATTTAAAAGCTTAACTTAAACTCCTCAATTGCTTTCTTTAGAGTCTCTTCTGTTTCCGGAGATATTTCTTTTTCAGAAGCAATATTTCCTGGGACTTCTGCATATTTTGTATCCAAAAATTCAAAAAATTCTTTTTCAAAACGAGTAACTTCTGCTACCGGTATATCTAAAAGATACTTCTGAGTTACAACATATATCATAATAACCTGATATTGTACTGGCATTGGTCTGTACTGAGGTTGTTTTAACACTTCTTTAATTCTTTCACCCTGTGCTAGCTTCTCTTTTGTATCTGCATCAAGCTCAGAACCAAACTGCGCAAATGCTGCAAGCTCTCTATACTGTGCTAACTCCACACGAATTGGTGCTGCATTCTTTTTCATAGCCTTAATTTGTGCCGCACCTCCTACACGAGATACAGATAAGCCGGCATTAACTGCTGGTCTAAAGCCTGCATTAAACATTTCTGTTTCTAAGTATATCTGTCCGTCAGTAATAGAAATAACATTTGTCGGAATATAAGCAGATACATCACCCGCTTGGGTTTCAATGATAGGTAGTGCTGTCAATGAGCCACCGCCATATTCATCACTCATTCTAGCTGCACGTTCTAAAAGTCTAGAGTGAAGATAGAATACATCTCCAGGATATGCTTCACGGCCTGGTGGTCTTCTTAAGAGCAAGGAGAGCGTACGGTATGCCGTAGCATGTTTACTTAAGTCATCGTAAATTACTAGCACGTCCTCACCATTTTCCATCCATTCCTCACCAATAGTACAGCCTGAGTATGGTGCAATATACTGTAATGGTGCTAGTTCACTTGCTGTTGCGGCAACTACGGTTGTATATGCAAGCGCACCATATTCCTCTAAGGTTTTAACAATCGTGGCAACGGTAGATGATTTCTGACCGATTGCAACATAAATACATTTTACATTTTGATTTTTCTGATTGATTATGGTATCAATTGCAATTGCCGTTTTACCAGTTTGTCTATCACCAATGATAAGCTCTCTTTGCCCACGTCCAATTGGAACCATGGAGTCAATTGCTTTAATTCCTGTTTGTAGAGGAACATCAACTGATTTACGTGTGATAACACCCGAGGCAACTCTTTCAATCTGACGGAACTTATTTGTTTGAATCGGCCCTTTTCCATCAATAGGTTGTCCTAGTGCATTAACTACACGTCCTAACATAGCATCGCCAACAGGTACTTCTACAACTCGACCTGTTGTCTTTACTGTATCGCCTTCGTTGATGTTTCTATGACTACCAAGTAATACCGCACCAACGTTGTCCTCTTCCAAGTTAAGTACCATTCCGTATACATCACCAGGGAACTCTAAAAGCTCACCCTGCATCGCATTTTCTAATCCGTGCACACGGGCAATACCGTCAGCTACTTGGATAACTGTACCCACATCGGATACCACCAACTCTGACGCGTATTTCTTTATCTGATCCTTAATCACCGAACTTATTTCTTCTGGTCTCAAATTCATGGATCTGTACGCACCTTTCTTTCTATGATTGGAGTTGAATCTGATATAACTGCTTTGTCAAATCATCCAACTTTGTCTTTACACTGCTATCCACCACTCTGTCCCCTATGCGAATTACCATACCACCAATAATGGTAGCATCTGCCACATAGTTCATTTCAAGCTTTACATATTTGGTCGTTTCTAACAGTCTATTTTCAATCTGCTTTTTCTGATTTTCAGAAAGCTCTACCGCCGTTGTTACGTATGCTGCTCCTATACCCTTATCTTCTTTTATTCTATCAATAAAATACGTAAGAATATTATCTAATTCGCAGTACCTTTCCTTTTCCAATACCAGGACTAAGAACCCTGTTATTTCTTCGCTCATGCGCCCTTTAAATACTTCCTGCATTACCGCTTCTTTTTCATTCTTAGGAATGTTGGGATGATTCATAAGCTTACTAAATTCAGGATTTTCTCCCAAAATTTGCTTAAGGATGATTATTTCTTCTAAAAATAAATCTGTCTTATTTTCTTCAACAGCTATTTCGTATAAAGCATCTCCATATGTTTTTGAAATTAGCTTAGCCATGTGCCTTCACCCATTTCCTTCAACGTTTCATCTATTAAACTTTCTTGGATTGTACTGTCTATAGATGCTGTGACTATTTTACCAGCCATTACAGAAGCTATCGCTATCATTTCTTTTTTAACCACATCAGCAACCTTTTGCTTTTCAAGCTCCGCTTCTTTTTGGGCATTTGCCAAAATTCTGCCAGCCTCTTGCTTTGCCTCTGCAATAATTATATTTTCATTAGCAAGCGCTTTTTTCCTAGCTTCACCTAGAATGCTTTCTGCTTCCATATTGATATCTTTAATCTTCGCTTCGTACTGTGTTCTAAGCTCATTAGCAGCTTCCATATCACTTTTTGTTGTTTCCAGTTCATTTTTGATTTTGTTTTGTCTATCACTTAACATCTTACGTACCGGATTAAAAAGCAAATATGATGCAGCTAAAAATAAGAAAAAGATAGCAATAATCATTAATACTGCATCTACTACTAGCTGCATATTCAAATCAAATAGCATAGACATTTCGCCGCCACTTTCTAGTAATACCATCTTCGTGCTAAATAAATTATTCAACCCTCTGCCTCCTTTCATTTTATCCTATTCCCGTAAGGCTCACCTTGCGGAAATTATTTATGGGAGTAAAGGTTTTACAAATAATAGTAGGAATGCAATAAGCAAACCATATAAACCTGTTGTTTCTGCAACTGCTTGTCCCAATAACATTGTAGACATAATATCTGATTTTGCGCCTGGATTACGTCCTACTGCTGCCGCTGCATGTCCTGCTGCGATACCTTGTCCTACACCAGGTCCGATACCTGCAATAACCGCTAAACCAGCTCCAATTGCTGAACATCCTAAAATAAAGTTTTCATTAAAATCCATTTTGATTTCCTCCTTAAAGTTTGAAATTACTTTCTAATTCTTTTTTTATTTTTTACCCTTCAATCGCGTTATTTATATATGTCATGGTTAACATACAAAATACATAGGTTTGAATTGCTCCTGAGAACAAATCAAAGTAAACATGTAGTGCTGCTGGCCAAATAAGTGCCACCTTCCCCAGCAATCCGTAAATAAGTGCCATCATTACTGTTCCCGAAAGTACATTGGCAAATAGACGTAGGGACAATGAAATCGGTACTGCTATTTCACTTATTACGTTAATTGGAAACCATATTGGTAACCACGGTGGCAAGGGGGAACACATGCCTTCCCATATTGCTTTCGGTTTTTGATATTTAAACTGATTAATATGAATCAATGTAAATGTCAGCAAACCAAGTGGCAATGTCACTCCATAATCCGCTGTTGGCGGTCTAAGACCCATTAGACCTGAAATATTGCTAATTAATATGAATATAAATATTGTACCGATGTAATTTCTAAAGCCTGTCGCATTCTTTCCCATGGTAGACTGTACCATGCCATCTAACTTTTCCACAATTAGTTCTGCTACATTTTGAAATCCGCTCGGTATTTCTGTCGCTTTTTTCATGGCTCTATTAGCTGCAAATGCGAAACCGACAATAATTAGCATTACGATTAGTACACAAACATGAGTCGTTGTTATCCATACTTCCTGACCAAACACTGAATATTTTACAATACCATGTATCATAAAATCTATGTCTGCGCCAGAAGACAACAAAACACTCTTTCCCATATTTTCACCTCCTTTTATTGCAACCTATTCCTGTTTTTCTTGTGATTCTTCCTGTAACGGTTGCCCAATGGGGTCTGTCTCATTAAAAAACTTATTGCATAATTTATGAGTAAGCGGCTGTAAGTACGCCGCCACCTTTAACATCATAATACCGAGGAATGTAGCAATGGGATTCGCTATATTCACATAAAAAAGAATTACTATAGCAATCAAAATAATACCGTAGCGAACTAGGTTTGATGCCACCATCATCTTTCCCGCACTTCCTTCATCTACATCAAGTGCCTTATTTAAAGATCTCCACATATGAACCGCCACTATTGCCGCTACCAAAATACCAATCCATACGCCAATACTATACGCCACTTTTTCCTTAGCAAACCAAACCCCTGTCACTTGCAACACTACTCCCATTGCAAAAATTCCACATTCCAATTCAAAAAGCGTTCGATTCATTTTCTTAATTTTTTCTTTCATGATTTTCGTCCTCCCACTTTCTAAATATTTTTTTTGCTAATCTATATATATTATTAAATCCCGCTAATGATCCCATAAAGAAAAAAATAATTACCCAGTAGGAGGTTTCAAGCTTAGAATCAATAAACATACCCAAAAATAAACATAAAAATATTGGCACTAGCATTGTTATGCCAAATTGGCTAATTAGTGCCAAAGAGTGGTAGACTTCTTTGCTAACACTTTGCTTTTTCATGTCCAAATTCCTCCAGTTCTTTTATAAATTATACTTATTTTTGCGCCAAAAGTCTAGTACAATTCCATTTATTATTTCAAATTATCAATAAATTTAATTTGACTTTTATATGGGGAAAAGGTAGTATTTTGACATATACTAGTATTAAATTCTTAGAACTAAGGAGTTATCAATATGCTTATTCGCTTAGCAACTGTAGCTGACACAGAAGCTTTATTAGATATCTATACCCCATACGTACGAAATACCGCTATAACCTTTGAGTATGAAATTCCTACAGTAGAGGATTTTTCAAATCGTATTCGCACTATTTTAGAGAAGTTTCCATATCTGATAGCAGAGGAAGACGGCCACATCCTAGGCTATGCTTACGCCTCTGCTTTTAAAACTAGAGCTGCCTATGACTGGAGCGTTGAAACCTCTATATATATCGACTTAAATCTTCACCATAAGGGCATCGGAAAAGCACTTTATCAAGCATTAGAAGAATACCTTAAAAAACAAAATGTTTGCAACCTTTGTGCTTGTATCTCTTATCCAAATCCGCAAAGCATTTCCTTTCATGAAGCCTTGGGTTATCGCACTGTTGCGCATTTTACCAAGTCTGGCTACAAGACCGGCACTTGGTATGACATGGTTTGGATGGAAAAGTTTTTATGCAAGCATACCACTCCACCATCCCCTTTTATTCCTTTTAAAGAACTTTCAGCTTCTCTAGAGAAATGAGGTCAAATTATGGATAAACTTATTTTACACCGCAAACGTATTATTCCCGAGGAATGTATTTTGCTAAAGGATGACGAAGTTGTCCTTCAGACCGATGAGCTTATTGTAACCAAATGGAAAACTTTAAATCCTAAAATTGCTTTTCATCATGGCTGCTCTTGCTATTATCTAAAAGAGGGATATAAAGTAAGTAAGTTTTACCGCGAAGATAATTCTTTGCTTTATTGGTACTGCGATATTGTGGATTTTGATTATCAGGAAGAATCTAATACCATGGTGGTAACAGACCTGCTTGCCGATGTCATTATCTACCCTAGCGGAATGGTAAAGGTAATGGACTTAGATGAATTAGCCATTGCCCTAGACAAAAAGCTAATAGATGAGGAAACATTGAAAAAAGCACTTTTTCGTCTTCATAGCTTATTAGGAATCATCTATGATGACAAATTTGACAGACTTCAAGCCATATTAAAAAGCCTAGGACTTTAATCCTAGGCTTTTACTTTTAATAGAAAATATGTCCGCCAATTGAAATGCCTGTAAGACCTTCAATTGGGGTTCTAAAATACAAGCAGGTTCCTACATTTGTCACCCCGGACATAGCCTCATCCGCTGCCTGATAGCAGCTTTGTGTTGCTTTGTCTGTTGCTAGCGCTAGTGCTAGTCTTCCGCTTGCCACTGGTGAGAATTGCTTATTCTGATAAACAACACCAACTACCGTATCTGGATACTTTGAACTAAGCACACGGTTAATGACAACCGCACCTACTGCCAATTTTCCTGCATATTCTTCACCACCAGCTTCACAATAGATGATATTTGCAAGTAGACGTCTATCTCCATCTGCAAAAGAAACCTCCGAGATATCTCTCCACGCAGCATTGGCCGCCTCACGAGATAGTCTCATTTCCTCCGCAATCAGCTTATTCAAATAGTTGATATCTTCTTCTTTCTTTTTGATATCCGCCTCATAGGCACGGTATTCGTCCTCAGCATCCGCTATTTCATCGGCTTTTTGAGCAATATTTCCTGCCGTCTGACTAATAAGACCCGCCACTCTATTTTTTGTGATTTCAGCCTCTACCTTGTAGCCATCCAATTCTATTTTTTCCTGATTTAGCTTAGCTTCCTCGTCTTCTATCAGCATTCGATTTTCTTCGTACTCCGTAAGCATTTTTTTGTCATACCGAGTGAGTGCTTCCGCATACTCATTAAAATCAATAAAATCAGCAAAGCTTTTTGCCGAGAAAAGGAAGTCTAGGTACATATGATCACTTTGCTCATACATAAATTGAATTCTAATCTTCATGCACTCATACTGCCACTCTTCAGTCGCGCGCGCCTCAGCCAGTGCCGCTTCAGTTTCTAGAATTTCCTGTTCCTTATCACTTATTTTATTTTCCAATTCTTCTAGATAGTCACTTACCTCTTGTAGCTGTGCATTCAAAGTTCCGAGTTCTTTTTTTAAGCCTTTTTGTTCCTTCTCAAGCTTATCCTTTTCCTCGTCTATTTTTTTCTGCTGTGCTTCTAACTCTTTTTTTTCTCTTTCCGCTTGAGTAAGTTTATCCCTATTTGAAGTTGCATAAGAAACTACTGGCATAGAAGTTACAAGTACAACAATGAACAGAATAAGGATTAGCTTATGCCTAGATACTATTTTCATATTGTCCGCTCCTTCTTTGACACCTTATAGATCTAGTGCAATTTTTCGTCCCGTTCTCTGATACTGCTTATACTCCACGCCTGCCGCATCAAACATCTTTTTTGATGCAATATTAAATGGCGTTCCTGCGTACTTATCACTATCATATACAATAGCTTTTATCCCTGCCTGAATAATTGCCTTTGCACACTCGTTACAAGGAAAGAGCGAAACATACAGCTTTGTTCCATCTAATGACCCACCTCTGTAATTCAAAATAGCATTTAGCTCACTATGAGTTACAAAGGGGTATTTTGTTTCTAAGGTATCGCCTTCTCTATCCCAAGGGAAATCCTCATCTGAACAACCTGCCGGAAAACCATTATATCCCATGGATAAAATTTTGTTTTCCTTGCTCACTATGCAAGCTCCTACCTGCGTATGTGGATCTTTCGAGCGCATTCCCGATAGCTGCGCAATTCCCATAAAATACTCGTCCCAATTAATATAGTCTTGCCTCTTACGACTTTTCATTTTTTCCATTTGAATAGTGTACCCCCACTTAGTAACTATTTTGTTCCAAAAATTCTATCGCCTGCATCACCTAGTCCTGGAACAATATATCCATGACTATTTAATTTTTCATCTAAAGCACCAATGTACATATCTACGTCTGGATGTGCTGCTTTCATTCTTTCGATTCCTTCAGGTGCTGCAATGATACACATAAAATGTATGTTTTTGCATCCTTTGTCCTTTAACATCTGAATTGCTGCAACCGATGAACCGCCAGTTGCAAGCATAGGATCCACTACAAAAACTTCTCTATCTGCACAGTCTGCTGGTAATTTACAGTAGTATTCTACTGGTTCTAAAGTTTCTGGGTCTCTATATAGCCCAATATGTCCCACCTTTGCAGCTGGAATTAGTGTTAGAACACCATCAACCATTCCAAGACCAGCTCTAAGAATTGGTACAATTGCCATTTTCTTTCCGTGTAACTCCTTTACTGTCGCTGGGCAAATAGGAGTCTCAATTTCCACGTCTGACACTTTTAAATCTCTTGTTGCTTCATAGCAAATAAGCATAGCAATTTCACTTATTGTCTGTCTAAAATCCTTTGTCCCTGTTTCTTTTCTTCTGATATATCCAATCTTATGTTGGATTAGGGGATGATCCATAATTACAATTTTAGCCATTTCTTTTGCCTCCTAAATTTTATTCTTCTATCAAGTCTATTCTTCTTTGATGTCTTTCCTCGTTTGAAAAGTCGGTATTTAAAAATGTTTCTACTATATCAAGAGCTAAGTTTGTCCCAACAATTCCCGCTCCCAATGCTAGCATATTGGCATCATTGTGTAGTCTTGTCATTTTAGCCGTTAGGCTATCGCTACATAGAGCACAACGAACACCTGCTACTTTATTTGCTGAAATTGAAATTCCAATTCCTGTTGTACAAATAACAATTCCTTTATCGCATTCGCCACTTGCAACTGCTCTCGCTGCCGCTTTTGCAAACACAGGATAATCGCAGGAGCTTTTATCCAAGCAACCAAAATCCTTATATTTCATTCCCTTTTCTTTTAAAAACTTAATAACTTCTTCCTTTAAATCATAGCCGCCATGATCACTTGCTAATGCTATCATTTTTCCATTCCTCCTGTTTATATCTTATATATATTCTATGTGATGTCCCGCCGCCTTTAGCAAACGGTTCATAATTGCTTGTCCTACACCTTCCACACCAAAAGCTTCTGAAAAAATCACTTCAACATCCTCTTCATCAAATTCTCTTAAAATTCGATAAAGGTGCTTGGCTATGCCAGCTTCGTCTTGTCTACTACCCACATTTTTTACTACTGCGGATTCATAAGAAGCCTTGGTTTCGTCTGTACAAATTACACCTACTTTTTTGCCCTTTGCCGCATGATGTCTTACTTGTCCATTTATGTATAAAGCCACTTTTCTTTCTTCACCTGACACAATTGTTAATTCTCCCTTAGGAGCATAATGGCGGTACTTCATTCCCGGTGCTTTCGGAGCCTTGTTTGTTTCATTTGTCAATATGGTCTGATCTGTTTCCACGTCACCCAATACGTCCTTAAGCATTTGCATGGTCACATAACCCGGACGCAGTATCTCTGGCACCTTTGATGTCAAATCCACAATGGTAGATTCTAAGCCGATACAAACTTCTCCCCCATCCAAAATCATTTCAATTCTTCCATCCATATCCTCTGCTACGTATTTTGCTAGGGTAGGACTTGGTTTCCCTGAAGTGTTGGCGCTAGGTGCCGCCACATAGCCGCCTGCTGCCTCAATAAGTGCAAGTGCTATTTTATTATCTGGCATTCTGACAGCCACAGTATCTAGCCCACCTGTGGTTTCATATGGTACTTCATTAGATTTGGGTAATATCATGGTAAGTGGCCCTGGCCAATATTTGTCTGCTAATTTTTTTGCCGCCTCTGGGATAATCGACACAATTTTTTCTAAGTCTTCCCATTTAGAAATATGAATGATTAGGGGATTGTCAGAAGGCCTTCCTTTCGCCTCATAAATGCGCTTCGAAGATTCTGGATTAAGCGCATCTCCTCCCAAGCCATATACCGTTTCGGTAGGAAATGCTACTAAACCGCCCTGGCATAATATTTCTCCAGCTTTTGCTATTGCTTCACTGTCTATATTCTGTTCACTTATTTCTTTTACTATAGTGTTCATATTCTACTTCTCACATAGGTACGTTTCAAAATTGTAATATTATTGTTTTCAAATTATTCTTGGATAGTATAACATAAATTATCTATAATGTAAAAGAGGATTATGGGACGAATTTCCCTATACAACAAGGTACTTTCTATGAAACAAAAAAGCAGTCGATTTCTCAACTGCTCTGCTTTACTTCTTTTCATTTAGATATTGCATTATTGCCAGATGAATCGCCCATGCTACTCGCTCTTGATAACGAGGCATTACCAGCTTTGCCGCCTCCCTACTATTTGACAGGAATCCGCATTCCACTATGACTATTGGTGTTTTTGTCTTCTTAAGTAAGTAATAGCTATCGTTTGGCTTCACTTGACGCTCTTTTTCTGGTGCCAAAATTTTTATCATCATTGCTTGAATCTTCTCAGCTAATTTTTCACCTTCCGCACTATCTGCATAGTAAAAAACCTGCGCTCCACTTACATATTCCTCATGATAGCTATTTTGATGAATACTTACTACAAGCGTAGGAGCACATTCTTCAATAAGCGAAAGCCTTCTTTTCATATCCTGTACTTTTTTATTAGAAGCACTCTCATCATATAGTCCCATGTCATCTTCTCTAGTCATAACAACACGAACATCATTGGCTTCTAAAAAGCTCTTTAAAATTTGGGCTATTTCTAAATTAACATCTTTTTCCAAAGCATTGTTAATTCCGACTTTTCCTGGGTCATTTCCACCATGTCCTGCGTCAATTACTATACAAGGCATTTCCGCTTTTTTTATAACACTAGCACTTTCCACTCTTTTGGTCACATAAACCGATGCTTCTTTTGCTACCACCAAAACTGACAATATCAATGTCGCTCCTAGCAGAATAGATACAAGCTTCTCCTGAGACTGCGTCATATATTTTAATCCAATACTCTTTTCTCAGATAAATATATGAAAGTCTCTTCAAAAAAATGCTCTATTGCCCCACATAGGCTGCAAGTATATCCCAAATTCCTGCTGTTTCATGACCTAGTCGCCATGCAGCTACGCCACCTAAATCTAGATTTTGCATAACATTCACCTTGGCTAATATGGATTTACTATCTTCTACCCACATTTCATAAACTTTTCCACCAGTTTCTACTCTACCGTAGTTCTGATTGGTTTCTTCATCCCACTGTGTTGTCATTCCGTACGTCTTCAGCACTTCCTCCGTTCTACTCATGGGATAAGCTTCACTAGAAACTTCTACTCCTGATGTTATCCACAAACGTGTATAGAATGGAAGAGCATTAACCACCTTCTTAGAAGGAACATAGCTTACTGCTTTTTCAATGCCATTTTTTACATAATTGATTGATGCTACCGAACCTGCTTCCTGACAACCAGCCCAATGTTCATCATATCCCATAATAATAACATAATCCGCTACCGCACCTTGTTCCTCTAAATCATAATAGGAATTAAAATTAAAAGGAACATAATTGTCCACTGAAAGCACAATTCCATTCTTTCGACATTCTATGGATAGCTCTCTAAGGAACTGCACAAAATGTATACCAGACTCTTTATTTACACTTTCAAAATCTATATTTATCCCATCCATTCCACAACTTGCAGTAGCCTCCATAATCCCAGTTACTAACTGTGTTCTTGAAGTTGTTGTAGATAGAATGGTGTATAAATCAACCTCTGCGTTATTATTTGATTTGTAATTAAAATCATCAATTACACCCCAAACTTCTAGCCCCTTTTGATGTGCCTTTTCAACATAGGAAGCTTGAGCTAAGCTTTGGAAATGCCCTTGATTATCACTTAAGCTAAACCATGTTGGTGCTATAACATTCATGCCCGTTGCATTTGCAGTCACCGTGCCTAAGGTATCATTTCCAGATACACTATAAATAGCGTGCCATCCCAGACAAATCTTTTTATCTTTTGTTAAGCTTGTATATTCGGGTACTTCATAATCAGTTACTGGTGTTAGTGCTTCTTCTCTTTCTTCTTCTAAAATACTATTCTCAATATACCCAATATAAGCATTGGGGGTTTTAACTCTACTCCAGTTTTCCATTTCCTCCAATACAACAACTGTTTCACCTTGCAAAACTTCGGTAAGTATTGGACTTTTCACACCACCTCTTAATCTAACTGCGTTGTCTTTTTTTATGTTCGCTACCTTACGTTCATCCCACTGAGTGTACACCTGCATATGGTTAGGATCTGTGAATACTTCATAAGAAAAATTGGTATACTGTTTCACATAGTCCACCGCTATGTAATACGTATGGGCATCTCCTTTTTGCAGGCTAATTATATATCCAGCATCTATCTCCTCTGCATCTACTGTGTAGGTGCTTGCTCCAAGCACTGTTTTAATTACCTGAGTAGGTGTAGTGTAAATCAATAACCCTTCCGTTTCATCCACATAAAACCGATCATTAAAATATGCCTGCACCGTTGCCATATCAAAATAATATTTTCCATCTATCAAGAGTGCCTTTTCTGCCATCATCTCATCTTGCAGAACTATTGCCACTTCTTCCTGCTTCACGATATGAAAATATTCATATACATCTGCTTTTTCACTAGAGTAGGAATATTTCTCTATTATTTGGCTCCCAAAAGCCACTGCTCCAATCACAACAATAAGGACGATTGCGCATATTACAGGAATTGCTTTTTTCATTTTTGTAAACATGCTCCTTTCAACTCCGACTCTTTTTTCAATCGTCCCTATTATAACAAACTATTCCCATATCGTCATTACCAATTTTGACAATTTGTTACAAGTTTTTCCTCTTCTACGGTTATCAGAGAGGCACTCCAACTTATTTTTCCGTATTTTTTTTCGGCACTGACACAGCCTAAGAGATTACTTCCAACAAGTTATCTTATCATAGCGTAATTCCTTCAGAACCCCTTTTTCGTCCAGCACATAATCTGCCATATACACATTTTCTTCTCCAACACATTTTTTAACGATTTGATTAGGTGAAGCTTCTTCCCCATCTATAAAAAGTACCACTCCCGCATTTTGTGCGTTTTTCAAAGTGTTTTTTAATAATTCTTTATCCTTTTCGCGCAAAAAATTCCTCCTCTTTTTACAGCATTTTGCATTCCCATAAGAAAGCATTCCGTGAAATATTTATTATGCAAAATGTATTTTTGAGGTAAAAACAATATAGACTATGTAAAAGAACATATGAATAGAATGTAGAGATGCCATAGCTGTACGCAAAATAAATGAATGAATTATAACGGTTATTTTATTTGGAAAAAATTGATTTCGAATCAAGCACATAAGCTTGTAAGACATTCTTAATACTATAAATAAGAATGAGAATGAACATTCCGTCCAAATAGATTGCTTAAAATACTATAGAATAGTTAAGAATATAAGATAAAAAAGCTTTGCCTCCTCCCAGTACGGATTACAAAGGCATCTCTATTCTTAATTATAAGTAAAAAGGTGCGTTTTTACAAGTACAAATATTAAAAATTGTTAATTTATTAAAAATTGTTAAACTGTGCCTGCGCTATTGACTAAATTCCGAGAAAAGTATAATATACATTTAATCAGATTTCACAAGGATTTCAGTCACAAAATAGTAAAAATGCAGTATCTTAATAGTAAGGATGTGATAGCATGAAAATAGAAAAAGTGAATGAAAACCAAATTCGCTGTACGCTAACAAGAGAAGATTTAGCGAACCGCGAGTTAAAAATCAGCGAACTAGCCTACGGCACCGAAAAAGCAAAAAATCTTTTTCGTGACATGATGCAACAGGCTTCTTTTGAATTTGGTTTTGAAGCGGAAGATATTCCGCTTATGATAGAAGCAATACCGTTAAATTCCGAATGTATCGTACTCATTATTACCAAAGTCGAGGACCCAGAAGAATTAGATACTCGCTTTTCAAAATTTGCTCCTTCGGTTCATGATGATGAAAGCGATGAGCTCGACGAACTAATCGGTGATTATACGGAAGGTGCCGACGATATATTAGACTTGTTCAAAAAGATACACGCCAATAGCAAGGCTTCTTCTGAGCAAGCCAAGCAACCAACTGCATCTAAAAAAAGCTCCTCTTCTTCCAAGTCCTTGCCGGTTGAAGAAGGTGAAATGACTAGAATCTTTGAATTTGATTCTCTGAACAGCTTAACAACACTTTCTGCTGTGCTATCAGAGTATTATAGCAGTGAAAACTCCCTATATAAGGACGAAACAGAAAACAAGTATCTGCTAGTTATAACCAAGGGCAAGCACACCCCCGAGGAATTCAACCGTGTATGTAATGTAATTTCCGAATATGGAATTTTAAAAAGAACTCAAGCATCAAACTATTCTTATTTAGAAGAACATTATGTTGCTTTAATTCCACAAAATGCAATTGAATCTCTTGCTCTTATAAAGTAGACTACAAAAAAGCGAGTTCCTTACGGAACTCGCTTTTTTATGTTTTCTTTGCAAACCAGCTTAGTCTAGCTGCGCAATTTTTTCCATTAATACTTCAACGTCCATTCCATGAACCATTGCAGCTTCTTCTAAAGACTCTCCCTGTGCTGATGGGCAACCAAGACAGTGCATGCCAGATTCCATTAAAATGGGAGCAACTTCTGGTTTTGTTCTTAGGATTTCTCCGATTGTCATTTCTTTTGTAATATTTGCCATATATATAGCCTCCTTAAGTTATCACTTTTTATTTTTATTTGTTGACCACAAATTATCGTATTGTCATACCTTCACAGTATAATACTTTCCTTTTCTCTTGGCAAGTATTCCTAATTATGAAATTTTATTGTATTTTTTCTAAAACATTCGTAAAATACGCCCTTTGTACCCGAAAAAGTACACGGCGTCGCTTGACGTGTATACACGTTTTCCATATAATAAACTATAGGATTAACAAATTTTTAACTAACAATATTAACCCGATTCAATATTAACTTAGGAGGCTATTTCAAAATGAGACCAGAATGGAACAATTTTGTAGGCGGTAAATGGGAAAATGAAATCAACGTACGTGATTTCATTCAGAAAAACTATCATCCATATGATGGAGACGAATCCTTTTTAGCTGACGCTACACAAAACACAAAAGATTTATGGAATCAAGTACTTGAATTACAGAAAGCAGAACGTGAAGCAGGCGGTGTCCTTGATATGGATACTAAAGTAGTTTCTACTATTACTTCTCACGGACCAGGTTACCTTAACAAAGACAAAGAAACTATTGTAGGTTTCCAGACCGATAAACCTTTCAAACGTTCCCTACAGCCATACGGCGGTATCAGAATGGCAGAAAAAGCTTGTTCAGATAATGGTTACGAAGTTGATCCTGAGATCAGCGAATTCTTCTCAACACACAGAAAAACACACAACGCTGGTTGTTTTGATGCATATAACGAAGATATGAGAAACTGTCGTTCATCTCACATCATCACAGGTCTTCCAGATGCTTACGGACGTGGACGTATCATTGGTGACTACAGACGTATTGCTTTATACGGTATCGATAGATTAATCGAAGATAAAAACGCTCAGAAAGATTCTACAGGACGTGTTATGACAGATGATGTTATGCGTCTTCGTGAAGAAATTTCAGAGCAGATCGTTGCTCTTAAAATGATGAAACAAATGGCTGCAGCTTACGGCTGTGATATTTCTAAACCTGCTACAAACGTACAGGAAGCTATCCAAGCTACTTACTTTGGATATTTAGCAGCAGTTAAAGAACAAAACGGTGCTGCTATGTCCCTAGGACGTACTTCTACTTTCATCGATTGCTACGCTGAAAGAGATTTAGCTAACGGAACTTTCACAGAAGAACAAATTCAGGAATTTGTAGATCACTTCATTATGAAATTACGTTTAATCAAATTTGCTCGTACACCTGAATACAACCAGATTTTTGCTGGTGATCCAGTATGGGTAACAGAATCACTTGCTGGTGTTGGTGTTGACGGTCGTCCTTTAGTTTCTAAAATGACATACCGTTACTTACACACATTAACAACATTAGGTGCTTCACCAGAACCAAACTTAACAGTTCTTTGGTCTACAAGACTTCCTGAGAACTTCAAAAAATACTGTGCTAAGATGTCTATTCTTACATCTTCAATTCAGTACGAAAACGATGACCTTATGAGAGTATCACATGCAGATGATTACGCTATTGCTTGTTGTGTATCTTCCATGGTTGTTGGAAAAGAAATGCAGTTCTTCGGCGCTCGTGCTAACTTAGCAAAAGGTTTACTTTACGCTTTAAACGGCGGTATTGATGAAGTAAGCAAGAAACAGGTTGGTCCTCGTTACCGCAAGGTTGAAGGCGACGTTCTTGATTACGATGATGTAATGCAGAAATTCTCAGATATGATGGAATGGCAGGCAGATGTTTATGTTAATACTCTTAATGTTATTCACTACATGCATGACAAATACTGCTACGAAAGAGCACAGATGGCTCTTCACGATAGAGATGTAAAACGTTACTTTGCAACAGGTATTGCTGGTCTTTCTATCGTAGCTGACTCTTTATCAGCTATCAAATATGCTAAAGTTGAAGTTATCCGTGACGAAGACGGAATCATCGTTGATTTCAAAACAACTGGTGACTTCCCTAAATACGGAAATGATGATGACCGTGTAGATACAATCGCTCACGACATCGTATCTCAGTTCATGAGAGCAATCAGAAGACATCATACCTACAGAAATGGTGTTCCTACAATGTCCGTATTAACAATTACTTCTAACGTAACTTACGGAAAAGCAACAGGAAACACACCAGACGGACGTAAGAAAGGACAGCCTTTCGCACCAGGTGCTAACCCAATGCACGGACGTGATACTCACGGTGCTGTAGCTTCCCTATCTTCTGTAGCAAAACTTCCTTTCGAAGATGCACAGGATGGTATCTCTAATACATTTACCATTATTCCAGGTGCTTTAGGTAAAGAAGATCAAGTTTTTGCTGGTGATATCGAGTTAGATTTAAACAAATAAACCTATCGTATAGAAGGGAGCACTTATGGATGACAAGGCAATGATTGATGACTTGGTAAAACTGTTAGATGAAGGCATGGCCAAAGGCGTTGGACATGTAAACGTTGACTTTGATGCCGAAAGTACAAAAGCAAAGCAAGTTCAGACTTTAGGGTGTACAGATTGTTCTAGAACCCCATTAGCATGTAGTGTTCCTACCCTCGAGCAGGGCTTAGACGATTATCAATAATCATAATAGGAGGAATAAAAAGATGGCAGAAATTAATCAAGCACAGGTTTCTAACCTTGTATCATTATTAGATGGATACGTTGTAAAAGGCGGACACCACTTAAATGTTAACGTATTAAACAAAGAAACATTATTAGATGCTCAGCAGCATCCAGAAAACTATCCTCAGCTTACAATCCGCGTTAGTGGATACGCTGTTAACTTTATCAAGTTAACACCAGAACAGCAGGGCGATGTTATCTCTCGTACTTTCCACTCAAACATCTAATTTGGCAACTAATTGCAAACCCGGTAGAGATATTCTCTATCGGGTTTGTTGTTTTTTCACCCCAAACAGTATATACTAATATATGTTTAAAACTATTTACTTGATATAGAAAGGCATGGTAATTTTATGCAAGGAAGAATACATTCTTTAGAAAGTTTTGGCACCGTAGACGGTCCTGGTGTACGTTATGTAATTTTTACTCAAGGCTGCCCAATGCGCTGCGCTTACTGCCACAACCCTGATACTTGGGCTACCTCAGGTGGCACTATGATGGAACCCGCGTATCTCATTGAACAATACGAAAGAAATAAAGGCTTTTATAATGGCGGAGGTATCACAGTTACCGGCGGTGAACCCTTACTGCAGGTTGACTTTTTAATCGATTTATTTACCTTGGCCAAAGAAAAAGACATTCATACCTGCATTGATACTTCAGGTATCACATATAATGCTAGCAATACCGAATATATAGCAAAGCTAGATCGCTTAATGCAACTAACAGATCTTGTTATGCTAGATATTAAGCATATAGACCCCGAAAAACATATGGAGCTTACAAGACAACCAAACGAAGGAATTCTCGCTTTTGCCAAGTATCTTGACACCACAAACGTTAACATCTGGATTCGTCATGTAGTTGTTCCTGGCATCACAGATGACGAGAAATATCTTTTTGACTTAGGCTATTTTATCGGTCAGCTCCAAAACCTAAAAGCTCTTGATGTTCTTCCATACCATACCATGGGGGCTGTAAAATACGAAAACATAGGGTTAGAATACCCGTTAAAAGACGTACCAGCCATGGATAAAAGTGTTGCAGTTGAAAAGAAAAAAATCATCTTGGATGGTATTAAGAAACGCCGTGCAGATACCGCAGAAAATATGAAATAAAGCTTGTATTTGCCTTTGTTTTATATTAGAATAACTATAATGATAAAAAAATATCAATAATCTTTGACCTATAATAAGGAGGATAAAATTATGGCATTTGTAATTGGTGATGCTTGTGTTGCTTGTGGTGCATGTGAGTCTCAGTGTCCAGTAGGCGCTATCAGCATGGGAGACGGAAAATTCGAAATCGATGCTGCTACATGTATCGATTGTGGTTCTTGTGCAGGCCAGTGCCCAGTAGGAACAATTGAGCAAGAATAATTTTTAAATGGAGTAGACGGAAAAACCGCCTACTCCATTTTTACTTCTTGAGAAATTTTCTTTTCTTTCGCAGTAGCTCATCAATTCTTTTATAATGCTCTTCTTCTCGCTTTAGTCTTTCACTTGACCTTTCATCTTCTCTTTCTTCCTGTACCCTAAATTGATAATCTAATTCCTTTAGCACATTTTCTTTAATCATCTGAGTTAATTCTTTATTGTTTTCTTGTAAAGTGTCCTTAAACAGCTGCTGTAACAGCCATTGCAATCTCTGTGCCTTTTCCTCCCTATCCTCCGCAATGTATAGAACATCCGTCTCCTGCCCCGAAACGATAGCATTGCTATGGCTTGCTACCTCTTCCTTAGCTTGTACAGTTCCTTCTCCTGGCATAATATCAATCTTGCCATCTTTTAATATCATTCTAATTGCCTTCAACTGCAATCCCCTTTCTTTTAGCCCTTTAATTTCTCTAAAGCGGTCAACATCCTCTTGAGTATAATAGCGATGGCCCAACTCGTTTCTTTTAATAGGAAGTCCAAGTTCTTCCTCCCAATACCTTAAAACATGAGCCTCTACCCTTACCTGTTTTGCTGCGTCTGAAATTAAATAGTTGTTCATCATATTTTTCTCCTTTTCTTTTAACGTAAAAAGAGGGCATGCTTAAATAAGCTTGTCCTCTTTTGTGTGTAATATGTTATATTTTATTTATTTTTGAAGGTTTGCAAACTTGGTGTAGTTTGGTAACCACGCAAGTTCTATTGTACCTATGGCACCATTTCTTTGTTTTGCAATAATAATTTCTGCAACGTCTTTTCTATCTGTATCATGATTATAGTAATCATCTCGATAAATAAACATTACAACGTCGGCATCCTGCTCGATTGCTCCAGATTCACGCAAGTCAGAAAGCATTGGCCTATGGTCAGGTCTTTGCTCTACCGCACGGCTAAGCTGTGACAGCGCAAGCACCGGAACACTAAGTTCTCTTGCTAACGCCTTTAAGGAACGAGAGATATCAGAGATTTCTTGCTGACGTGAATCAGAACGTCCGCTACCAGACATAAGCTGCAAGTAGTCAATAATAATCATTGATAGGTTATGCTCCATCTTAAACTTACGACACTTAGATCTAAGCTCCGCAATACTAATACTTGGAGTATCATCAATAATTAGATTCGATCTTCCAATAACGCCGGCACTTTCGATTAGCTTTTCCCACTCTTGGTCAGATAGCTGACCAGTACGAATATGTTGCGAATCTACTCTGGATTCGAGGGAGAACAGACGGTTTACCAACTGTTCCTTTGACATTTCCAAGCTGAATATAGCTACGGTTTGATTCTGCCTAAACGCTACGTGCTCTGCGATATTAAGTACAAACGCTGTCTTACCCATGGAAGGACGCGCTGCAATAAGCACTAAATCTGAAGGCTGCATACCTGCGGTCTTATAGTCCAAATCCAAAAATCCGGTTGGTATACCTGTTACTGCACCTTTATTTCTAGCTGCTTGCTCAATTTTCTCCATGGCATTCATAACCACCTGTCTGATTGGTACGAACTCGCCTGTATTTCTCTTTTGAACAAGCTGAAAAATCTTCTTTTCTGTTTCCTCTAAAATAACCTCTAGACTTTCTTTTCCTGCATAGCAAGTATTGGCTATTTCTTCATTTAAACGTATCAATCTACGCAAGGTAGATTTCTCTGCTACTATGTTTGCATAATGCTTAATATTTGCCGAAGTAGGTACCGCTGTAATCAAATCTCTAACAAACTCCAAGCTGCTTACTTCAGGAGGAACATCCTTCTCCTTTAATCTATTTTGAAGTGTAACAAGATCTACCGGCTTACCCTCATCGTTTAGTTCTATCATTGTTTCAAAAAGAATTCCATACTGCTTATTGTAAAAGTCATCACCGTAGATAATTTCTGAAGCAATAACTATCGCTTCTCTATCCATAATCATGGATCCTATTACCGACTGCTCCGCTTCAATACTATGAGGCAATATTCTTTTTAAAACGGTTTCCTCCATTGTTGCCATGGTATTTCCTTTCAATCCTTAAAGCTTACGCCTCAGTAACTTTTACCTTTAGTTTCGCACTTACTTTTGGATGTAGCTTAACAACTACTTCATATGCTCCAAAGCTTTTTAAAGGCTCAGGTAATTGTACCTTTTTCTTATCAAGCTCAATGCCATTTTGTTCTTTGCAAGCTGCTACAATTTCTTTTGAAGAAACAGAACCAAAGGTTTTTCCGCCTTCACCAGCTTTAATCTTAACCACAACTTCCTTGGTTTCTATGATTTCTGCCAACGCTTTCGCTTCATCAAATATTGCCTGCGTCACTTTGTCATCATTCGCCTTTTGTAATTTTAAGTCATTCATATTCTTACCAGTGGCTTCTACACCAATCTTTTTAGGTAGAATGTAATTTCTTGCATACCCTTCACTAGCTTCTATGATATCGCCTTTTTTTCCCAACTTTTTCTCATCTTGTAATAAAATAATTTTCATGTTATATATCACCTTCCTCAAGCATAATATCAATTGTATTCTTTAGGGAGCCAATTGCTTCTGCTAAACCAACGCCCTCCATCTGACATCCCGCTATACTCATGTGTCCACCGCCGCCTAAGCGTTCCATAATGATTTGTACATTGACCTCATCAATAGAACGGGCAGAGACATAAATCTTACCCTGATACTCCGTTAGAATAAAGCTTGCCTTTACCCCTTTTATATTTAGAAGTTCATTGGCTGCCTGGGCTCCTACTATGGTAGGGCTTGGAATATCTTCACTGGTACACACTGATATCGCAAATGCTTGCTTATATATTTCTGCCTGGCTTACTGCATCAGCCTTGGCCTTGTACTCTATTGCATCCTCACGGAATAGCTTACGTACTCTCGTAACATCTGCACCACTTCTTCTTAAAAACGCTGCCGCCTCAAAGGTTCTTACGCCTGTCTTACTCATAAAGTTATTGGTATCAATCATAATACCTGAGTACATACAGTCCGCTTCCTCAATGCGAATTTTAATATTGTCATAGGTATACTGGAGAATTTCAGATACCATTTCGCATGCTGAAGAGGCATATGGTTCAATATAGGATAAGGTTGCGTTTTCAATAGTCTCTGCTCCCTGCCTGTGATGATCTAATACAACTATAGACTTACACAGTCTAAGTAAATCAGGACATTCTGTAATATTAGGTTTATTAACGTCTACAATAACTAAAACGGAATTATTGCTATTTCCTGCTGCTTCTATTGCTTGCTGACTATTAATAATCATATCGGTATCATATTCTGGATTATTTACGAATAAATCTACTAGTGGATGCACAGAGGTGCTCACATCATTTAATACAATGTGTGCCTTTCTATCTAACGCCTGAGCTATACGATAAATACCAATTGCAGCTCCAAAGCTATCTACGTCCGCCAAACGGTGACCCATAATAATAACCTTTTCCTTGCTCGTAATAATTTCCTTTAACGCGTGTGCTTTTACTCTCGCTTTAACCCTAGTATTCTTTTCTACCTGCTGGCTTTTTCCACCATAGTAGGTAATGCTTTCTGGCGTTTTAATAACTGCCTGATCACCACCACGCCCCAAAGCTAAATCTATCGCATTACGAGAAAACTCATAATTCTGCGCATAGGTTAAACCATCAAGACCTACACCAATACTAATGGTCACAGCCATTTCATTTCCGATGTTTACAGTCTTTACATCTTCTAACAAGTCAAATCTTGTTTCCTGAAGTTGAATAACTGATTTTTTACGTAGCACTACTAAATATTTATCTTTTTCAAGCTTCTTCACTATTCCATCTAAAGCTGCGAAATACTTATTGATCTTTCTATCAATCAGAGCTGTAAGTAAAGATCTTCTTACCTCCTCAATACTTTCCAAGGCTTCTTCGTAGTTATCTATATAAATCATTCCTACTGCAAGACTTTGATCATCCACTTCCTGCAAAGCAATATGTAACGCTGTTTCATCAAAAAGGTACATCGCAATCAGGTAGCCATTGTAACCTTCTGCTTGAATCATGTCACTATTTTCACCCATCTCTTTTAATGAGATTTTCTTAAATCTAGCTACATATTCACGTCCTTCAAATTCCAATTCATACTGTGCTTCCTCTAGACCACCCTCATCTGGAATTCTATCTCTTGTAATGGTCGGAAACAAAGAAGTAATCGACTTAGAATATCCCTTAGGCTGACGAATCACGCCTTCAAATGCATTGTTTGTCCAGATAACCTTTCCACTATCATCCAATAGTGCATATGGAATCTCTAAATCTCTTAAGAGTCGCTTTTGAATCTGTCCATACTGTGTTGCAAAGCTTATCAGCTCATTCATAATAATAGGCTTGTTATAAAAGTATAAGGATAACGTTACAACAAAATAGAATATAGTAAAGCTTCCTAGTAATAGTCCTGCTCGATAATCTACCAAAAATAAGAATGCATTAACAACAAATAATAAGACACCCAAATAAATGGCAAACTGTAAATAAGTCCTAATTCTTCCTTTAAGTTTAATTCTGTTTTTCATCTAAACCCCTAACCTTGTTACTTAATTGAAAAGTCACCTTAATATCTTCATACGTAACCCCTACGCATTTCAGCTACAGGGTATATTATATCACACTATCTTCTCTTATGCCACACGATAATTTTTGTCGAATCTGCTCTCTTAGCGTCGAAAACGCCCATGAATTCATGTTTCATGGGCGTTTATCTTTTTTCTATTCAGTGCTTTTCTTAACTTATTCTTCTACCTTAAATAAATAAAAATCGTCCCAAGCTCCCCATGTTTTCGGTGTGCTTTCCACCTTTACACCAATAGTGACTGTAGCACCTTCAGGAACTACAATACCATCTATATGTGGCTCGGCCCATTTAAGCCATCCTGTTACGCCTGTATCTACTGTATAGGTCTCATCATTCACTTTAACATAAAACTGGAATATAGCATTTGCACCTGCATCGCCGCCCTGTAAGAAAACACCTGCTTCATAGGTTGCTTCTGATAAGTTTTCAATTGTCTGTTCTACTGTATAGCTAAAAGCCTCTGTACTCCAGAATTTCAGACTATACTCACCTGAGCGTTTATTGTTATCTGCTTCTCTATCTGCCGCCTTACCATTAAAATTCCACATAGATAAATCTTTATCTTCAAAGCCTGGATTCTTCACATAATTTATCTTTAATATTTCTAAGTTACCAATTAAATCATATGTTGTTCCATCTGCATCTGCGATTCCTTTTATCTGATAGCTTCCGCCACCTTTTGTTTCCGCTGCCTTAATCGCATCTAGATCCCATTTAACTGGTACCTCTTTGGTTTTTCCATTACATAAGGTTGCTGGAACAGTTTCTGGTATTTGAAGACTCTCGCCAATACCCACTTCCATATAAACATCTTCCACGCCAATTACTGTTAAAGGTGCTGTTGTTCCAGTATAAATATATTTGTACACATTCAAAGATTCTAACGGATTACCATAAAAATCAAACATCGCCTGATTATCCCAAGAGGAACCACCGAAGTACTTACCAGCATCATTTGCATCATACTTTGAAGCAAAGCTAGAAGCCCAACCGGAACCAAAGGTTTCCCATTTTTCTTTGTTTGAGGCTAAAACGCTACTAGCATTTCCTGCTGTGTAATCATACACCTCCACAGGTATCCATGCTGGCTCCCAGTAAAATACCCCCAAGCCTTCGCCGTCAACATCTGCTACTGCCTGCATTACATCTCTTACAGCATTGGCCTGCCCTTGAATAGAAATATCATATTTTATGCTAATAGTGTCGTCCCCTTCACTCACAGAGTTTGGCCATCCATCACCATCCTCATTGGTATATACATAAGAGGTTTCCGCAACCATTACCTTCTTATTATATGTCTTTGCTATGGTAGACAACTGACTTGTTAACTTTTCTGTGGTTCCATGCCAGAAAGAATAATAAGAGCTTGCAAAAACATCATAATCTACATTATATTGTGCCAAGTTTGCTGCATAATCTAAAAACTGTTTTGAGTCTGGGTTTGTAAAGTGGATTGCAATCATAATCTCTTTATCTTTTTCCGCTGCAACTTCCCTTACCGCGCCACATCCAAGGTTCATTAGCTCACACATACGATCCCAGCTTGTTTCTCCACATAAGCCTGAAACAGTTTCATTTCCTACCTGAACCATGCCTACATTAATACCTTCGTCCAACATTTTAATTAGGCTATCTTTTGTAAACTCAGCAAAAGCTGCCTTTTTATCTTCGTATGTATAATGGCTCCATTCCTTTGGTGCCTTTTGCTTACTTGGGTCAGCCCAAAAATCAGAATAATGATAATCTACAAGCACCTGCATCCCTGCCTGTGTTGCCAGCTTACCTATCTTTATAGCTGTCTCTAAATCATTGTGTCCACCGCCATAGCTGTTGCCCGAGCTGTCTGTAGGATCATTCCATACACGAATACGTATCCAGTTAACTCCTGCATCACCTAACAGATTAAAAAAGCCTGCATCGTCGATAATATTTCCTTCCCAGTCTTTAAAAGTTGCACCACTTTCTATTAAAGATATATAAGAAGATATATCTACACCCCTAATAAAGGAATCATCTATTCCATCCACTTTGTCCACATAAAGAGAAGAATCCATAGCTTCCTTTCCAGCAAAAGTAGACAGGGTCACTTGCTTTGATTCCTGTTCTTCCTCTTTCTGATTACCACAGCCGATGAGTCCACCAACCATGCATATTACCATAAGGATAACTGATAATTTTTTCATAATAATCCTCCATTCTTGCGAAATCTAACACTTATCGCATCTTACTTCTATTTTATCTCTAACAGGCTAAAAAGGTCAACTGCTTCACCATCCAAATTTATTCCCTTCTTTATATCCTTCTTTTGCTATTACTACCCATAATTTGCGCAATCGATTGCGCAAATTATGGGTATACAAAAAAATCCTCTCTGCTCATATGCAAAGAGGATTTCATTATACGTTTTTGTAGCCTTGTATGGAATTAATCCATTACGTAAGGCATTAAGGATACGTGACGCGCACGTTTGATTGCAACAGTAAGTGCTCTCTGATGTTTTGCACAGTTGCCTGTGATTCTTCTAGGAAGAATTTTTCCTCTTTCAGATACGTATCTTTTTAGCTTATTAACGTCCTTATATTCGATAGTATTATCTTTACCACAGAATACACAAACTTTTTTTCTTCTACGTAATCCGCCTTTTCTTCTCATTGGAGAATCGGATTTGTCTGCTCTATTGTAAGCCATGTCAGTGCCTCCATTCTTTAAAAATCAATCAATTAGTTAAATGGCAATTCTTCATCAATTCCGTCCGGAATATTCATAAATCCATCACCTGCACCTGAAGGTTCAGGTCTGGAGAAGTTACCACCAGAAAAACCACCTTCACTTGAACCAGAGTTTTTGCTTTCTGCAAATTCTTGTTCTTCTACAACAACTTCAGTCGTGTAAACCTTTACACCATCTTTGTTTGTGTAGCTTCCAGTTTGAATACGTCCTGTAACAACCATCTTGGTTCCCTTGCGTAGATATTTCTCTGCAAACTCACCAGAACGTCCGAAAGCAACGCAGGTAATAAAATCTGCTGTGTTTTCGTCTCCGTTACGACTTCCTCTACGGTCTACTGCGATTGTATATCTTGCAATTGCCATTGCATTTTCACCCTGTGAGTATCTTACTTCAGGGTCTCTTGTTAAACGTCCCATAAGAAAAACTTTGTTCATTATCTATCTCACTTTCTGTATAGCCAGATAGCTATTTCACCTGGTATACTTATGCCTCGTTCTGTTTAACTACTAAGTATCTGATAACGTTGTCCATGATACGAACACGGCTTTCAATTTCTGCCGGAACTGTACCTTCAGCTTCGAACTGGATGAAATAGTAGAATCCTTCTTTCATTTTCTGAATTTCGTAAGCTAATCTTTTCTTACCCCATTCATCAATGTTTGTGATTGATCCACCGAATCTTTCGATTAGAGCTTTACATTTTTCAACAGTAGCTGCTCTTTCATCATCTTCGATCTTAGCACTAACAACAACGGCTAATTCATATTTGTTCATGCTTTCTTTACCTCCTTATGGTCTCTGGCCCCTGTCTTTACAGGAACAAGGAATTTATATCTCACGGAGATTAATGATACCACAAAAATACAAGCATTTCAAGTGTTTTTCACTATTTCTTTAACGTTTTTTTCAACAAGTTTACGCGCAATCATAATCTGATGCCCACATCCCATGCATTTTAATCTGAAATCAGCTCCAATACGTAAAACTTCCCACTCTTTACTCCCGCAAGGATGTTGTTTTTTTAGTTTTAATATATCTCCAACCTTTATATCCATATTCCATATGCCTTTCTTTATCGTAGTATCTAAATATTGCCAACCATAAAATCTTTTACAATTCCGAAGAACTCACGTAGCATATTATTGGGTTGCATAAACAAATATGATGGTGCTGCAATACCATATACATGGACATATCCTGCAGTTTTTGCTATCGATAATGCTCTAAATACATGAAAATTATTTGTAATAATTCCTATTTTGTCATTTTCAATATCTATAAACTTACTGCTATTGCTTATATTTTGGCTCGTATTTATAGATGTATCTTCCTTCAAAATGCGATTGGCGTCAATACCTTTTTTTACTAAGTAATCATACATTCCCTGTGCCTCTGTATCCGGCTCATTACTTCCTTTTCCACCAGATACAATAGCCACTGTATTTTCATTCTCACTCAAATATTGATATGCCTCATCCAATCGATACTGCAACACCTTACTTGGACCATTTTCCTTAAGCTGCGCCCCCAAAACTATAATATAATCTAAATCTTCTACTCCTTTTTTAAAGGAGTGACTGACTACAAGTCCCTCTACAATCAAAAAAAGAACCAAACCCAGCAAAAATAGGAAACCTGTTACCATCTTAATCCATTTTGGGAGACATTCTACAAGGCCTCTTCTGCTTAAAACGCCAAATAGAACCAAAAATATCCCCATAATCAACCAAATAAAATAAAAATTGGTTCCATGACCAGTAAAAAATTCGATTATAAAAAAATAAACCATGAAAATTATTCCTATTACTATAGACATTGTTGCCACATTAATAACCATACCTTTCCATTCATTTGAATGTATGCACATTTTCTCTCAATACTTACAATTATACAAAAAGAAAACCCAATAATCAATGATTACGGGGTTCTCTTAAGGCGCGGACCGGATTTGAACCGGTGATGACGGTGTTGCAGACCGGGGCCTTACCACTTGGCTACCGCGCCATATAATATAAAAAATAACAAAAAAGGAGTTGTAGGTCTAAGCCATACTACCGTTTATGTTATTAATAACTCCCCGAGTAGGGCTCGAACCTACAACCCCACGGTTAACAGCCGTGTGCTCTACCATTGAGCTATCGAGGATGACTCCTACGGGAATCGAACCCGTGTTACCGCCGTGAAAGGGCGATGTCTTAACCGCTTGACCAAGGAGCCAAAATTGTGAAGGTCTATCTTATTGTTTGTGCCTTCAAAACCGAACATTGAATATTTCATCCTACTTCTTTCCAACCTTTGGATAAGCCCTCGATCGATTAGTAAATGTCAGCTGAACACATTGCTGTGCTTACACCTCATTCCTATCTACCTTGTCGTCTTCAAGG
>JAVBUZ010000105.1:0-9378 GCA_031554725.1 Lachnospiraceae bacterium | reverse complement strand
TCGAGAGGTTTGTTGGCTAGACTGGCACTTGAAGGTTTTATTTTTCAATCAAACACCCCAACATTTATTATAGAGTCAATTTTTCAAAGAAAATATTAATAGTCTTTTGAGAAAAAATGAGGTATTATTGTAAAGATATATTTTTAGGAGAGAATAAGTATACCAATATAAAAATTGTGTGCGCAGGAGGTATAAGGCGTTGGGTGAAGAAAAGGAAGTACAAGAAATAGTAACAAATGAAAATAAAGCAAAAAGAAAAAGATGGCCTATTGTAGTAGGAATTATTGCAGTAGTTATTCTAATTTTGGTTGCGGTAGCAGCATATGTATTTAATCATTACTATAGTTTACTTGATCGTCAGATTGGCACAGAGACAGAAGATTGGGTACCGATTACGTTAGAAGAGGATTATGAGGCTGATCTAGGTGAAGGGGAAGATGCAGGACCAGAGGCAACAGCCGAAGAAATTGCAGCATTAGAAGAACAGCTAGAAAAGAACCTTGAAACAATACAAGAAACCTCAGTCCTTGATGTGAATGCGTTTAATATACTTCTCATCGGCGTGGATTCTAGAGGCAGTAATTTCTCAGGACGTTCTGACTCGATGATTTTGGTAAGTATCAATAAAGAAACAAAGAAGATTGTAATGACCTCTTTTTTAAGAGATATTTACGTTTCTATTCCAGGTCATGGTAGCAATCGTTTAAATGCAGCCTACGCATATGGAGGCACCTCATTATTAGCAAAAACCATTAAGAGCAATTTTGGTATAAGCGTAGATAGATGTGTGGTAGTGAATTTCTATTTGGTTATGGATTTTGTAGATGCTTTAGGTGGCTTAGACATTAATATATCAAGTGATGAAATCCGTGTTATGAACGACTACGTTAAAGGGCACAATATACTCTTAGGTAAGAAGGAAGGTTCAGATATCATATCTCAGAGCGATGCTGGAATGGTACATTTAAATGGTAGTCAGACCCTAGCGTATTCACGTGTTAGATATGTAGGAACAGATTTTGCAAGAACGGAAAGACAGAGAAATGTTTTATCTCTTTGCCAAGCAAAAGCAATGAAAATGAATCTCACAGAAATGAACAGCTTACTAGAAGAGTTTCTTCCAAGAGTTCGAACAGATTTAACAGCAAGTGATTGTGCATCTCTACTTTTATTGGCGTTAAGCATGTCTGATTATGAAGTGAGCAATATGACAATTCCACAGGACGGAACATGGAGCAATGCAAGAATAAACGGAATGGCAGTTCTGAACGTAGATTTCGCGGCCAATGCAAAGGCTTGGTATGAGAAGGTTAGTGAGAAATAAAAAGCAAAATGAAAATGAAACCAGAGAGAAGAAAATCTATCTCTGGTTTTTTTGTGTCTGTTTCACTTTTTTATAGCCTTTTTCCCCTAAATATTGTATCATTGTAATGATATACTTTTAAGGGTGGGAAAGACTGCCATTCGGGAAGGACGCACAATGGATTGCAAAGAAATTGAAAAAATAATACCCTTATTTGTTGAAAACAAATTGGATGCGAAAAGTGCTAGGAAGTTTGTAAATCATATAGAAACATGTAAAGAGTGTAAAGAAGAATTGACGATACAGTTTTTAGTTTCAGAAGGCATGTCAAGATTAGAGGAAGGAAGTGCCTTTGATCTGCAAAAGGAATTGAATGCAAAACTGGAAATGGCAGACAATAATATGACGGCACATAGATTACTCGTGTACCTGGGTATAACTATGGAAGTGGTTGCATTCGTAGCTTTGGGAGTAATCATTTTTTTATTAATGATGTAAAAGAAATATAACAGGAAACTGAGGATAGATATGAAAGAAAAACTAGTTTTAATTGACGGCTATAGTATTTTGAATAGAGCATTTTACGGAGTACCGGATTTGACCAATGCGCTAGGTCTCCATACCAATGCAATTTATGGTTTCCTCAACATCTTATTTAAAATATTAGAAGAAGAAAAGCCAAGTTATCTTGCGGTAGCCTTTGATGTAAAAGCACCAACCTTTCGTCATGAAATGTACAAAGAATACAAGGGTACTCGTAAGCCGATGCCAGAGGAGTTACATCAACAGGTTCCAGTTATGAAGGAAATGCTTCATGCCATGAATATCGTGACGGTAGAAAAAGCTGGACTAGAGGCAGATGATATTTTAGGAACCTTGGCCAAACTTGCTGAAGAAAAGGGAATGGAAGTTTCTCTCGTTTCTGGTGATAGAGATTTACTACAGATTGCATCAGAGAATATTAAAATTAGAATTCCCAAAACCAAAATGGGAAAAACAGAAATAGAAGATTACTATGCGGCAGATGTATTAGAAAAATATCAGGTGACTCCGCTACAGTTTATCGAATTAAAAGCTCTTATGGGAGATACATCAGATAATATTCCAGGAGTGCCTAAAGTAGGCGAAAAAACAGCTACCAGCTTGATGGTAGAATACGGCAGTATTGACGGAATATATGAACATATAGAAGAAATCAAAGGAAAAGCAATTAAGGAATCTTTGATAAATAATAGAGAATTAGCTGATTTGAGTAAGGCACTTGCTACCATAAAAATTGACTGCGAGGTAGAATTTTCCTTTGAAGCTGCAAAAGCAGAAGGATATTTTACAAACGAGGCTTATGCTCTTTGCAAAAAACTGGAATTTAAAAATATGCTACATCGTTTTGAAAGCGTTCCAGAAGAGACAAATACATTAAGCACACATATGGTGGTGGTAGAAGAACTTGGGGAAGTAGATAAGCTTTTTGAAACTGCTATTGGCAAAGAAGTTGGCTTTTATGTACTTAAGGCAGCAAGGGACAATTCCTTTTTAGGTGTATCTATTGTATATGCAGAAGAAAAGCTTGCCTTTGTTCCTGTGGGCGGCTTTATAACGGAAGGCTACTTGCAAGATAAGCTTTTCATGCTTTCAAAAGAGAGTAAGCTAGCAGCTTTTGATATGAAAAATCATTATGGATATCTAAGCTGGGAACATATATCTTCTTACTTTGATATTTTAATAGGGGCATATCTTTGCAATCCGCTTAAAAATGATTATGATATTGAGAGTATTGCCTCAGAGCATTTAGGCTTGATGATATCTGGAAAAGCTGAGGTGTTTGGAAAGCTAAATCCAGAACAAGTATTAGCGGAAAACAAAGATAAATGTGTGGAATATGCTTGCTATGGTGCATATGTGGCATGGAAGGCAAAGAATGTTATAGAAGAAAAGCTTGAAAAAGCATCCATGCTAGAGCTTATGAAGGAAATAGAAATGCCTTTATCCCTTGTGCTTTTTGATATGGAAAAAGAAGGTATTATGGTTCGCCCAGAAGAACTAGAGGAATACGGAAAGGCACTTGTAGGTAGAATTGAAGAGCTGGAAAAGAGCATTCATTCAGTGGCGGGAATGGATTTTAATATTAATTCACCAAAGCAACTGGGGGAGGTTTTGTTCGAGGTTATGCATTTACCAGGAGGCAAAAAGACCAAGAGTGGCTACTCCACAGCGGCAGATGTATTAGAAAAGCTTGCGCCAGATTATCCGATAGTTTCTGACATTTTAGAATATAGAGGATTGGCAAAGCTAAAATCAACCTATGCAGATGGTTTGGCAGCATATATTGGACAGGACAATAGAATTCATAGTAATTTTAATCAGACCATAACTGCAACGGGAAGAATTAGCTCTACAGAGCCCAATCTACAAAACATACCAATACGTATGGAGTTGGGAAGAAAGATTAGAAAAGTATTTGTACCAAAAGAAGGCTCTATATTTATGGATGCGGATTATTCACAAATAGAGCTACGAGTGCTTGCCCATATGTCTAAGGACGAGCAGTTGATTGAAGCCTATCGAATGGATGAGGATATTCATAAAATTACCGCGTCTAAGGTATTTCACACACCATTTGAGGAAGTAACAGATTTACAAAGAAGAAATGCCAAGGCAGTTAACTTTGGTATTGTTTATGGAATTAGTTCCTTTGGTCTAAGCCAAGACTTAAGCATCAGCAAAAAGGAAGCAGCTTCTTATATCGAACAGTATTTTGCAACTTATCCCAAGGTAAAAGAGTTCTTGGATGTAACAGTAGAGCAGGCAAAAAAAGATGGCTTTGTAACTACCTTATATGGAAGAAAAAGACCAATCCCAGAATTAACTTCTAGTAATTTTATGCAACGCTCCTTTGGCGAAAGAATTGCTATGAACTCTCCAATTCAAGGAACCGCTGCTGATATTATGAAAATAGCAATGATAAAGGTTTGGAAGGCTCTTAGAGAAGAAGGCCTAGCCTCCAAACTGATTTTGCAGGTACATGATGAATTATTAATTGAAACCGTAAAAGAGGAAGAAGCCAAGGTGAAGGAAATCCTTGCGCAGAATATGATATCCGCTTCTGATTTAGCAGTTACCTTAGAGGTGGATTTGCATACGGGAGAAAACTGGTATGAAGCAAAATAGAGAAATATGCCTGATAGGAATTACAGGTGGAATTGGTGCAGGAAAATCAGAAATTTTAGATTATATGAAGCAGCACTATAAGTGCGAAGTCTATATGGCAGATGAAGTGGCGCATTTTGTAAAAGAGCCAGGACAACCTTGCTATAACAAGCTGATAAAGGTTTTAGGGCAAGACGTCTTAAAGGCGGATGGAAGTATTGACAGAAATCTGATGGCGGCTAAAATATTTATGGATGCCAACTTACTTAAGAAGGTAAATGAAATCATTCATCCAGCAGTAAAGGATTATCTCGTGGATGCTATTGAAAAGGCAAAAGAAAAAGAGGACGTGGAGCTGGTTTTTATTGAAGCGGCGCTTCTAATTGAAGCAGGCTATAAAGGCATTGTTGACGAGTTATGGTATATCCATGCTTCTACCACGGTAAGAGAAAGACGCCTTATAGAAAGCAGAGGATACACAAAACAGAAGGTTTCAGAAATTATGGCAAAGCAATTATCAGAAGAAAATTTTAGACAAGAGAGTGATTTTGTTATAGATAATAGCACTACGTTAGAAAACGCGTACAGGCAGATAAATGAGAGACTGGGGGCATATACGTGGCAAGAGTAATGAATAATCAGGAAAAGTTAGTATTTGGTCTGGATATTGGAACCAGAAGCATTGTAGGAACTGTTGGCTATAAGGAGGGCGACCGCTTTGTAGTTCTTGCTCAGAGGGTAAAAGAGCACGAAACAAGAGCTATGATGGATGGACAGATTCATGACATTGGAAAAGTAGGAGCTACCATAGCGGCAGTAAGACGGGAATTAGAGGAGGCGATTGAAGCACCTCTTAATGATGTCTGTATTGCGGCGGCGGGGCGTGTTCTGCGTACAGTAACGGCTCAAGTGGAACAGGAATTTTCCTCGGAAAGAGAAGTAACCGAGGAGGATATCTATGCGCTTAGCGCCCTTGGTGTGGAAAAAGCCTATGAAGAATTTATGAAAAGCAATGATTCGGATATGAAGTTTTATTGCGTAGGCTATTCTGTAATTCGTTATTATTTGAATCATTATCCAATGGGGAACTTAGAAGGACATAAGGCAAAATGCATTGGTGGTGAATATATTGTTACTTTCCTACCAGATGATGTAGTTGATGGTCTTTATAAAGCGGTAGAAACAGCTGATTTACATGTCGCCAACCTTACACTGGAGCCGATTGCGGCGATTCAAGTAGCGATACCAGAAATGTATCGTATGTTAAATATTGCCCTTGTAGATGTGGGTGCTGGAACCTCAGATATTTCAATAACGAGAGAGGGATCTATTATTGCCTATGGAATGATACCGATAGCGGGTGATAGCTTAACGGAAATATTGGCACAGCATTGCTTGGTCGATTTTGTGACAGCAGATCAGATTAAACGTGAAATAGGAATAAATGAAGTTATTGAGTACAAAGATATCATGGGACTACCTCAGACAATAACCAGTAAAGAAGCGTTGGAATTATTAAAGAAAACCGTTACAGCGATGACCAAGCCAGTAGCAGAATGTATTCGTGAGCTAAATGGAGATAAATCTGTCAGCGCAGTATTCGTTGTAGGTGGTGGTGGAAAGATACCTGGGTACACCGATATGCTTGCCGAAGAGCTAGGAATTGTAAAGGAAAGGGTTGCAGTTCGTGGTGAAGAGGTTATGAGCAAGATTGACTTTTTAGAGGAAGTGCAAAAGGATTCGCTGTTAGTAACTCCGGTAGGTATTTGCCTAAGCTTTTATGAGCAAAGCAATAATTTTATCTTCGTTACCTTTAATGAGGAAAGAATAAAAGTATATGACAATGGTAAGTTAGCTGTGATTGATGCTGCTATGCAGGCAGAATTTCCCAATGATGGACTTTTCCCAAAAAGAGGGCCAGAGCTAAATTACATGGTGAATGGTAAATCTAGAATAACCCGTGGACTTCCTGGCGAGACAGCAAGTATTACAGTAAACGGCCAACCAGCGGATATACATACCAAGGTGCGTTCTAACGATGTAATTGTAGTAACTCCTTCCACAGTAGGAGAGGCAGCTAAGCAAATGCTATCTCAGTTACCAGAATTTCAAGATAGCCTACAGGTTATTGTGAATGATAAAAAGGTAAGCTTACCTAAGTTTGCATCTGTAAATGGAGAATTAAAGTCGGGATATTATGAAATCCAAAATGGGGATGCCATAAAGATGCTAGACTTTTATACCGTTAAGCAGATTGTGGAATTTATGGATGTGCAATTAAACCCGAACTATTATATTTACGTTAATAATAAACGTGCAGACAAGGATACGCCAGTATACGAAAACTTTAATGTGATTTGGACACTGGAAGAGCTACATTTCGACGTAGAAGAAGTAGCTATAATAATTGAAGAACCACAAATGGAAGAAAAACCCTCAGAAAAATTGGAGGAGGCTCCAATAGTAGAAAACCATGCACAAGAAAACAGCTCTGTTATGGTAATTGTCAATAACAAGCCGATAGCATTACAAGGTAAATCCTCATATGTGTTTGTTGATGTATTTGACTATATTGAGTTTGATTTAAGTAAGCCTCAGGGGATTGGTATTGTAACCAATTTAAATGGCGAGCAAGCAGAATATATGAAAGAAATAAAAAATGGCGACGTAATAGACATCTATTGGCGAACCGAGTGAAGGAGTAAAGAGAAATGAGATTATGCAGTATTGCCAGCGGAAGTAGTGGAAACTGTATTTATGTAGGGTCCGGGGCAACTCATTTGTTGGTGGATACAGGAATAAGTGGCAAAAGAGTAGAGGCAGGATTAAATAGTTTAGAGCTAACAGGAAGAGATATTGATGGGATATTAATTACTCACGAACATTCCGATCATATTAGTGGATTAGGGGTACTTTCTAGAAAATATAACATTCCCATATTTGCCACCAGAGGAACCATAAAAGCAATTTTAAAAGGTGGTGGAAAAAATGCGCCAGATGCGGAGCTATTTAATGAAATTGAGGCAGACAGTAAGATAATTATTAAAGATTTAACAGTGAATCCGATGAGAATATCCCATGATTCAGCAGAGCCGGTGGCATATCGAATCGGTTATGGTAAGAAGAAGGTTGCCATTTGTACGGACTTAGGCGTGTACAATGATTATACGGTGGAATGTCTAAAGGGAGTCAATGCTTTATTATTAGAAGCCAATCATGATGTGAATATGCTTCAAGTAGGGCCATATCCTTATTATTTGAAGCAAAGGGTTCTGGGAGATAGGGGGCATTTATCCAATGAAAATTCAGGTAGGCTTTTAAATCGAATTTTACATGATAATCTAGAGACCATTGTATTAGGGCATTTAAGCAAAGAAAATAATATGCCTGAGCTTGCATATGAAGCAGTAAGAATGGAAATTACCATGGGAGATTGTCCATATAGAGCAGAGGACTTTAGACTAATGGTTGCCGAAAGAAGTGAACCTTCAGCAGTAATTGCTGTGTAAATTTCTTGCAAAATCCATTTAAGAGGGTATAATGGTAAACAACTGATTTGGAGAATGAAAAAGTGAAGTAGAAAGGTTAGAGCATAATGAAAAAGACAATTATTACAGTAGTAGGTAAAGATACCGTAGGCATTATCGCAAAGGTTTGTACATATTTAGCGGAGAACAGCATTAATATTTTAGATATTTCTCAAACCATCGTACAGGATTATTTTACGATGATGATGGTAGTAGATACCAATCATATGTCTAAACAGCATGGTGATATGGCGGATGAGTTAGAAGCGCTAGGAGAGGAAATTGGTGTAGTTATTAAATGTCAAAAAGAAGAAATTTTTGATAAAATGCACAGAATCTAAGCCAAAATCTAAGGAGAAATGTCATGATTAATATATATGAAGTTACAGAAACAAATAAAATGATAGAGGAAGAAAATCTGGACGTGCGTACCATAACCATGGGTATTAGTTTGTTAGATTGCATTGATTCAGATTTAAATACATTAAAAGAAAAGATTTATAACAAGATATATGATGCGGCAAAGGACTTGGTAAAAACAGGAGAAGAGATTTCCAGAGAATTTGGTATTCCGATTGTTAATAAAAGAATTTCAGTTACTCCAATTGCATTAATTGGTGGAGCTGCATGTAAAACCATAGAAGATTTTGCTGAAATTGCAAAAACATTAGATGAAGTAGCGCATAAAGTAGGAGTAAACTTCATTGGCGGTTATTCTGCCTTAGTTTCTAAGGGAATGACTCCAGCAGATGAGCTTTTGATTCGTTCGATTCCTTTAGCACTTTCTACAACAGAACGTGTTTGTAGCTCTGTCAATGTAGGCTCTACAAAAACAGGAATTAACATGGATGCTGTAAAGCTTATGGGTGAAATTATTTTACAGGCGGCAGAATATACCAAAGAAGTTGATTCTTTAGGTTGTGCAAAGCTAGTAGTGTTTTGTAATGCTCCAGATGATAACCCGTTTATGGCAGGTGCTTTCCATGGTGTAACTGAAGCGGATAAGATCATCAACGTTGGTGTAAGTGGTCCTGGTGTAGTTAAGAGAGCTCTTGAAAAAGTAAGAGGCGAGAATTTTGAGGTTCTTTGTGAAACCATAAAGAAAACAGCGTTTAAAGTAACTAGAGTAGGACAGTTAGTAGCTCAAGAAGCATCAAAAATGCTGAATGTACCATTTGGTATTGTAGATTTATCGTTGGCACCAACTCCAGCGATTGGCGATAGCGTAGCGGATATCTTATGTGAAATAGGCTTAGAATACGCGGGTGCACCAGGAACAACAGCGGCACTTGCACTTTTAAATGATCAAGTAAAAAAAGGTGGCGTTATGGCGTCCTCTTACGTAGGAGGACTTAGTGGAGCATTTATTCCTGTCAGCGAAGATCAAGGAATGATAGATGC
>JAVBUZ010000102.1:0-5226 GCA_031554725.1 Lachnospiraceae bacterium | reverse complement strand
AGCAAAAGCTCAAATTCCTTTAGTGTTAGTATAACTTGCTTGCCATTTTGCATTACCGTTCTTGAAGCAACATCCACCTCAATATCCAAGACCTTCAAAATCTTTTCTGCCTTATGATATCTTCGCAGTACAGCCTCTACACGAGCTAGTAGCTCCACAATCTCAAAGGGCTTTGCAATATAATCATCTGCGCCTTGGCGTAACCCCTTGACCTTATTATCCACGCTTCCCATTGCGGTAATAAAGATAACTGGTAGTTCTAAGCTTTTGGCATAATCCATTAATTCATAGCCATTAATTTTAGGTAACATAATATCCAAAAGCACTAAATCAAAGGTGCTTTCTGCCATCATATCCGCTGCATCTTGTCCATCAAATGCACATTTGCAGTGATAACCTGCCTTGGTTAAATTCATACGGATTAAATTGGATATCGGCTCCTCATCTTCTACTATTAATATTTTAATCATTTTTCAAAACTCCCCTCGTCTGATTAAACGTACTCTAATCAATGCAATTTTATCATATTTCTTCCTTGTATCATTTTTGCATCATCCTTAAAGCACCGATAATATCAGCATTTCCACACTCATAACATCGTTAATTCGTCCTGTTTTTACCATTTCCTCCGCTTCCACACATTTTTCAACAGCCCCTTTTAACTGATGTGTCTTGAAAGCAGACGCTTGGGTAACATACTTTCCTGCCACGAATCCTGGCAGTCCAACCTTTTCGCCAATGGTTTTGTTATCAAGCCCCTTCTTCTTTAATTCTTTTACCTGAAGCAAGGTATTACATTGGCGGGCAATCAAAAACAAAATCCTCATCGGTGGCTCTTTTAATGCCAATAAATCATAATATAAATCCAAAGCATGTTTTTGCTTTTGCTCTGCAATAGCACTTACCATATCAAAAATATGGTTTGTTATCTTGGTTGTACAAATGGCATCTATATCCTCTTTGGATATCACTTCTTTATCTATGCAATAGCATATAAGCTTCTCAAGCTCTGCCCTAATATTTTCCATATCGGTTCCTGTTTTACTTAAGAAATAAGAAGCCGTGCTTTCTGTAATTTGCTTCTCTTCTTTTTTTAAGATTCCTGCAATCCATTTTTTTAAGGTATTCTCATCCTGTGACGCAAACTCTGCCACACCCCCCTTTGCTTGAATGGTTTTATATAGCTTACTTCTTTTATCTATTTCACTTTCCACAAAAACAAGGTAAGCACTTGCTGGTACCTCTGCTAAATACTCTGCCATCTTTTCCCCTGCTGCCTTAAAGAGTCCACTGTTTTCTATCACAATTGTTCTTCTATCCGCAAAAAAAGGAAGGGTTTCTGCCAAGTCAATAATTTCTGCTATATTAACATCCTTGCCTTCAAAATAATGAGTGTTCATAGTATCCTCGTCACCAGAAAGGGCTTTTTTCAACTTGTCCTTATATTGTTTACGTAAGTATGCCTCTTCTCCAAAAAGTAAGTATATATGGCTAAATTCTCCCGTTTTAATATCCTCGTTTATTCTCTGCATGAGTGCCCATTCCTTTCAAGCTCTAGAAACCTCATAATGTCTAATTCTTTATCATTTTAATAATACCCTTTTCTAAAAACCTTGACAAGGACTTTTCCCTTATGGTAGCTAATGGTAATTGCTCCTGAATCCTTGGTTTGATAAAGCTTGGTTCCTACTTTGCCTAATCTATCCACAACCTCCTTATGGGGATGTCCATAGGAATTCCTTTCTCCACAGGAAATAATCCCCACCTGTGGTCTTAGCTGTTCAAGAAAGACCTCTGAGGTAGAGTTTTTCGAACCATGATGAGCCACCTTTAAAATGGTGAGCTTCGTTATCTCTTGCTTATTTAGCTCTCCTATTAGCTGTCTTTCCCCTTCCCCCTCCACATCACCAGTAAGCAGCATGCTAAAATCTTCTATCTCTAGATAAAGCACTTGAGAATATGCATTGCTATCAGCCACTCTATATTCCTTTGGTGGATGTAGGCACGTAAAAGTAACCCCACCCTCTTGCCATATAGTGCCTGTAGCCATATAGTAGATTTCTATTTCCTTTTCTCTTGCAATTTCTTCTATTTCTTTAAAATTATCCTTTCGAATATCTTCAGCCACATAGGGTAAAATAAGCCTCTTTACCGAAACAGAATATTTATTCTCAAGTATTTCCACAATACCACTCATGTGATCCAGGTCTGGATGGGTTATAATAATCGCCTCTAGCTGACCTATTCCCTGGGATTTTAAAAAAGGTAATATTTGATACTCTCCTACCTTTTTCTTATTTGTGCTTCCACCATCAATTAGATATGCCCCTGCGTCCTTTACCCGAACTACAATTCCGTCCCCTTGCCCTACATCCAAAAAACTTACTTCAAGCTGAGGGTGAAATCGCAGGCTAAGAACTATAACTGCAAAGAAGATTATTGTAACCTTTACTACCGCTCTTGCCTCTTTTCCTAAAATAATCAATATAGCTAAAAGTAGCACATAAACAAAAACCTGCCATTTATCAGGCCTGCCCCCTATCCAATTGCAAAAAGGAATTGCCTCTGCTATTTGGCAAAGGTGTTTTACAAAGACTAGAATGAAGTGGATCAATAATCCAAGCCACCTGCTTAGAAACGCCAATGGTAGCGTCGATAAAGCAATGCCTAGAGGCATGAGTATCCCCATAAGCGGAATTACTATAAGATTTAAAAAGATACCATATATGGGAATTTCATAAAAGTACCATAGCTGTATGGGCAAGGTTGCTAACGTAATAGAAAAGCTGGTTAAGAAGCCTTTCCTGAGTTTATCTAAGTTCTTTTCCAGCCACAAAGCCACCCCCTCCCTAAAGCGGTGCTTTTTCCTTCTTCCCCCTTCTATGATAACTGGGCTTATACAGGCAATTCCCAAGATAGACCCAAAGGATAATAAAAATCCACTATGATATAGATATAAAGGTTGCTGCATTATCATAAAAACCATAAGAACCCCTAACGCCGTTTTTAAGTCATAAGCTCGCCCTAGTATTTCCCCAAGCATGCGGATAAAGAACATTCCCACTGCCCGATAGGCGGATATTCCCGCTCCCGTCATCAGTCCATAGGAAAATATAAAGGCAATGGAGCATAGCGCTGCAGGAATTAGAAATACGCCTATTTTTCTAAGAAGCTTATAAACACCTAGCCCTAATATGGAGATGTGTAGTCCTGAAATGGCTAAAATATGGACAATACCATTATGCTGATACAAAGTCTTTACCGCCTTATCTAGGGTTGTTTTATCTCCAAAGAGCATCGTTTTTAGAATAGATGCATCCTCCTCATTTAAAAAGCTCTCTAGCTTCATTACTAGAGCGTTTCTTATTTCCCAAAGCCTTTCGCGTATATGGCTATACCCTTCTCCCTGCGCAAGCACCTTCGCATCCTTTAAACTAATAGCGATTCCAAGAGTAGCATAATACAGCTTGGCATCAAATTCTCCCGGATTTGTTGCAACTGAAAAGCCTTCCAAAACACCTTCTAAGCACACCGTGCTAAATAGCTTGGGCTCTATTTCATATTCCTTCATATAACATATTATTTTTTCAATAGGATAGCTTTCTTCTTGATATAAGATAGATATTTCTGATAGATAAAGAATTAATTGATCATTACCGTAAGAACTACGGTACTCCTTTTGGTACACCTGACCTGTTAACATGATTTCCCGCCCTGCCACCTGACTATCATCTGGTAGGCTTGGCGGAAAAAACATATTATACATCGCGATTATAAAAACAATAGTCAGGCACACGTAAAACAGTGGTCTTTTCATAATCGCCTTTCTCTTAATATAGTTTTGTAATAATATCCAAATTTCTTTCAAACATCGTATTTAAACTATAAACATCACGATACATCATGGAGGTATCTCCATTTATCGAAATTTGTACCTTGTTTATATTGGATAGCTCACATAAGGAATTGACCAGCGAATAAATGGTTGCATCTACTGTAACTGAATAGAGCTGTGTCAAAAAGGTGGAATCCAGATTTACATAACACACCCCATCCTTTACCGTAACACCTAGTACCTTGGTTTCTTCATTCATAGTAGGGGATAGCTCTGTTAAATCAGGCCCCGCAATCACCTGCTCAACCACCATTCTTTCAATCGGAATATTGGTGCTATATTTATAGGCTACAGTACGATTGGTCGCTACAAGCTTGTTTCCTTCTTCATTAGCAAAGTAAAGCTTTAGTCTTACCTTTTCATAGGCATTGATTTCACTACCGCTACTATCTACAAACTGTTCTGCAGACATAAGTCCTACAACATTTCCTAAGCTGTCATGTAGCTGTTCTCCCTCTACCGTAATGTACATATAGCCAATTCCGTCTATTTGGGTAAAACTTCTAACCAGAGCCGCCCTAATTAAAACTTCTGTCGTGGGCTTTAGGCTCTTGTAGTTTTCATCTACATTAATACGAATTCTTCCATCCTCTATTTCATAGTCTAACACCGAAAATCCCATCATCATAGGCGCTTTGTACTCTAGCTTTTCAGGCATGGTTGACAGTTCTTTTATAAGTTCATTGACCTGAGCTTCTTTATCCGTTGCCTTTAGTGCATAGTCCTTCGTCTGTAAATTGGTTTCTGCGGTACTAAGAAAATATAATTTTATGTTTTTATATCCTTCTGTACTTTGCGGGCTTCCACAAGCGCAACATACTAGCATAAGGATACCAATAAGTAAAAGTATGCTTCTTTTTTTAGTCATATAAATCTCCACTCTTTCTACCCGACAATATAATTGAGCGGTATTTTCACTCTAAACGTAGTGCCTTCGCCATCTAGGCTAGTTACCGTTATTGTTCCTCTATGCATCAGTACAGAGTTTTTTGTTATGGCAAGACCTAGACCTGTACCACCGATTTCCTTGGAATGAGACTTATCAACCCTATAAAATCTTTCATATATGTGAGCCAATGCATCTTCTGGAATTCCAATACCAGAATCACTTACCTCTAATGTAAAGTATTGGTGATCTGCATCCAAAAGCACCTTAACCCAGCCATGCTCTTTATTATATTTGATGGCATTTTCAACTAGGTTGGAAATGACCAATGTCATCTTAACCTCATCTATTTCTGCTACTACCTGACGAACACTTTCAAAAACAACCTCGACATCCTTTTTTCTTGCAATTGGTCTTAAACGCTTTAAAATTAGCTCCGTTAAAT
>JAVBUZ010000235.1:0-9858 GCA_031554725.1 Lachnospiraceae bacterium | reverse complement strand
ACTCATAAAGTATGAAAAAAGTTCAATGGCTCTATCTGGTCTCTCACAATTTTTGGATATGAGGGTAACCGTCCACCCATTGATGCCTGCACCTGGTAGCCTATAGTTGTCGCCCTTACTATTTTTAGGACCATCCACAGCCATGTATATTTTATTAGGATCTTTTGCATAAAGAAGGGCTTGCTGAGACGCCATATCTGTGCGCTGATAAATCATGCAAAAATATTGCCCTCTTGCCATCTTTTCTTCCATCTGCGTTCTTTGGTCAATAAAAATATCTTCCTTTAAATAACCCTCAGCGCCAAGCTCCCGAAAAGTTTTTAGCCACATAATATAATCTTTATCCGTATGTCTGTCATAATATTCGCCATCCACTTCAAAGGGTACAGCCAAAAAATTCTGCAAATGCTTATCAAAGGAATCGCAGCCTGTATCAGTAAAAATATGTGCTCCTATTGGAATCATTGGATATCCATCCACCTCTGGAAACAATTCTGCCGCTTTTTTCACTGCCGCCTTATAGCCTTCAGGAGTAGTCATATCAGGGCTTCCTATGGCCTCATATATGTCCTTTCGTACCAAAAAGGTCTGATTACTTGCAATATTATCATAGTTATCATAATCAGATGGTACATAGGAGGAGTTGGGATAAGAATAGCAATTACCATCCTCGCTGGAATGGGCATTGACCACCTGCTCATCTGCCACCTTCCAAAAATAAGTATCGTATTCATCTGCCAGCTCATTTAAAGCATAAACCATTTTCTTGTCTATCATTTCATCTAGCTGAGGTTCCCACCAGCCTAAGGTAATAATATCCGGTAAAGTATCTGAGGAAATTAGAGCATTAAATTTCTCCGACTCATTTCCCATGGGGGAAATAAAATCAATGGTTATTCCTGTATCTTCCGTTATCTTTTGGGAAACTAAATTTTCTCCCCAAGGAGTTGTATACCATGAAAAGTTAATATACCATTCTAGCGTTACCTTGTCATCTGCATGTAACTGCCACCCTGGTATTTCCCCATTTTCTTCACTTATATCTTCGCTAAAACCACTTGATTTTTTTGTATCCTTCGTCTGCTCCTTGCCACACCCAAAACAAAACATCAAGACCATAAGTGTTAGCATTAACAAACTCATTTTTTTCTTCATATGCATAATCGCCTTTCGCAACTTTCTTACTTTCACAATAACAAAATAACAACAAAGTTGCAAGCACTTGGGGGGTGCTTGCAACTCTGCAAATATATTTTTTCTAGGAAGGATAATGCCAATTTATTCTTTTACACTTCCTGCTGAAATGCTACTAATAATGTATTTTGAGCAGAAAGAAAAGACAATTAAAACAGGTATTACTGATATTGCTACTGCTAGGTAAATTGCACCCTGATTGGTTGCAATATCCTTTGATGAATTAAGTGATGCAATCATAACTGGTAATGTAAATTTCTTTGGTGAATTAATTAAGATAAGAGGTACTAAGTAGGAGTTCCAGTTACCGATAAATGCACCAATTGCCATGGTTGCAATACCTGGGGATATAATAGGAAGTACAATTCTATGGAAGATATGTAGCTCACTTGCTCCATCAATTCTAGCTGCTTCTAATAAGCTTGGTGGCAATGCAGAAAGGGTATACTGTCTTAGAAAGAATACGGTACCTGGCGCTGCAATTGCTGGAATAATAAGTGGCATATATGAATCTACCATGTGTAATGTTCTAACTAAGTTATAGAAACCTAGAAGTCCTAGCTGCCCGGGAATCATCATAAATACTAGGATGGTTGCAAAGATAACATTCTTTCCTCTAAAATCATAAATTGCTAGTGCATATGCTGTCATAGATGAAAAGTAAGCGGTTAATATGGTAGCTGGCACTGCAATTTTAACACTGTTCCACATACCTGCAAAAAGGTTAAAGAAGCTTGAAACTGCTGTCCAGTTTTCTGCGGTACTATGTCCTGGAATCAAAGTAAAGCTTGTCATGATTTCTCTACCGCTTCGTGTGGCATTTACAATCATAAGTAAAAATGGTAGCAGGCAGATAACTGCAAGTAGGATTAGAAGAATATAAAGTATGCTTTTTTTTATTTTTGTAGCCATAACTAATCCTCCTTCTTAGACATAAATTTTACTTGGAAAACTGATATTATTAATATGATAAAGAATAGGCAGTAAGCAATTGCACTTGCGTATCCGACATTTGCTGTATCAAAACCAAATTTGTACATGTACATAACGACAGTTCTAAGTGGTCCATCATGCATTGCTGCATTTCCCTGTGAAATCAGATGAGGAATATCAAACATCTGTAAGCCGCCAATCAATGAGGTTACTGCTACATACATTAAAATTGGTTTTAGTAGTGGTACTGTAATCTTGAAGAAAACCTTCCATCTTCCAGCACCATCTATTGCTGCTGCTTCAAAATAGTCTCTGTTAATTCCCTGTACGCCTGCCATCAGCATGATGAAGGAGTTTCCAAACCACATCCACGCGCCAATTACTGCTACCGATGCTCTTCCTGTCCCTGCATAGTTTAACCAATCAATAGGAACGGACTCTACGCCTAGCTTGCTTAATGGACCTGGAAGTGAGCCTAGCCATAATAAGAGCTTGTCGATGTGTAGGGTATGTAATAACTGATTAAGTGTACCAAAACGCCAATCCAGCATGGTTTTAAACAAGAAGGACACAGATGTTGCTGCGATTAGGTTTGGTAGGTAAAATAATGCTCTAAAAATACTAAGGCCACGCATTTTATATTTCATATCACTAAATACGATTGTAAGTAAGAATGCAATTCCAAGCTGGAGTACGATATTCACTCCCCACATTTTAAATGTGTTGCCCAGGGCCTGCCAGAAATACTTATCTTTAAAAACTCTGACATAGTTTGCTAAGCCTAGCCAGTTTTCTTCGCCATACCCTTTATAATCTGTAAAGCTTAAGTACAGCGTCCTTAATACTGGATATACACTAAATACTAAGAACACAACAACAAAAGGTAAGACAAACAAATAGGCAACATTGTTGATATTCTTTCTCTTTTTACGAATTATACTTTTTTCTACTTGAGCCATGTGTGTTACCCCCATTGGTCTGTTTTTAGCAGTGGGGAAATGGACCTGAGCCTCATTTCCCCTGGAGCTTCTCTCCTTGCTAATAGTTACATGTTACTTATCTTTCAATTTCGATTTCTGGATATGTAGAAGCTACTACATCATAGAATTCTGCAATTGCATCTTCTTTTGTTGCTTTTCCAGATTTTACGTCATTGATTGCTGCACCCCAAGCATCGCCAATTGCTTTGTCATACTTGGTTACTTTTGAGTAATCAATTCCTTTTGCTTGTTCTAACCAGAAAGAGTAAAGTTTCTGTCCGCCGTATGTTGCGTTTTCATCATCTTTATGATTTTCAATAGCTGAAACTAGAGAAACTGTATCACCTTTAGATACTCCGATCCACCAATCAGCGGTCTCTTCGTTTAAGGTTACATATTTGATGTATTCCCAAGCAAGGTCTTTTCTTTCAGAATTTGAGTTGATACCAATGTATGTACCACCACCGAATCCATAAGAAGGTCCTGCACAAACACCCCATAATCCTGTTGTATCACCACAGTTATCTCTAAGAGTAAGTACACCCCATGAAGGTAAACCGAATGCAAATACTTCTGTTGTATCCATACCTTCTGTTGCTGCACCGAAAGATTCTTTATCCCAGATGTTCATGTCGTCTGTACCCCACTGAGTTTCAGCAGTTAAGATAGGTACTGGACCACCCATTGACTGATACCAAGGTGCTGCCCACTGGCTAGCATATGCTGTTAAGTCATTTTTGTATAATTCAACACATAAATCCATGTATGCAAGTCTATCTGCATCTACATTTAGTTTTCCATCAATTACCCATGCGCTATCGCCTGAGAAGTAATTTGTTTCTGCATCAGATGCAAAGATTCTGTATCCTGCTGCTTTAAGTGTTTTACCGGTTTCTACGATTGTTGCATAATCAGCAAATAATTTTCCAATTTCTTCTGGATCCTCAGTTCCGAATACTTTTTCTGCAATGTCTCTTCTATAGAAGAAGCCTGCTGGTGTAATCTGGTAAGAAATTGCTCTCTGGATACCGTTTTCATCCTGTCCAACTTTCCATACATAATCAACGATTTTATCTGCGTAATCTTGTGCATTGTATGGTGCTTGGTTTAAATCTTCAAAGAATCCAGCTTCTGTCATATTACCAATCATCTGTGGTTCACCAACAATAACGTCTGGTTCTTTTGCTCCACCAAGTAATGCTGACTGTAATTTTGTAGGATATTCACCTTGGTTAATAACAACTGTTTCAATTTCTACGTTTTCATTGTCTTCCATAAACTTTGCTGCAAACTGTTCAAGGTCAGCTGTGATTGTCCAAATAACTAATTTTTCTTTTTTAGCAGATGAACCCTTCTCTTCTTTTATTGTTGCTTTGTCTGTTCCTGTTGCTGATGCTGCTGGCTCGCTTCCACAAGCTGCTAATGAAAGTGCCATAACCCCTGCCAACAAAAGTGCCGTTAACTTTTTGAATTTCATAAATAATCCTCCTTTTTTTGAAACACTACTTTGTTCTGTGTTTGTATCTTTATTATAATTTTTAGTCAATGCCGATTTAATGACTCATTTTTTAAAAAGGTGTTATTTTTTTAGTACAAAAAAGTGACAATCGAATGGGCCTTAACCATAGTCTCTAAACCTTCTGCTTTTTCACGAAGGGTAATATCTAAATCCTTGTTTCCACGGTTTAAAACTACTACAGCCTTGCTACCATCTGGATTCAGAAATGCCACTGTTTCTAAGGTGTCTGTGTAGCTACTGGTTAAAATCTGTTTAGCACCCCTTTGAATGTATCTGCTAAAGTGTCCAATGTAGTAATAAGATAATCTCCTAGCAATATCTCCCGCTCCATCGCACATAATTGGTGCTGCACAAAAATTGCCAACATGGTTTGGTCCCCCCTTTTCATCTAGAAGTAGGTTCCAATCTAAAAATGCCTCTACGCCAGCCTTAAAGTTTCCTAACATATCATGTGCATACATTTCTGCTTTATTGGTCTCGTCAGTATCTGCAAATCTAGAATATTCCACGCAGCCTTCCGTAAAAAACACTGCTTTTTCTGGATATGCTTTTTTCACCGCACGAATGGCATCGAAGTGATCACCTGTATACCAATGCACTGCAATTCCTGCAGTTACAGCCTCACAGCCTTCCACCGAAAAGCTTTCCTTTGCTCTTCGATACATGCTTTCCTTGTTGTGATCCCAAATAAAAATCTTTATATTACCAAACCCCGCTTTGTTTAATGCTGGCGAAAGAAAATCTCTAATAAATACGCCTTCTTCCTTGGCATCGTATACACAAGAATCCCAAGTCTGTACTGCTTCTGGTTCGTTTTGTACCGTTATATAAGAAATTTGAACGCCCTCTTCTTTATAAGCCCTTAAATACTTTACGAAATATTCTGCCCAAAGCTCATAGTAATCAGCTCTCAGCTTTCCACCATGGTTCATTTCTCCATTGGTTTTCATATAGGCCGGTGGAGACCAGGGCGCTGCCATAAAGGTAATACCACTTCCATTTTTCTTTTCTACTACCTCAATTGCTTCTTTAATCATCGGTATCATTTTTCGTTTATCATGAGAAATATCAAAACTTTGAAGGGTTTCATCTCCTTCTTTTACATATGTATAATTTCCAAGAGCGAAATCACAGCTATTGATATGTACCCTCCCCATGTTGTAACGAAGGCCCTCCTCCCCAAAATAAGCATTGATTAGCTCTGCTTGTTTTTTCTCTGATAGACCTTCCCAGTTGTGTACACTTGCTTCTGTAAAGGCACCGCCAAAGCCTTGCATGGTCTGTTCCTTTAAATCAGGATAAACCTCCACAACGTGCATGCAGTCTGATACCTTTGTTATTTCTGTTTCCTCTTCTAGCCAGTATTTCTTTTCACTTGGCACTGTTGTAACCATTTTTATTGTTTTCATGTTTCTTCCCTTACCTTTCTCTTATTTCATCCACACCTGAATTTGCTCTATCTTGCCATCTCTAATTTCTTTGCTTTCTTTCTCTTCGAAATATCCCCTTTCTGTATAGAAGGTATCTCCGTTTCTATAAAGGACTTCCATCCTTTCTATTTCATATTGACCAGGAACATAGTCTCTATTTTCAGCTAAATGGTAGATTACCTTTGTATTTCCTAAGAACATGGCTTCAATCCGTTTTTCTTCCCCAACTAAGTAGCTTGGAAATAATGGTGAAAAGGTAAGTCTAAGCTCCTTTTCATCCTTTTTAAAGAAGTCACCAAACATCATCAAAATCCACATATTTAAAAACTCTACTGTTGAACCACTTAGCCTTGCTACAAAGCCTTTTCCGTGGTATGCCTTATTGGGATTCTGACTGCTTGCTATGAAGGATGAGTTCTCATAAATGCTTCTTCCATAAATAGTCGGGTCTAAGAAAGGAACCGCAGCGTTTTTAAAGTCTTCCATAAATTCTTCATAAAGACCAGATTTTAAAAGCTCAAGCAAATACTTGTATTCCATATGTAACCAAATGGATTCATTTTCTAGCCAGCCAGGGGTAAAGGCTTTTGCTCTTCCCACCTCATAAGAGGCCTTTTCTAAAGACTCATTTACCTTATACATCTTTAATGGTCCATCATATAACGTGCTATTTTTTATTTCTTTATAAAGCTGGCGTTTTTGAGAAACACTTCCCTGTAACTTTAAATAACGCACTGGACCTTCTAAAAATAGTGGAACACTCTTTACCTTAAACTGCTTTGGATTAATCCCTTCTGCCACTTCCTCATAGTCTGTTACTTCATAGGTAAAATAGGTTGGACATATACCTTCTTCATATGTCATAGCCTTCTTGATACCCATGTCTACTACTTCTTTCATTGGCTGTAAAAATTCGAAAAGCTCTTTTGAAGTAAATTCTTTTTTTTCTCCAGAAATTCCACCAAAGGTTTTTTCCCAGTACAATTCTTTTATATCGTTTCTGAGGTTCCAGAAGCAAAGCTGTTCTTCACCATGCTGTAGGTCTTCCTTGGATTTGATTGTAATCTCATAAATCTTAGTTAATAAATCTGCTACTTCTGCTAATAGACTTATCTTTTGAGGATATTTTTCTAGCATCCTCAGCGTATATTCAAAGTTTCTATCTAACTCATAGGTTTCCGCCATCGAAGAGCCGAACAGGCCTGGCATGCCATTTAGCGCATCATACCAGCCTGGCTTTCCACCTTCCATTTCGATACCCATTCCATAAGAATCAAGAGCCGTAAATTTGGTAACACATAAAAGAATTAACTTTTCCATCAAACTCGATACGACTAAATTCCCTTTACCATAATTGTTCTTAAGAAATTTTCCTTCGTTTTTGGATTTTACATGCTCATTTAAGAACTGGTACTGTCTAATTCCATTTGTTGTTTTTTGATATCTCTTTTTGCGAGGTAAAATAGAAACCTGCTGTACATAGTACGGAATTTCCTCATGAAATAATATCTCTTCTTCCTTTTCTGGGAAAATGCTCAAATAGCTTTCTACTAAGTCTAGGTTGTAGGTCCAGTGATCTGTCCAGTAGCCCTCTAAAAGTTCTGCATTAAGCTCACTTTCAGCTGCTTCCATCACTTTTTCAAAATAGCTTTCAACCTCTTTATCTTCAACTTCAAGCTCTCTCATTTTCTTAAAAAACATGCCTGGTGAGAACTTAGCTTCAAAATATTCCGCTAGCTTTTCTCTCTTCTCACTTGGCATTTCACAAAAGATTTTATCTGTCTTTTCTTTTTTCAAGTAATATGTGGTCTTTTCTACTGCCAAAGGATTATATCCATCAAGCTGTATTAAGCTATAAAACCTTTTAATGCTTTCACTACCTACATAAGGGGTAAAGAACGGATCACATCTTCTATTTTGATTTACATCTCTAAAATTTCCATTTCCCTGAGAGTAAAACTCTGGTTGCATCTTAAAGTAGTTATAGTCTCGTTCAATATCTCCATGTTTTCTAGAATACACATGGAATACCTTATTCCCCGGAAGCTGTATCGGGAAACCACCACGTAGCACATTATCCATATAGGTATAAGAGGTATATGCATCAAAGTCTGCTGAGGCGGTTTTCGTTTCAATTACTGTGCACAACTGTTCTACAAGCTCCTTCGCCTCTTCCTTTTTGCTTTCAAAGTAAGCAGATCCTCTTTTTACTTCCATGAACTTATGTAGAAGCTTTTTATTTTCTACCTGACCAATTAATTGATATAGCTTCAAGCTTTCTCCCGCCTTTAGCTCTTTTTCTACACCGAAAAAGCTACAAGGATACTGATTGTTTACTACCTGCGCTTGGTCTAAAAGAGCTTGTAACCCCATATCACGAAAGCCTACGGCGTTAGAAAGAGACACATCATAACCAAAGACCAACGTAGGGTCAACCAAAACAGGCAACTGCGTTCCTTCACCGCTTACACAATAGGAGAAATTTCCTCCTTCAACTTCCTTTACACATGCACTATCTGCTAGACTTGCTCTTACTCTAAAGTATGGAACCTTGGTCTCAAGCTCTTCTACCTGAAGCCAAGCCTTTGCCGTCTGTCCCATGTTCTTAATGCTACTCATATCTACACCATAAGGAATGATGACTGGCATACCGTCTAGAAGCTCCATGTAACAGGCCTCACTTCCCGTGTTGGTTATTTCTAGCTTTCTTACTAAGGCTCCCACCGCTTCTCCCGGTAGTACAAAATATTCTACCTTACTATGAAGCTGGTTTTGCTTATCCTCTTCCTCTATCTCTAAATAATTCATAGAAATATGCATATCCTTTTTGGTGTCTTCTTTTGAGAAGAGTTCAAAGTAGCTTCCATTCTTTCTTACAAAGGTTCGAAATCCTTGCTTATCTACCAATTGGTAGGATTGGTGAGCCGGGAAAAACTCCATTATTGCATGGTCCTTATCCTCCACACCAAAGCTTGCAACGGCTTGCCCTCTATTTACGTAATAGCACCAAATAGGTATTCCCTTTGTTCCAGCAAGTCCCGGCAAAAAGCTTGCAAAGGTAGATTTTTTTTCATAATTTTCTTGAGTAAATGTTTTATTTGCCACTATCTTATTTCCTCTTCTTTCCTTAGATTAGTTCCACAATAATTTCATGTTCCATATCTTCGCTAAGTTGTTTTATTTGCTCACCAGTAATTGCTTCTCCATCATTGTGATACCCACATATATTTCCATTTAGATAAACTACACCTACTTTATAGCTTCCAAACTCTTTTCTCTTACGATTGATATAGATGATCTTCCACCTTCTGCCTCTAAATACGCACTTAATTTCACAGCGGCCCTCTTCATTAAATTGCTCTGCCACTAATTGAGGCTTTAATATCAGTGCTCCATTTTTTCCTTTTACACCAAACATCTGGGTAATTACCGTGAGCATCAGCCAGCTTGCTGCGCCTGTTAAATAATGGTACATTCCTCTGCCTTTGGGGCTAAAATATTCTGGAATGCCTGGGTAAATCCTACTATTTTCAAAAGTGATTGCCTGCTTATATAGTGCCTTTAATGCTTTATATCCTTCTAATGCAAAACCTCTTTTATATAAGGCATTGGCATACATGGTTGTCATATGAGAAAATACTGCACCGTTTTCCTTGTGTCCGTACGCAAAACCAAACATTCTTCCAAGGTCCATCTTCAGCTCACCAAAGTCTGTATTTAGTCTGTAGCCTCCTACATTTTCTTGGTATAAATGCAGGTCAGCACTTTTAACAATTGACTCTACCTGCTCCTTGCTGGCTGT
>JAVBUZ010000007.1:0-5434 GCA_031554725.1 Lachnospiraceae bacterium | reverse complement strand
ATAGAATTTAATTATTTTCCAAAACCCCTGACGGCTCATTGCTTGTCCAGAACAATTTACAAATAAGAAATCCTCTTCGTAGTCCTGAATCATGGCCCCTCTAGCTTTTTCTATGTATGCAAGTAATGCTGCCCTTGCCTTATTTCCAAAAGGAATTACCCTTTCTTTATTCTTGTCCTTACAGATTAAAATTCCCATTTGAAGATTTACATCTGTGGTTTTTAATGATATAAGCTCCGATACTCGAATTCCCGTAGCATATAAAAGCTCAAGCATGGCTTTATCTCTTAGCTCTTTTGGCCCATCACCTGAAGGCTGCTCAAGTAGTTTTACTACTTGGCTCATCGACATAACCTCTGGTGCTTTCTTTTCAATTTTAGGAGCATGTAGCTCTTCGGAGATATCTTCCTTCACCATGCGTTCTTTTATCAAAAAATGATAAAATGCTTTGATGGAAGCTATGTTTCTTGAAACTGTTGCTGGTGTAAATTTATTTCTTTCTAAGTATAGCACAAAGGAAACTAAACTAGTTTGCGTAACCTCGTTAAGCTCCGTTATTCCTTGTTCTTCACAAAACCTCAGTAGCTTATACAAATCTCTTTTATATGATTGTATGGTATTTTGAGATGCTTTCTTTGTATTATGTAAATATAATATGAATGCCTCTATTGCTTTTTCCATGAAGTAAATGACCTTTCCTCTCCCCTATATAATCCCCTCAAAGTTCACCCCGAACCCTTGATTTTTCTACGCTTATTTTCAACGTTAGACTACCATTATAATAAGAAAAACTAGGAAAAGCAATTACAAATTAAAATATTTTCAGCAAATTTATTACCAAAATTGGATTTACATAACTTTCCACCAATGCTGCCATTATGACAACTGCCATTACTTTTGCAAATTTCATGCATTTTCGCCTAATTTCAACTCGATTATTGTCTGTGCGAATTTCTCTGCACTTGGCTGGAAAGTAAATGCTCGCACATAGTTCATAGGCACTTTTTAATAAAATGACAAAGGCTGGGATGTATAAGAGGTAATGAGGAAAGGCTGCCGTCACTACTAGTAAAACCCCCTTTATCCCATACCGTAATACAGACGCTGACATCAACATCCCTAAAGATATTCCTAGCCACGCTGAATAGGCATATACGGTAAAAATTCCAAGATATGTGGATGAAAGCAAAGCTATAATAGCAACCGTACCCAATCTCTTTTTTAAAACATATAAAAGGAACATACTGTTATTTACAGACATATATTTCATTTGATATAAAGAATATTCATCAAGAAAGCCTGTATTCTCTAGCAGCACCTTTCTTCCTATGTTCATAACAAATATTCCAGCAACCAAACCTATAAAAAAAGAAATAAGTAATGTAAAATTTTTATGCTCCCGATAATTACGTAAAAAACTCATTTCTTCCCCCGCCTTCATTTATGTATCTATTCTGATACCGATAGTATCAGAACTCTTTACATTCTATGACGAAGGACTACCAATCATACCTTGGAAATGCTATAGGTATTTGTGGGCATATGACATAATTGCGCTGATGGTTTTAGCATCCTCTATTTTCCCTGTATAAATCATTTCAATTAATTCTTGAGGTTCATATGACTCTACATCAATAAACTCATCCTCATCGAGGTTTTGCTTACTTGGGATTAAATCATGTGCCACATAGATATCTATTTTTTCATTGCAAAAAGCTACTGTGGTACGAATGCTAATTAGAAGCTCAATATTTTCGCTTCGGTATCCAGTTTCCTCTTCTAACTCCCTTGCTGCCGCTACCTTTGTTGGCTCCTCAATACCATTTAATCCACCCGCTGGAATTTCTAAGGTATAACGGTCAAGTGCATTTCGGTATTGGCGCACCATAAGAATCTTTCCTTCACTTGTAATAGGGACAATGGCTGCCGCACCCTTATGATCAATAAAATCCCACTTCACCACATTCCCATTTGGAATCTGCATCGTGTCCTTGTAATAATCTATGATACTTCCCTTAACAACTAAATCCCTGCTTAATCTTTTAAATTCTTCAGCCATGTTTTCTACTCCTTAATATATTTTGCCTTTAAATGTTTTTTAATTCTTTCATTGATAAAAATAAATCCGATATTAATACGTTAGTATTTAAGCAACCGTTTTCTATCTGTTTCAAGATAATTTGTAGATTGCAATAAAAAAATACAATTCCATAAGAGCAGTGTAGAAAAACGAGAGTGTCTGCTCTGAGGAATGTTATCTTTATTATTGCATCTCCATAATCTCTTTTTCAATATAAAATGGATTTGATACTATCGTACCAAATCCGATTTCTTTTTGCCACTTATTTTATGCCTTTAGTAAAGCTTCTACACTTGCTAATTTTACACAAAGAACAAATAAATCTGTTGCCTGTTCCATTTCTTCTGGAGTTGGATATGAAGGTGCAATACGAATGTTGCTATCTTTTGGATCCTTTCCATATGGGTAGGTAGCACCTGCACCGGTTAAAACGACACCTGCATCCTTACATTTTTGCACAATTGCTTTTGCACAGCCTTCCATAGCATCAAAAGAGATAAAATATCCCCCCTTAGGTTTAATCCAAGAACCAATTTCAAGGCCATTTAGCTCTTTTTCAAGAACTTCAATAACTGCTTCAAATTTTGGACGCATTAAATCAGCATGCTTCGCCATTTGTGATTTTAGTCCATCTATATTTTTAAAGAATTTAACATGTCTTAGCTGATTAACTTTATCATAGCCAATACTTTGAATTGTCATAGATTTTTTGATAAAGTCCAAGTTGGTCTTTGATGCTGCGATTGCAGCTATACCTGCACCTGCCATACTTACCTTTGAAGTAGATGAAAACTCAAATACCATATCTGGGTTTCCTGCTTTTTCACATTCGCTCAGTATTTCAAGAAGGTCGTCTTTATCAGCTTCATATAAGTCATGAATCACATACGCATTATCCCAATAAATTCTAAAGTCTTCTGCTGCTGGTTTTAAGTTTGCCATTCTCCTAACAGTGTCATCACTATAAGTAACCCCCTGTGGATTAGAATATTTAGGCACGCACCATATACCTTTTATTGCTTTATCTTCTGAAACTAATTTTTCTACCATATCCATGTCTGGACCAGTTGAAGACATAGGTATATTGATCATCTCAATACCAAAATGCTGAGTAATTGCAAAATGTCTATCATATCCTGGCACTGGACATAAGAACTTTACGGTGTCTAGCTTACACCATGGTGTACTTCCGCACACACCGTGTGTCATAGAGCGCGAAACAGTATCATACATAATCGTTAAGCTAGAATTTCCAAATACAATAACATTGTCTGCAGATGTTCCCATCATCTCTCCCATAAGCACTTTAGCTTCTGGAATACCATCAAGAATACCATAATTTCTGCAATCCACACCATCTGCTGTATATAGCTTTGTTTCTGCATCTAAGGTACTCATAATATCCATGGTCATATCAAGCTGGCTTGTTGCTGGTTTACCTCTAGACATATCTAATTGTAAGCCCTTTGCCTTAGCATCTTCATATGCTTTATCAAGTTCTGCTTTTAAAGTTTCTAATTCTGCTTTCGTCATCTCTTTGTATGATTTCATAACGCCACCGTCCTTAATTCATTTTCTATCTTTTCATCTGTATAATAATAATTCTTTCGTCTCATAAATAATATATGCGACAATTGGATTATTGTATACAATCATACACATCTTGTATATTCTACTATATAAAAGAATTAATGACAATACCCTAAATAAAAAAAATGGGAATCAATAATTGATTCCCATTTCATTATCTACTATTCTGTTATTTAGCGTAATCAATTACGCGACTTTCACGAATAATGTTAACCTTAATCTGTCCTGGATATTCTAATTCAGCTTCAATCTGTTTTGAAATATCTCTAGCTAACAATACCATGTCCGCATCTGTGATTTGCTCAGGAACTACCATTACACGAACTTCCCTACCTGCCTGAATAGCAAAAGATTTGTCTACACCTTTGAAATTGTTTGTTATTTCTTCTAATTGTCTTAGTCTGCTAGTATATGTTTCTAATGTTTCTCTTCTAGCACCTGGTCTTGCAGCAGATATTGTATCAGCAGCTTGTACAATACATGCAATGAGTGATGTTGCTTCTACATCTCCGTGGTGTGATTCAACTGAATTGATAACAGTTGCATTCTCTTTATACTTTTTACAAAGTTCTGCACCTAACTGGATATGAGAGCCTTCCATCTCATGGTCAACAGCTTTACCTATATCATGAAGTAAACCTGCTCTTTTTGCCAATCTTACATCTAATCCCATCTCGGCTGCTAAAAGCCCAGATAACTGAGCTACTTCTATCGAATGCTTTAAAGCATTTTGTCCGTAGCTAGTTCTAAATTTCATCTTACCAAGTAATCTTACAAGTTCTGGGTGAATACCATGTACTCCAACTTCAAGAGTTGCTGACTCACCTTCCTCTTTAATCATTACTTCTACTTCTTTTTGCGCCTTTTCTACCATTTCTTCAATTCTGGCAGGATGGATACGTCCATCTACGATTAATTTTTCAAGGGCAATTCTTGCAACTTCACGACGAATTGGATCAAATCCAGATAAAATTACTGCTTCTGGTGTATCATCAATAATTAAATCTACACCTGTCATGGTTTCTAAAGTACGGATGTTACGTCCTTCTCTACCAATAATTCTACCTTTCATTTCATCATTAGGAAGTTGTACAACTGAAATTGTAGTCTCAGACACATGGTCTGCTGCACATTTCTGAATGGCTGTTACTACATATTCCTTGGCTTTTTTGTCTGCTTCTTCTTTTGCGCGGCTCTCTAATTCTTTAATCATTATAGCCGTTTCATGCTTTACTTCTTCTTCAACAATTTTCAATAAGTATTCTTTTGCTTGTTCAGAGGTTAGTCCAGAAATTCTTTCTAGTTCCTGTACTCTTTGTTCGTTCAGCTTGGAAATATCCTCTTTCATCTTGCTAAGAGTTTCTTCTTTTGCTGCCAAACTTGCTTCTTTTTTCTCGATAGCTTCTGTCTTTTTGTCGATGGTCTCTTCTTTTTGCTGAACTCTTCTTTCGTAACGCTGAGCTTCTGCTCTTCGTTCCTTGACTTCTTTATCAAGTTCATTCTTAGTACGAATGGACTCTTCTTTTACTTCAAGTAACGCTTCACGTTTTTTGGTTTCAGCAGTTTTAAGTGCCTCATCAATAATCTCTCTTGCCTTTGTATCAGCATCTCCAATTTTGGATTCAACGTATTTTTTACGTTGAGCAGTAGCTACAAATGCTGTAACAGGAATAGAGATTATAAGAGTAACCGCTATCGCTCCTAAAATATACCAAAGCATACAGGAGCACCTCCTTATTAAGTTTTCATTGTATACCGATTGCT
>JAVBUZ010000153.1:0-16585 GCA_031554725.1 Lachnospiraceae bacterium | reverse complement strand
TTAGAATTTCCTGTGCAGTTTTATCTGCGATAATGCCTGAGCCTATATATGCCCATCTGAATTTGCTTCCCATGCTGATAGCCCTTCCCTTCTTAAACGCGTTTCACATTTTTCTGTGCCAGAAAGTCACCTATAACACTTCGATATACATCATAATATTCCTCGAAAGAAACCTGGCAATCATCGCATAACAATTCCATTTTGACCCCAAAAAGTTTTACCGCAATCCCTGTTTCAGAAAGCCCAGATCTAAGATAAAAGTTCTTGCGCCGAACCTTTTCTTCATTTGCCTCTGAACCAACTAGGGGTGCCTCAATCTCTAAAAAAAGACGTTTCCCCTTATATCGTTCTCTTAAGATATCAAGAGTCTCTTTTCCATATCCTCTATCCCTTTTTACCTCTTCAATTGCAAAGTAATCAAGTAATACGATATCCTTATCCAAAACGGTAATGCATAGTCCCGCAAATTTTCCATCGTCTAGGGCTAAAATTTCCATACTTCCTTGCTTTTGCTTCCTTAACATCATTCCAAAGGGTTTTCGCTCTGCTCTAGGAAATGCTCTTTTATAAAGCTTTTTAATAAGCGGTATTTGTTGTTTTTCTGCGGTTTGTAGCTTAAGTTGTGTCAAAATGATTAACTCCTTTACATCTCTCTTAAATATAGTTCAATCCTGTTTTGCATAATATCCGCTGCTTCCTTTGCTGTTTTAGCTCCTGTAATAAAAGATTGAAGTTCGGTATAAATAATTCTCATAATGGTATAATTGTATCCCGTTTGTCCCAAATGCATATGCTCCACCATATGCTGAATTTCTTCTCTACATTTTGGATTAGGATTATCTCCCACAAACTGACGTGTCTGGCTATAGGGCTTATCCAAATAAGCGTCAAAGCAATCCTTTCTTATAGGGAAGCCACGGCTACTTTCTCCATACCAGTCCTGCTGTTTACTAGATAATAGATATTCAATAAATGCCCAGGCACCATCTTTGTTCTCAGAGCCACTATAAATAGAAAGCTGTTGGGTTGGACTCATAATAAACCATGGCTCACCATCTGCGCTTGGATACCCTACACTTTTTATATCGCCCTCATACTTTTGTACGAAAGTTTGATAATCATAGGGGCTAGAAAAATTTGAAAAACGAAGTGAAAACTCACCCGATAACATATTATTCACTTCATCATCTAAATGATAAATTCCACTTCCCGTAGTCTCTTCTTCCTTTTGAAAGGTTAAACTTCCCATTTGCTCTAATATGCTCAAAAACGCTTCACTATTAAAATAACACTTTCCTTCCTCAAAATCAATAAAGCGGTCCATTTGTGCTTCCATGGCAATCCTCCACATGTTATGGGGATAATAGTATTCTAGCACTTTCGAATCTGGGTATTTACTTTCAAGAGCAAATAGCTCATCTATGGTCCATCCCTTGGGAGAAATATCTTGCACCGTGGTATCTATAGAGCTAATATGAAAACCCAGTGTTGCCCCAACCATTTTATCCTTGATAATTCCAGCCTGCCACACTGCATCTAATATATCTTCTTTATGAACTAACACACTGTTCGCAAAGTATGGTTCCAAATTCTCAAGTAGCTCCATATTAGCTAAAATTTCTGGGGTAATCCAACTAATATCAATCATATCTGGAATTTCTTCCTTTCCATACATCATGGCTTCCATTAGCTTGTCATTATCATAGGTCTGAAGCTGAATTTCATATTCTAAACTATTTCTATTAAAGCTACGTACAATTCTATCTAAATAGGAGTATTCAGAGCATCCCAAGGTAATAACTTTCTTTTCAGGTAGTTTCGACGCATCCACTGTTGTAATGGTTATTACCTCTGAAACACTATCCTGTGTATCCATTAAAAGTGCTTCCATTCCCTCCATGTTATCTATTGTCCAGTCTCCATTTTTAATCTGCTTCACAGTAGAACCATCGATATCAATCGTCTTAATTGACCAATCAAGTATTAAATTGCTCTTCTGAGTGCCTAAATCATAATGCCAAAGCCCCTTTGAAGTGGATATTAAGGTTCCCTTCTCATAACCGCTTATTATTGAAAAATTATCATATATACTCTCTAAAATATCTTTGGTTGATATTTTTTTGGCAGCCTTAAGTGTTCCTTGTTTCATATCAAGCTGCTCCAGCCTTACTTCCCCTGTAGTCCAATCTCTCTCCCAAATAAAGATTCCGTCCTCACCTGCGTCCAAAACTTCTACTTGCATTAGCTCCGTACTTGCTGTTCCTATATATTTTGCTTCCTTGTCAAAAAATAGGACTTGCCCATCCCAGCCCCAAAATACCACATTTCCTTCACTATCTGCATAGCCCGAACTTAAAAGACCTGGCTGCCTTATGGCAAGCTCCTCTCCAAGTTCTTTACGGTAGACCACTTCCCCTGCCAGATTTTGCTTTTCTAAAAAGTAAGTTGTTACATTCCCCTTATCATCTCTTCCTCCAAGTAAAAATAAGGATTCTTCACTATCCGTAAAAAATAAAAGAATATTCTCTTTCTCTTTCGTCCCACCTGCGATTACCTCTGGCTCCTTGCTTGCATCTAGAGGCACCCTTAATACCATGGTATAGTATTTTCCACTTTCTTCATGCTGCTCTTGCTCACTATACACTAGATTGTTCCCCATCCAGCAAGATTGAAAGCTTGAAAATACTGGCGCTTTCACCTCGTCAAACTGCGCTGCAAAAACCATGCCCTCTAGTTTTTCACTCTTTTTTTGAATGTCCTGTGATTGCTTCTTTGTATCTCCCTTACACCCAGCAAGTCCTACCACTAAAAGTAGAAATATTCCTATGTAGAATTTCAATTGTCTCATTTCGTTTCCCTCCATCATATTTTTGAATACTGTTACTCATTAAGCTAATTATATAATGTGGGAATTTTGCTTTACAATGCGCCGAAAGCAATCCTAAGAATAACCTAACGGAATCTTAAGGAAAAAATAATAATAGGGCGATAATCCGCAGGAGTATCGCCCTAAAAACAATTTATTTACTTAATTATTCTACCACTGGAACCTGTGCAAGTGATGCTGCTAGTTCTTCATCCGTAGGAATATAGTCACTCATCTGACCATTGTTAAATTTCTCATATGCATACATATCGAAATATCCCGTTCCAGTTAGACCAAATACGATGGTCTTTTCTTCGCCAGTTTCCTTGCATTTTAATGCTTCATCTATTGCCACGCGAATCGCATGTGAGCTTTCAGGTGCTGGTAGAATACCTTCCACTCTAGCAAACTGTACTGCTGCCTCAAATACGGCTGTCTGTTCTACGCTTCTAGCTTCCAAAAATCCATCATCATATAACTGAGATAGGGTTGAGCTCATACCGTGGTAACGGAGTCCCCCTGCATGATTTGCAGAAGGCATAAAGCCACTTCCTAAGGTGTACATCTTGGATAATGGACAAACCTTTCCAGTATCACAGAAATCGTAAACATATTTGCCTCTAGTTAGGCTTGGACATGATGCTGGCTCTACAGCGATAATCTTGTAATCATTTTCTCCTCTTAGCATTTCCCCTACAAATGGAGAAATAAGACCGCCTAAGTTAGAACCGCCACCTGCACAACCAATTACGATATCTGCTTTAATACCGTATTTATCCAGTGCTGTTTTTGTTTCCATACCAATTACTGACTGATGTAAAAGCACCTGATTCAGTACGCTTCCAAGTACATAGCGGTAACCTTCTGTCTGGGTTGCAACTTCTACTGCCTCTGAAATGGCACAGCCCAAGCTTCCGCCAGTTCCGGGATGCTCTGCTAAAATCTTTCTTCCTACTTCTGTTGTTTCAGAAGGTGAAGGTGTAATGCTTGCGCCATAGGTACGCATTACTTCTCTACGGAAAGGTTTCTGTTCATAAGAAACTTTTACCATATATACTTTACAATCTAAGTCAAAGTAAGAACACGCCATAGAAAGTGCTGTTCCCCACTGTCCTGCTCCGGTTTCAGTCGTCACACCTTTTAAGCCTTGCTTTTTCGCATAGTATGCCTGCGCAATAGCAGAGTTTAATTTGTGGCTTCCACTGGTGTTGTTTCCTTCAAATTTATAATAAATCTTTGCTGGTGTCTGTAATTTTTCTTCTAAACAATATGCACGTACCAAGGGTGATGGACGATACATCTTGTAAAAATTACGAATCTCTTCTGGAATTTCAATATATGGATTGGTATTATCAAGTTCCTGCTGTACTAGCTCATCACAAAATACGCCGCCTAATTCTTCTGCGGTCATCGGCTGCAATGTAGCAGGATTTAAAAGTGGTGCTGGTTTTGTTTTCATATCTGCACGCACATTGTACCAGCTTACTGGCATTTCTGATTCTTCTAAATAAATTTTATAAGGAATATTATTCTTATCTATCATCTCGTCCTCCAACTTTGTTTTTTACGCATTGCTACTATTATACACTGGTTATAAACATTTTACCACATTAATCTTTTAAAGTATTTTTTTCGTTTGTATGGGCAAACTTCTAGAGAAATAGCAAACTATGCATCCAAAACGACAATTTGTGCATTTTTTATAACAAAGCTTATCTTTGTGATAAAATTATATAAAAATCAACCAATGTTTTGGAAGGGAAGGGAACGTTATGAACAAATTAAAATCTATGCCTTTCGTAAAACGAAACTGGCTTATTTCTCTTGGTCTGTTTCTCGTGCTTTGTCTGGTCTTGATCTGTGCAACCTTTATTGGCAGTCCTCTTGGCCCAAACATCCGTCTTATTTTTAATCTAATTTCAGGCGGAGTAATTATCTTAGGAGTTGCAATGTTTGTTTTGCTGATTATTCGAGCAAAACGTAATCATCGCATCCGCATATTTTTTTCCTTTTTACTTACCCTTTTGTTAATTGTAGTTCTTGTTGCAAATGTAATTATTAGTACATTCTCCAGTGCATTAAATGCATTTTTAACCAAGAATGTCTCTGCTGACCTTGTTGCTCCCTATACACAAAAGAGCTTAGAGTTAACCGAAACACTTGAATCAGAAGGAATTGTCTTGCTGAAAAACGAAGGCAACTGCCTACCTTTAGCAAACAGAAATGTTAATGTTTTTGGCTACGGTTCCACTAACACCGTCTACGGTGGTGCTGGCTCAGGTGCCGCAGATGAAAGTTCAAACATCAACCTGCAAACTGCTTTAGCAAATGCCGGTTTTAATGTGAATCCTGCAATGACTCAGTTTTATATTGACCACTGGGTTGAACCAATGGAATTTAACATTTTTGATTTATTTGGTAATGATTACAGCTTATATGAACCAGCCGTTACTGAATTTACGGATACTTTAATTTCCGAGGCAAAAGCTTTTTCCGACACCGCAATTGTAGTAATTACTCGTGCTGGTGGTGAAGGTGGCGACCTTCCTATGGATATGGATGCGGCTGGCTATGCTGGTGCAGCTCCCGGTGCTCATTATTTAGAACTTGCTCCAAATGAACAGGATATGCTTGCTTTGGTAGAAGCTAATTTTGATAATGTTATTGTTCTTATTAATTCCTCAAATGCTATGGAACTTGGTTTCTTAGATAATGCTAATGTAGACGCCGCTCTTTGGATTGGCGGACCTGGTTCTACCGGACTAAACGCAGTAGCCAAAGCCTTAACAGGCGATGTGAATCCATCCGGGCGCTTAGTTGATATCTATGCCTATGATGTAACCTCATCTCCTGCATACTATAATGCTGGAAACTTTACCTATACCAATGCTGGTGAGGATGAACGTGCTTCTCACTTTGTAGATTATGCAGAAGGTATTTATGTAGGCTATCGCTATTATGAAACTGCTGCTGTTGACGGTTATATTGATTATGATACTTCTGTACAATTTCCATTTGGTTATGGTCTAAGTTATACTAACTTTACCAAGACAATGAGCGACCTTGCTGTTTCAAATGGCCAAATTTTTGTTGATGTAAACGTTAAAAATACTGGTACAACCTCTGGTAAAGAAGTTGTTCAGTTATATTATACCGCCCCCTATACAAAGGGTGGCATTGAAAAACCACATGTTGTTCTTGCCGCTTTCGGAAAGACTTCACTTTTAGCTCCTGGAGAAACTGAAATTATCACTCTTTCTTTTGCTATCGAGGATATGGCTTCTTATGATTATCTGAACGAGAAAGGCTATGTTTTAGAAACAGGTGACTATGAAATCAAGCTCATGGATAATAGTCATGATGTGATTGATCGTAGCATCTATACTGTTACAACTGAAGTAAAAGGACATTCTAGTGACAAAGAAGCTGCTACAAATGCTTTTGATAATGCCGCTGGGAATGTACAATATGTTTCTCGTGCCGATTGGGCTGGAACAATGCCAACAACCAGAACTTCTGACAGAGAAGCCTCTACTGAGCTTCTAGCATTAATGACAGATTATAGTCTAACCGAGGACCCTAACGCTACTGCTTTAGTTTTCAAGAAGCATGGATTAAAATTATCCGATATGAAGGGACTATCTTATGATGATCCAAAGTGGGAGCAGTTATTAGAACAGTTATCTGTAAAAGATATGATTACTTTAATTAAAGGTGGCGGTTATAAGACCGAGCGAATTGCTTCTATAGGAAAAGCTTCCACTATTGATATTGATGGCCCTGCTGGTATGAACGGTATGTTAGCTGGTATTATGGGCGTACAGTTCTGTAGTGAAGTAGTTGCTGCTTCTACATGGAATGTGGATTTATTAGAAGAAATGGGACGCACTATGGCTGAAGAATGTGCTATAAATGGCGTATCTGGTCTGTATGGTCCTGCTTGTAACATTCATAGAACACCATTTGCTGGACGTAACTTTGAATACTATTCTGAGGATAGTTTCCTTTCTGGAAAAATGACTGCTAGCATGGTAAAAGGTGCTGCTTCTGTTGGTGTATATGCTTATGTTAAGCACTTTGCCCTAAATGATCAGGAACAGAACCGTGATGGTGTAAATACTTGGGCTAACGAGCAATCCATTCGTGAAATATACCTTCGTCCTTTTGAAATTGCTGTAAAAGAAGGTGGTGCTACTGCTATCATGTCAGCCTTTAATCGTATTGGTTATGACTGGTGTGGAAGCAACAATTCTCTGCTTCAAACAGTTTTACGTGACGAATGGGGATTCCGTGGTATGGTTATCACTGATATGAACATGATGCCTTCCGATTATATGTCCATCAGCAGAGGAATTGAATCTGGAAATGACTTGTCATTATCTCCTCTACAATTAGACAAGATTGATGGTTCAAATCTTACCACCCAGAATCATCTACGTACAGCCAGCCACAATATTCTTTACACGGTAGCAAATAGTAATACCTTTGAAATTTATCATAGCACCGGACTTCCAGGCTGGATTTCAATACTCGCTATTGTTGATTTCATTCTACTTGGACTGATTACTTTGGGATATATTGGATGTACTAAAAAGAAGGTAGAAAAGGTTAAGAAGCAAAAATAGATAGGTGTAAAAAATCCGCTTACTCTTTTATGAGTAGGCGGATTTTGTTTAAGATTATTCAATTGATACATTTAGTGGTACTACATTTCCTATGGTTTCTGCATCTACATCAATAAGGATAAAGGTAATCTTATAATTACATCCTGGATTGTTTCTAACCAATGTAGCTAATTCAGGTAGGCTAGTCATATCTACATACACAAAATGTGCATAGCTCATGTCATCTTCTGAATACGAGAACTCAAATGGAAATATCCCATTGTCCTCTTCCATCATATCCGTTCCATAAAAAATATGCTCCATACCATCACCTTCAATGTTTGGTGTCACCTCTTCAGATGAAATAGAAACAATACTATAACCATCAAAGCAGCTCTCTGGGTTTTTCAGAAGATTTACTATCAGTTTACGTTCTTTCTTTGCATCCGTTCCATCAAATCCCACTTCAAAATCTGCTACAACAATTATTCCATCAGATGTAATTTCATAATCATAACTAACTATGTTTCCATGATTTAGTCCACTGGCAGAATCATTTCTATTTATTAAATATTCATTGACATAGTCCGAAAAATCTATTTCAACCGCTGTCAGGGAATACTGAATGTAATTGAGTTCACTAACACTTATTTCGCCATTGCTTTGATCAGATACTTTATCTAAATAATCAAATGACACCCTAGAATTTTGAATAAATTTAGCAATAAAGATTTCTTTCCACCCTTCCTCATTGGTCATACTTTTGTCAAAGCTTTCGAAGCTAAGAGCTAGCTGTGTTACTGCCACTCTTAAATTATCCCCCATAGAAAATTCCAAATCTTTTTCTTTATTAGTCGGGTGTGGTTCATTGCTGTTATTATTCTTTGCTATTTTATTGATGAAAAAAACAGCAAGGACAGCCATTACTATTAATAATCCAATTCTAATTTGAATATGCATACGCCTTTTTTTTCGTTTCTTGTTCATTTTAATCTCCCTGTGAAATAATTGCTTGTTTAATTTATAACACAGTTTTTTATAAAAAACAATGCTTGCACTCTGCACAAAATATGCATGAACTACACCAAATTAATTTCTACTCTAACATCCGAAGCAGAGATTCATGTGCAAGTGAAAATGCTTCAAATCCACTTAAAACTTTTGCATCGCCTTCACTGATTTTATCCTTACCTTGTTCAAGTCCAGCAAAACCAGTGAAATTAAATAGATGTGGTTCCAGTGATAAAAAACCGTTATAGCCATTTGCATATAAATCCTTTAAAATTATGCCAACGTTTCCATCTCCCATACCCGCTGGAACAACATTACCGCTACCAGCAATGGCGTCCTTCACATGAATATATACGATAAAATCCTTTAGCATGTCATAGGCCTCAAGAGTATCCTGCCCTGCCTGAACAAAATTTGCAAAATCAAAAATTGCTTTAAAGCTTTTTCCCGCAAAAGCCTCCATAAGCTGTCTGCATTCTTTCGCTTTTTCACCATAAATGTCTTTTTCATTCTCATGAAGTAAGACAATGTCGCTTGCACTTGCATAATCCACAAAACGTCCCAATCGGTCAAAAACCTGCTCCTTATATACTTCCCTTTCACCCTCTGGAATGTAAAAGCTAAACATTCTGATGTTCCTTGTCTCCACTATCTGTGCGATTTCCACCCCGCGTTTAAAATCCTCAAAATGGGCGTCAAAAGGATCATTAATCCCAATTTTTCCAAGGGGTGAGCCTAGTGCTGAAAGACGAATCCCCGCATCATCTAGTCTCTTCTTAATTTCTCTTACCTTCTCCATGGAATGAAAAATCAAGTTGTTTCCATCCACACTACGCATCTCCATATAATGCATCCCCAGTTTTTTTAGGCTCTCTACCTGAGTTGTTAAATCAGGTGCAATTTCATCTGCAAATCCTGACAAAAGATATTTCTCGTTCATATTTAAGCTCCTTCTCTCTATTATTTAGAATGTACCTGTTGTTTCAAATACAATTCCTTTATCTTCCTTTTTCTTAGACATACTGCGTTTCTTATTCAGCTCTTGTAAAAATAATTCTTCATCAAATGGAATCTCTATGGTCTTATCCAGCCAAGAAGACAAATGCATGGCATTGGATAATGTCAAACCTCTGATTCCCTCCGCGCCTTCAGCGACTAGTTCTCCACCATTTAGGATTTTATCAGCAAATGCCTTCAAAACTCCTACATGCTGCTCATTCATCCCATCTGTTTCAATTTCAAGTCGGGTCATATCTGGTTTTTTAAATCCTTCTTTTTCACTTGGGCAATGAATCCTCTCATTGATGCTAAGCTTGTCAAATAGTAGCTTATCATGCTCACAAACGATTTTTCCCATCTCAAAGGTAAGCTCCAAACGATTGGTACCAGGGGCATCTCCTGTGGATGTAACAAATACACCCGTAGCACCGTTTTCATACTCTAAGTACGCTGTTACATCATCCTCCACCTCAATGTCATGCCACTTCGCCTCATGGCAAAATGCTCGAACCTTTGTGGGCATACCGCATAGCCACTGTAATAGATCCAATTGATGTGGGCTCTGGTTTAAAAGTACACCGCCACCCTCGCCATCCCAGGTAGCCTTCCATCCTGCCGCATCATAATAGCTTTGTGTGCGGTACCAATCGGTGATAATCCAGTTCACGCGCTTTAACTGTCCAAGCTCACCGCTCTCAATCATTTCATGCAACTTTCTATACACACAATTTGTTCTCTGATTAAGCATTATGGCAAATACCTTGTCACTTTTTTTTGCCACCTCATTCATTTCCTTTACCTGCTTGGTGTAAACACCTGCTGGCTTCTCACTGATGGCATGTATTCCATGCTCAAGTGCATAGATTACAAATTCCGGATGAAGATAATGTGGTGTTGCAATTAAAACAGCGTCACAAGCATCCGCATCAATAAGCTCTCGTCCATCCGAAAAAATCCTAACATCCTGTGGGCATCTTTCTTTTGCCCAATCAAGTCTACTCTGTCTAACGTCAGCTACTGCGGTAAGCCTCATTTGAGGAACATAGCCCTTTAAAATACTCTCTACATGATTACTTCCCATACCGCCAATTCCAATAATTCCAAGTCTTACTTGTTCCATGATTCTTCTCCTTTTATTTTATCTTGCGACCAGCTTCATAAATGTCCATCATTGTATGAAATGTATTTTCCACTCCACTCAAATCATTTTGAAATGTCATGCCTTCCTTTTGACAATTATAGAAATCACGAATACACGCCTGATGTCCACATCCCCAATAATCTTTTCCCATACCTGCTTGCTGTTCATACACATAATGTTCTGCTTCACTACCCTCCCGAGAGAGTGTTACTGTTGAACCATTCATGGAGATACACCCTTTATCTCCCTGTATTTCTAATATGATTGGAGCATCACAGGTATATCCATTGGAAGCATAAAAACATGCTCGCTTTTCTTCTGAAAATGACAGCCAAGCCTCAACCGTATCTTCCACCTCTATCACGCCTTGTAAATGATGATTGGAGGTGGTTGCCTCAACACGTTTAGGCATCCCCATGTATCTAAGTACTAAATCCAGGGTATGTATGGATTGATTTATTAAGGCTCCACCACCCTCTGTAGAAAGCTTCCCTTTCCATAAGCTGTCCACATAATAAGACTCATCCCTTCGCCAAGTCACAAAGGCCCTACTTCCCATTACAGTTCCAATCTTTCCTTCCGATATCATATGGTCTATAGCCAGAGTTGTCTCATTGTAGCGATTTTGAAAGCAAAAACCTAACCTCCCTGGGTGCTTTGCATCTTCCTGCTTTAAAAGCTCAAACTGCTTCCTGGAAATAGCACTAGGCTTTTCTACAAAAACGGTCTTTCCAGCTTTCAACATCTCTATAGCCATATGTGCATGTAAAAAATGTGGGGTACAAATATGTACGGTATCCACATCCGATTCACATAGGCGATGCCAATCTGTCAGGACACTAGCTTTTCCTTTTGTATACTTTTCTGATAGTATGGATGCTTTTTGCTGGTCTGTATCGCACATTATAGCTAGTTCTACATCATCCATATTGCTAAGAACCCAGCTATGAACCTGTGCAATTCCACCACAACCAATTATTCCTACTTTTCTCATTGATACCGCCCTTTCTATGAACCTTCCTAATAATGCTATTGTAATAATCATTTACATATATTAATATGTATATAAAATACTTATTTTATATACTTTTCCGACTTCTATGGAGGTAATAATGGTAAACTCTAACGTACTTACTTTTGCAGTAGCAGCACCCTATGATGTAGTGTATCGAAATAACAGTTCCATCTATCCTGTAGCCCCTCACTCTCACAATGGTATGGAGCTGTATCTTACGTTGTCCCATTTACCAGATGTTTTGCTAAATGGTACCGTTTCTGAGGTTCCTGCCGGAACCTTGATTTTAATACCTCCTTTTTGCGTCCACCAGCTCTTCCATGAAATCAATACTGTTTATGAGCGTTATATTCTAAGCATCAACAGCCATTGGCTAAATGAAGTATTTTGTGGCACTGCAAACGTTTTTCACTCCACAAAGCAAAGCACCTCTCCACTACTACTTTCATTAGATGCCACACAAAAAAAAGAGCTCTCCAAGCAATTGGATGCCCTCCTTTCTATAACTGATGTTAGTTCACCTGCATCTCTAGCAGGTCTTTTTACGTTTCTCGCCACCCTTGACAAAATGATAGAGAAGCTTTCTCCCGAAAATAGTCACGCTTTTCCTATTTCCGATAGTCAAAAAATGGTCAATCAAATGATTGCATATATACAGGAGCATATATATGAAAATATAAATGTCACTGACTTAGCAAACCACTTTTTCCTTCATCCAGATTACCTATCACGTTTATTCAAAAAGCATGCCCACACCACTATCAGCAGCTATATTTCTTTAGAGAAAATAACAACTGCCCAACAGCTTCTACGGGAAGGGAACACTGTAAACGAGGTTCAAGAACGCCTAAATTACTCTAGCTATGCCTATTTTTTTAAAACCTTCCAAAAAACCGTTGGTATTTCCCCTAGTAAATATCGCGGGGAATACGTAAAGTGAAATCATTGCCATCCAGAGGGTGGTACTCCGTATTTCTCATGAAATATGCGCGAGAAATAAAATGGATCGGCAAATCCACAGGAGATTGCCGTCTCCTTTACACTTCCGCCCCTCTCCAGTAGCTTCTTGGACTGCTCCAAGCGGTAATTTAGTAGAAAGCGCCCTGGTGCTATGGAAAAGTTCTTGTCAAAGAGACGAAATAGGGTTGCACGACTTAGATTCATGTGCTGACAGAGCTTCTCCACGTCAAATTCCTCTTTATGGTAATTGCTTTGAATCAGAAGCAGTGCCATGTCCATACGTCTGTTTTCAGCCTTCTGCCTATTTCCCTTTCTTTCCTCTCCAAGCATATACGCATCTCTATATTTTCCAAGTAAGGTTAAGAATATTCCATTGGCTTCCCACATATTTTCATGAAATATCTGTAAGGTTAATAGCTGTTTGAATAGTATCCCAATCTCTTGAAATCCCTTTTTTTCTACAACAGGACTCTTGCTAAAGCAGGTCTGTTCCAAATACGCAGGCACCTGCTTCCCTACAAAGTCAACCCATGTATATTCCCATGGTTCTTCTGTATCTGGGTAATAGCAGATTACCTGATCTGGTGCAGTGCAGAAGCTCCCTCCTGCCTCAATTCGATATTTTTTGTGCTGGTATTCCAGATAGCCCGCTCCTTTTGTCACATAATGAATAATGTAAACTGGTCTCACCCCTGGTCCCCAAGAATGCATATCCTTACAATCCTGAATCCCGCAATTTAATAGTTGTATGGTATCTTCTGAGTACATCTTTCTTCTCCACTTCTACCTGACATCGCGTGTATGAATCAAATATCCATGCATATGCAACACACTTGCATGGAAATGAATCAAATTTATAGTATAAAATAAGTATATAAAAAGAAATTCATTTAGTCAATTAGCGAAGGGAGATTATATCTATGATGACACTAACACCTCCAATGGGATGGAATTCTTGGAATACCTATGGGGAACAAATTAACGATGAGCTAATACGAGAAACCGCCGACAGCATGGTAGCTAATGGGCTACTTGAGAAGGGCTACAACTATTTGGTGATTGATGATTGTTGGTCACTTAGGGAGCGTGATGCAAATGGCAGACTGGTTGCTGATCCTGCAAAATTTCCTCATGGCATGAAGGCACTAGCTGACTATGTACATTCCAAGGGCTTAAAATTCGGCATGTATTCCTGTGCTGGCAATCTTACTTGCGCTGGCTATCCAGGAAGCTTTGAGCATGAATTTATAGATGCCGAGACTTTTGCCTCTTGGGGCGTTGACTTTCTAAAATATGACTACTGCTACCACAGCTCCATTATTCCTGGAAAATACTTATACCGCCGTATGGGACTAGCCCTAGAGAACTGCGGTCGTGACATTTTATTTAGCGCTTGTTCTTGGGGTGCCGATGCCACTCATGAATGGATTAAGACTACAGGCTCCGCTATGTGGCGTTCCACCGGTGATATTTTTGATACCTGGGAGTCTGTGAAAGACCTTGCAAAACAGCAGGGAGCATTGCACACTTACAACGGCGTAGGTTGCTTCAATGACATGGATATGCTGATTGTTGGTATGTATGGCAAAGGCAATGTTGGTCTAGCTGGCTGCAATGATACCCAGTACAAGACCCATTTCTCTCTCTGGGCATTTATGGGTTCTCCACTTATGATTGGTTGTGATGTCCGTAATATGACTAAGGAAACCAAAGAAATTCTCACCAATGAAGAAATCATACGCATCAATCAGGATGCTGCATGCAGACAACCTTTCCGTATAGAAGGTATTTGGGGAAATGAAGATTTGCTTATGTATGCCAAGCTTTTAGCTGACGGTGATGTAGCTATTGGACTTTTTAACCTACGCGGCGAAGCTACACATGCTCGTTTTAATATCGATGAGATAGGCCTTCCTCTAAGCACTGGCAAGACCTTACAATTGCGTGAGCTTTGGACAGGTAAAGAATTTACTGTAACAAATGCTACTGTAATTCAGCCACTACAGCCTTTTGACTGCCTTGTTTATCGTGGAAAGTTGGTCGATTGCTAATGACAAGCTGCAAGCAATGTGGGAAGGAATTAGAATATAAAGAAATCGGCGCCTATAAGAAGTTCGTAAACCGAGGTGCTACGCAGTACCTGTGTCTGTCCTGCTTATCTGAAAAATTAGATGTGCCTATGGATTTGTTGGAAGCCAAAATTATTCAATTTAAAGAGCAGGGATGCTTGCTGTTTATTTAACTTTTCTCCTCTTCCAATATGCGTAAGAGTTCGCCCATGCTGGGCGAACCAAAAAATCCCCAGTTTGGATTCTACACTGGGGATTTTTGATTGCATTATTCTTTTACACCACCAATAGTAAGGCCTGTAACAAAGTATCTCTGAAGAAAAGGATACAAGCAGATGATTGGTAGCATTGTTAAAATCGTTGCCGACGCACGAATGGAACTAGGTGTGATGGCATTTGCCGCATTTTTCATGGTATCCGCACTGCCACTTTGCTGCATAACAGAAGAAAGCAATTTCATAAGCTCATACTGAAGGGTTGTATATTCAGACTTCATACGGTTGTACAGCATGGCATCAAACCATGAGTTCCACTGTCCTACTGCCACAAACAATGCTACTGTAGCATATACCGGCTTACAAAGAGGAGAAATAATTCTTACAAATATAGTCATATATCCTGCACCATCAAGTTGTGCTGACTCTTCCAAAGAATCTGGTAATCCTAACATATAAGTTCTAAGTACCAGCATATTAAAGGCACTAACCATACCAGGCACAATATATACCCAGAAGGTTCCTGTTAAGCTTAAATTCTTGTATAACAGGAAGATAGGAATCAAACCACCATTTACATACATAGTTATAACCCAGAACAAGGAAAGCTGCGATTTAAATAAAAAACGCTTACGACTTACAATAAATGCCAAAAGTGCATTTGTTGCTAAAGAGGTTAGTGTACCTATAATAGTTCTTGCTACTGTAATATAGGCACCTGTAACTATGTTCTGTTTATGTAATACGGTAGTATAATTCTTTAATGTAAACTTCCTTGGCCAAAGATAGATACCACCTCGTACCGTGTCAATTCCATCATTAAAGGAAATTGCCAAAGTATTTAATACTGGATATAGTGTAATTACTACAAATGCTATCATAAAAAGGGTATTTAATACCACAAATATCTTATCTGGCAAAAATGACTTTTTCTTTCTCATGTCTTCTACCCCCTAGAACAATCTTTCTTCGCCGGCACGTTTCGCCATCTGAGTTGCAACAAGAATCAGTATAATACTTACTGCGCTCTTAAATATACCGGCTGCCGTACCAAGGGAATAGTCATTTTGACTAATACCCCATTTCAAAACATAGATATCAATCGTCTCAGCGACCCCTTTAACAAGCCCATTACCCAATAAATACTGTAATTCAAAACCAGCATTAAGTACATTACCTACATTCATAAGAAGTAGTATCATAATTGTTGGCTTTATTCCTGGTAGAGTAATATATTTTATCTTTGCCCATCTACCAGCACCATCTATTGATGCTGCCTCATAGAGACAAGGATCAATGGCTGAAATGGCTGCTAGATAAATAATCGCATTCCATCCAGTCTCTTTCCATACATTGGCAAAGGCAACGATGGGCCAAAAATAGGAAGGATGAGCGAAAAAGTTAATTGCACTATCTATAATATTCAGTTTCAGAAGTATTTCGTTGATAATGCCAGATGTTGATAAGGCATCATGTAAAATACCAGTTACAATAATCCACGAAAGAAAATGTGGTAAATACGAAATGGTCTGTACTGTCTTTTTTCCAATTTTAGAGCGGATTTCGTTAAGCAGAATTGCAAACAAAATCGCCATAACAAATGTTGCTACCAAATTGATAACACCCATGCAAAGGGTATTTCTGATTACTTTAAGAAATGTTTCATCTGAAAATAAAAATTTAAACTTAGCAAATCCTACAAATG
>JAVBUZ010000031.1:0-5012 GCA_031554725.1 Lachnospiraceae bacterium | reverse complement strand
TTAACATCTTATCTATCGATACCATAGAAAAACTTTTATTTATGTTAAGCTTAAGCATTGGTTTTATAAGATACTCAAGTATACTTGCATTATCTCTTTCCATTGCCGCCTTTAATGCATCATTAAAATCAAATTTACGTCTTATTCTTGAAAGCTTTGCACCTGAAATAATTTCATCTGCTTTTACTTGTAACTGGGTACACGCATTAAGCAGTTCACTATGCTTTACTATCGCTTTCTTAAGTTCCGTTTCCAATTCAAAAATTTCTTTAAAAGTCTCATTTGCAAAATCATCAGATTGAGCTCTTTTTCTAGCCTCTTCTACTAGTTCCATATTTTTTGCAAAGAGCTTTTGTTCTTCATCAAACCATCTAATTCCGGTATTAACAAAATCCTTATATGCTTTCATACCTTCAAATACATCATAGCTAAGCATTGTAAGAACTTCATTTTTTCGCATTTTTAGTCTGCCGACTTCGTTATTAATTCTTTTTATAACATCTGTTCCACCTTTAAAGTTCTTTGATGTTATCATTTTCTCTAGCAATACCTGAGCAATACTGATTGAGCTTTCATCTTTTATTTCCTTTGTATCAAGATAAAACTCTATAGCATCAGAAGTAATATGATATTTAATCTCATCATCTTTCATCCTGCTGTCTATTATTCTCATTCTTATTGTCTTCTTCGTTTTTTCATTGGGATCAAAATAATTATAGGAAAAAGGTCTTCCATCATTTCTAATCTTGTCAAATATATATACCGAGATAGCCTTCTCTTCTTCCGGAAGTAAGGCTAATTCAAAATCTCTTCTATAGAGTTCATGCATGAATAATTCATACTCATTATACGTTACATCTTTTTCCTTGAAGTTATTTTCCTCAATAAAAAATCGCAAAACCGCCATAAGAATATATCCCATATCTAAGCATGAGTATATTCCCCCTTGAAAATTAGAAAAATCCATATCTGCAAGCTTAAAGTATGGATAATATTTCTTTATATTCAGCATTCGTGCATTGTGATCATGTATAATATCTCTAACAAGTATGTACTCTTGTGGCATTTATATTTCTATCCTTCCCTCTAAGGCTCTGTATAATGTCATTTCATCAATGTTTTCTAAGTCACCGCCTACAGGAACTCCGCTGGCAATCCTACTAACCTTTATACCTACCGGCTTTATAAGCTTACTGATATACATAGCTGTAGTCTCACCTTCCACACTGGAATTAGTTGCTACAATAACCTCGTCAACATCTGCTCGTAATCTTTCCATCAACTCTTTTAACTTAATATCATTTGGCCCAATACCTAACATCGGTGATATTGCTCCATGAAGTACATGATAAACACCTTCGTACTTTCCTGTCTTTTCATATGCCGCTAAGTCTCTTGTATTTTCCACCACCATAATAACCCTGTGGTTACGTTTTTCATTAGCGCAAATCGGGCAAAGCTCTTTATCTGTCAGTGTATAACACTCATTACAATATCTGACATTTTGCTTTGCCTTAATAAGTGTATTTGATAATGCTTCTACCTGCTCTGTAGGCATATTAATAATATGAAAAGCCAGTCTTGCAGCTGTCTTACTCCCTATTCCGGGAAGCCTTGACAGCTCTTCTATTAATTTAGAAATATGACTGCTATAGTAATCCATTAGAAAGGAAAACCTCCTCCAAGACCGCCTAATCCGCCTGTTATCTTGGACATCTCTGATTGAGATACTTCTTCCATCTTACGTAATGCTTCATTTGTAGCCGCTACAATAAGATCCTCTAACATCTCTATATCATCCGGGTCTACAACTTCCTGTGAAAGTTTGATTTTAGAAACTTCCTTTTTACCTGAAACTGTTACTTCTACAGCTCCGCCTCCTGCTGATGCAGTTACCTCTTTTTCTTCGAGTTCCTTAGTTGTTTCCTCCATTTGACGCTGCATCTTCTGAGCCTGCTTCATAAGGTTATTCATGTTGCCAGGCATTCCACCTCCTGGAAATCCACCTTTTCTAGCCATATTAAAAGTCCTCCTCTATTATCTCTACTTCTTTTATATTTTTGAAAACTTCTACAAAATGGTCGTGCACCTGCTCTCCCTTTTCTAAAAGTTTTACTTCAACTTTAACTTCCTTGCCGATTTCATCAGCAATCTTTTTTTCTATCTCTTCGATAGTTTCAGGTCTGCTTATCACTCCGGAGGTTATTATATCACTATCAAATACGAGTGCTAACCTATTTCCTCCTTGTGTAGCCACCTTAGCTTTCTCTGCTACAGTTTTAATAAGCGGACTAAGGCTTCTAAGAATCTTGTTCCAATTATTTACTGCATTTTGGACATCAGCCTCAATAGCTATATCTAACTTCTTTACCGGCTGCTTTATGGTTTCATCAGCTTTTCTTGGTTCCTGTGGTGTATTACTTTGAACCACTATCCCCTTTTCAATCTGCTTTTCAAGATTTGCTATTCTGTTTTCTAAAGCCTCCTGATTATTTTCCATAGCAGGCTTCATCATCTTAATTATGGCAACCTCTGCAAGCACTCGCTTAGATGTTGCATATCTTAACTGATTTGTAAGCTCTGACATAATCCTAATATATCTCATAAGGGTACTGCTATCTGTCATCTTTGCTTCTTCTGAAAGAGCCGCCAGCCTTTCAGCACTCATATCTATTATATCCGGCTCATCATTTGATGATTGAAGCAATAATAAATTTCTCATATACCATGTGAAATCCAATATAAACTGTGACAAGTCCCTACCAAACATGATAATCTCATCTAATTTATTTATTGCCACCACTGTATCTCCTGCTAAAATAGCTCTAAGCATTTGGCTAAATACAGATGTATCTACCGCACCTAATACCTCTAACACATGCTCATGTGTTAGTTCTTCTCCAATATAAAATGCCATACATTGGTCTAATAAGCTAAGTGCATCTCTAAGTGCTCCGTCTGCACTCTTTGCAATATACTTTACGGCGTTTTCTTCAACCTTCAAGCCTTCTCTTTCAATGAGTTCCCACAACCTATCGGATATAGTATCTACTGAAATTCTCTTAAAGTCATATCTTTGACACCTTGACAATATCGTAACCGGAATCTTATGTGCTTCTGTCGTCGCAAGAATAAATATAACATATGACGGAGGTTCTTCCAAGGTTTTTAATAATGCGTTAAAAGCTCCTATTGAAAGCATATGCACCTCGTCAATAATATACACCTTATATTTTCCTTCTGTTGGTGGATATTGAACCTCATCACGAATCTCTCTTATATTATCGACACCATTATTTGACGCAGCATCTATTTCAATAACATTCATAGACGCACCTGCCGAAATTGCTTTACATGAATCACATTCATTACATGGACTTCCATCCTGTAGGTTTTCACAGTTTACAGCCTTTGCAAATATCTTTGCAACTGTGGTCTTTCCTGTTCCTCTGGTGCCACAAAAAAGATAAGCGTGTCCTATTCGTTCTGCTTTTATTTGGTTTTTAAGTGTTGTTACTATATGGTCCTGACCTTTTACTTCTTCAAAATTGTCAGGCCTAAACTTTCTGTATAGTGCTGTGTAACTCATGCTATCTAATCTCCAAAGCTTATTCCGAGCGCCTTAGCCTCTTTTATTATCGAAGATTCAGGGTCAACCATTTTTAGTTTACCTGCTACTTCTTCAAGTGGTATTCTTACCATTTCACCATTTCTGATTCCAACCATCTTTCCGTAATCCCCATCCATAATCATCTGAGCTGCTGCAATTCCAAATCTTGATGACAGCACTCTATCATAAGGGCAAGGGCTTCCACCTCTTTGGGTATGTCCCGGAATAGTAACTCTTATTTCATTTCCTGTAAGTTCTTCTATCTTTTTACCTATTTCAAATGATACTGAAGGAAACGCTCTATTTGCTAATTTTTCTTTATATGCTTTTTTCTCTAGCTTTGCGTCTTCTTTTGAGATAGCACCCTCTGCTACTGCTAAAATCGAAAAACGCTTTCCTTCTTTTGCTCTCTTTTTAAGCGCATCTGCTACTTTCGATATATCATATGGAATCTCTGGTAGTAAGATAATATCTGCTCCGCCTGCCATTCCTGCATGAAGTGTGAGCCAGCCAACCTTATGTCCCATTACCTCTACAATAAAAACACGTCCATGAGATGCTGCTGTTGTGTGTATGCAGTCAATAGCTGATGCTGCTATATTTACTGCACTTTGAAAACCAAAAGTCATATCTGTTCCCCATAAATCATTATCTATCGTTTTAGGAAGTGAAACCACATTTAGTCCTTCTTCTCTAAGTAAATTTGCAGTTTTTTGCGAACCATTTCCACCAAGAACTACAAGACAATCAAGATTAAGCTTTTTATAAGTTTTTTTCATTGCTTCAACCTTATTAAAGCCATCTTCACCAATCACTCGCATCTTCTTAAAAGGCTGTCTGCTTGTTCCTATTATAGTTCCGCCTTCTGTCAATATTCCTGAAAAGTCCTTTGGCTTCATTATTTTATATTCTTCATACATAAGCCCCTTATAACCTTCTAAAAAACCTATTATTTCCAATCCCTTAATATTGCTATATAAAGTTTTTGCAACACCTCTCATGGTAGCATTTAAACTCTGACAATCTCCACCACTAGTTAACATTCCTATGCGCATAAGCCACCTCCATATTTTCAAATTCTACTTTTTTCAATCTAGACTATATTATACATTAAAAAGCCTATTTTTAAAAGTAATTTCATAATAAAATTGCACAGACCTTTTTTTGAATTAAATTTTGTTTATAGAAAAAAATTTATTGATATTATCAAAAAAATTTGACATACATGATAAAATTGGGTATACTATGGATTGTGTCACACTTTTGTGGCAAAATGTTTCCGCACAGCCGGGGAGTTAGCGGTGCCCTGTACCTGCAATCCGCTCTAGCAGGGGTGATGGTCTGCCTCGGGTATTATCTTGTAAAGCAGCCTTTTATAAGCGGTGTTGACGCTCAGGTCTTA
>JAVBUZ010000188.1:0-17464 GCA_031554725.1 Lachnospiraceae bacterium | reverse complement strand
ATTTTGGTAGCTTCATTTAATATTTTATATTGTAAAATTCATTGTATAGTCTTAAAAGAAGATAAAATAATGCCATATAATATTGCGGAAAATGGAAGTTATCAAGAGGATGATTACATTTATTGCGGTTCATATAAAGATTATTTGCTAGCATATGATTATCAGTATACTGAAGGGTTTATGCCTTTATACCTAATTCAAAAAGATACACCTGAAAGGATTCAAATTGTGTCAAACAATGTGCTTATATTAGAACAGTGCATTTACAAGGATACATTATATTATATATATTATGCGAGCAACGATGAGGCTGAAAGTGGTAGTGGAAAGATTTGCGCAGTAAACCTTCTCACAGGTGAACAAAAGGCTTTTGATATTGAAAAAATAATTGGACACAGCCATAAACAGTCATATAATTTTGCAAACGATAAACTCTACTTAATGGGGGAAAATGTAATATCGGAAATTGATTTGATAACTGGCAAGGCTATCAAGAAAAGTATTGAAACCACAAAAAGTGATTTGTATTCTGATGGCGAAACGATTTATTTTGTGAAGGAAGATTCAGATGGAAAGAATCAGTTGGTATCATTTAATGATTTTGCATCATTTTATAAGCTAGTAAAGTGAATAAGCTTGTTTGAATATTGGTTTATAACAGAACATCTTCCATAGTGAATTAATAAAGGTACAAATAAACTACGGCTAGGAGTTTATCTGTGTTTCGTGAGAAAGAGGGGAGAGTAGGATGAAAAAATATAGCTTACTAATTATGGTTTGCATAATTATATTTTTATCTGCGTGTTCAAAGTCAGAAAAAGAGAAGATTTATGCAGTTGATATAAAGAATGCAGAAACATTTGAGTATCAAAAATCTGAGAAACTTGCTGAAAAGATAAAGATGAACCATTATGTGATAGAGCTTCCTAAAGGAGGATGTGCGGGGCCTTTTTGTATATATGGCACTACCTTATACTATTCGATAGACTACATAGACTATCTTAGTGATCAAACGGGCGAAGAAAAGGTACCACTTTTTGAGGAAAAATATAATACACAGATACGTTCCTTTGATTTGGAAAGTCAAGAAGGGCAGTTGATTTATCAATATAAGAAAGAACGATGCATTCAGATTAGTTATATGTTTTGTACTGGAAAGAAACTTGTATGGAGTGATAATGATTTAGAAACAATTAATGAAAAATGGAGTATCAATGAAATAGAACTAGATAGTGGTCTAGTGTCTGAAAATGTTTATTATAGTGATGAGAGTCCAATTGAGAAAATGCGTATTATGAATAATATTTGTACGACCTACCAAATGAATGGGGATAATACTGTTATATACATGGAAAATATTAAAACTGAAGAAACCGTAGGCATAAGCGTGGAAAGTGAGGTAAGTGTTCCGCTTTGCAACGGTGAAATTTGCATATGGGCAAGTGGATATGAAGCACAGGATAGAAATATCATATATATATATGATATTTCACAGCAAACAATAGAGAAGTTAGAGGTTACCAATGCGTTCTCCTATGCACTTGTAAAGGATTTGATTTTGGTAAAGCAAGAAGAAGGTATATGCTGCTATGATATCAAGAGTAAGGAATACATAAATCTAATTCCAAAGGAAGAGGCTGAATGTGGTTATACTATGCAAGGGTTAGAAAATAATTCATATGCAAAAAAGTATTGGAATGATGAAAAACTTGATTTTTTTCACTTTAGTTATTGTAAGTAGGTAAAGGGATATAACACTAAATAATGGACAATTTATAAAGTATTGTGTCTTTAAATGAATAGGAGATTTTTTATGAAAAGAAAACATAGCAACAGATGGATTAGTCTTTTCATTTTCTTATGCTTTCTATTTACAGGCTGTGGAGATTCCTCACAGTCTGTTGTTGGTGGAGCAGATAAGCCGGAAAATTATATTGAGATGTCAGAACGACTAAATAAAAAAGGAACCTATGTCATTGAGGAGCTGAGTTCAACAAATCCATTAATCGGTATATACAAAGAAGCCGGAGAGGATGTTAAGCTGTATCTGGGGGATCCAGTACTATCCGGGGGTACTGTTTTTCAAGTAGTAAAGGCAAATAATGCAGAAGAGCAGCGAAGTAGATTGTTTTTGCAAAAGCTGGAAAAACCTTATCAGGAGTGGCAAGTGAAGGAAATGGATTCTAGGTTTACGGTGAATGAAGAGGAATATACATTCGGTGATTATTTTTACAGTCAGGGCAATCCCATCTATGCAAGTGTGTATAAATATAATGAAGCAACACATGAGGATGATTGTTACCTGGCAAGCTGCAATGAAGAAGGGGATGTCCAAAAGATATTAGGTGCTGTTCCGAAAAGTATTAAAATGAATTCTACCAGTCAACTGGTAGTTGAGGATTTGACACATATCTATGGGTATGCTTATGAAAACGGCAAAAGCCAGGTTATTGTTTTAACGCCGGACATGCAGGTTACCAAAGAGGCGACGGTTTCCAAAAGAATTAATGGAATATTTGCAGATATAAAAAATGACAGGGTATATCTGATGCGTAATGAATGGGAGGGTTTTGGTATCTTTAACCTAGACAATGAAGTGATTGTACAGGATAGTGTAATAACTCCTTCCAATTCTTATGGGGCAGGTGTGGTATCCGATGGAACGATTCTGGTGTGTGATAATCAAAAATTATGGCAGTGTAAAAAGGGGGAGGAACCCACGCTTCTATGCGATTTTGTGCTGAATAATTACATTTTTGGTGCAATATATGGCATGGAAGTGCAGGAGGATGATACCGTACTGGTTCTGTTAGAGGAAAATGGCAAGACTTGTCTGGTAAAGGTAGTGCCGGATACACAAGAGGCCAAAAGTGAGAAGCAGGAAGTGATTATTGCCTTTGGATCTCCTCATAGGGCAATGGCTAGAGTTATCAGTGACTTTAATCGCCAGAGTGATACCTATACGGTTACAGCAATCATACAAGATGAGAATGAAACCGAGGAGGATTTTAACCGAACCATGCAGTTTGAAATCAGTGCCGGGAAGGGGCCGGATATTCTGTCAGATGATTTTTTATATATGCGCGTGGAGGGATATATGCGAAATGGCTATTTTGCCAGCTTGGATGATGTACTGGATTCTGTGGAGCCCTATGTTGCATCTGCTTTTGGAGGGGGAAAGGTAAATGGGGTTTTATATGGTATTCCCTACGATTTCAGACTACGTCTTCTGGCAACCTATACACAGGACTTTGCAGGAGAAAGAGATTACTGGACACTGCCCGATTTCATGGAAGCGGTAGAAGCAGCAGAGCCACAGGCGATTATGAAGGACTTTAGTGCGTATAATATCATCTTTTGGTTTGGACTATATGATAACAGTAACAAGGAATTTATAGATTGGGAAGAGGGAGAAAGTCATTTAACAGAAGAACCATTTCTAGAGTTGGTAAGATTCGCTGAAAAGTATGGGGAAAACGAAGAAGTTAAGAATATGGACGAAGGCGTAGCGTTACGTAAACAAATGACCGTAGGTACCTATACTGACGTGACAATGCTATATAAATTTGCTGAATTAGATGAATTATTTAAGGGAAAGGCGGCCAACATTGGATATCCCAGAACAGATAAAAAGGGAGTCTATGTCAGTAGTCGTTATTTATATGTAAACAGCAGTTCAAAACAGATCGAAGGAGCCAAGGAGTTTTTACGGTTTTTACTATCTGAGGAAGAGCAAAAGAGGTTTGGAGAGGTTAGCGGATCAGGAAATGGTTGGATAGCGGAACTCCCTGTGAATCGAAAGGCTCTTGATTATCTGATCGAACTGCAAAACATACGTGCAGTGGAAGCAAAGAATGTTATAAAATCTATATATATGTCACCCTATTTTTGTACAGGATTAAACGAGGAGCAGGCAAAAGAGCTGAAGGAGCTTGCCGAGAATGCACTTCCTAACACTTTTTATGCAGATGGGATTAGTGATATAGTCTATGAGGAACTGGGAACCTACTTTGATGGTAGTAAGACACTGGAGGAAGCAGTAGCTATCCTTGATAGAAGAGTACAGCTTTATTTGAATGAAAGGAAATAAGTGCTCAAAATAAAAAAAGGGATGTCACACTAAATAGTGGACGTCCCTTCGTTTTGTTTTGGTCTCATTAAATCTAAATAAAAATTCGCCATGGTTATATTCTGGTAAGGTATTACCCACAAAAGTCCAACGCCACAGCTTAGTAATCCAAGAATATATAGTGGGATAAAGCTTAGGTCTACGTATAGATAGCGTTTTTTGTGCCCTTTAATCACCTTGATGCTTAGCTGTAAAAGCTCTTTTGCAGAATAGGATGGAAAATCTAGTAGCAAAAAGAAGGTTTGTGAAAACAAGATAGACACATAATAAAACAGAATGATGGACGCTAGCATAACAGGTATGGCAGCGTATAAAAAGGTAACATTTTTTGTCATACGATATAGGTTAAGAGGTAATGTCTGTATGTTTTGAGATACAAAGGAAATCCCAGTAACTACGAGAGAAAGCTTTAAATTTTTTTCGAAGTTGTTTTGATAGCCAAAAAACATATCTTGTATTAGTGGAGGTCTGCCACAAACAATATTTAAAGAAAATAGGCAGATGCCTACTTGAAATACACCTAAAAAGATAGAAAAAATAAAGGACGCGGCCAGCTGTAAAAGGGTGCTAGCTAATGTTGTGCTAGGAAAAAAAGCTGATAGAAATATGCTTGTAAAAGTATGAACTAGCTGAATAAGAACAAGAAAGCCAATATAAATTCCGTATTTGCCTTCCAATTGCTTCTTGGCAGCTTCTTTTAATTGTGCACTTGATAAATGAGTCGTATTCATTTTAAATCTCCAATTTATATTTATAATATTGAGCTTGCATAAGCTAAAGAGCAGCTTGAAAATTCATGCCACTATATTTTAAGGAATCGGTGGCTTTTAAATCTTGCTGGTAAGGATTTTCTTCATTATAATACTTGATTTGAGTGTTGGTGGTTCCACCAGAAACATAGGAACGACCGCACTCAGGACATACTGAAGTTTGAAGTGTTACAGAGGCGCGGATAACCTTGCCATTATTGGTGGCAGCCTTAGAGTAAGCATTGGTTACATGCTCTTGCTCGTGAGAACGAACGGCAGCAGCGCTTGCATTGGGGGAAATATGTGCAGGTGACTTAAAGGATACCATTTCGTCAGAGCCATCCTGATATTTACGTTCTTTGCAGGTTTGGCATTCCCCTTGTGAGCCAGGCTGTCCAGGAATGGATTCTTCGCCGTTTGGAAGCTTGCCAGTCTTGCCATACATGTCGTTTATAGGTGAATATGGGTTAATGCCTGAAAAGGATAAAGGACTCATAGGTGCCTCCTTTCTACCGAAAATTATTTTCAATAAATATCTTAATAGCTTTCTATAAGTTGCTCTAGCATATTTTTATAACTGTCATAATCTATGCCAGATGATTTTTCAAAGATGCTTTCATAACTTGGACCATAAATATCTTCCATGAAAATATCAAAAGCAGAGGTGCCAGCATATTCAGGAGTTTGACTTTTTTCAATAGCACCAACGCCTGTAAGTATAATGGTAGTATATACCGAAATTGTAATCAAAAGTCCCGAAAATAGTCCAATAGAAGAAATAATAACGCCTGCTATTGCATTGCGGTGAAGTTGCTTTCCTCTCTTGGAAATAACACCCATTAAAATGCCTAAAGCACCAAAAGGAATGGCGAGTATACCAGTGCATAGCATTACTAAAGAAAAAATACCGAGTATTAATGCCGCACTTGCAAATTTATTTGTTGTATTTTGATATTGATTATATTGATAGTCCATGTGTACTCCTACTTATAAGTTAATATAAGTAATTTTAACACTTTTACAAGAATAATACAAATCCTTCTTGAAATGAGTGGAAGAGTTCCCTTATAATGTAAAAAGGAACTACAACACAGAGAAAGTGGAGATAGATATGGACATAATTTTAAAACTAAAGGAAGAACTAAAAGTTGAGAAATGGCAGGTAGAGGCGGCGGTAAAGCTGATTGATGAGGGGAATACCATTCCTTTTATTTCTCGTTACCGTAAGGAGGTAACAGGCTCCTTAGATGATGAGCAGCTACGTGACCTAAATGAAAGATTGACTTATCTGCGTAATCTGGAAGAAAAGAAAGCGCAGGTTTTAAGTAGCATAGAAGAACAAGGACAGCTAACAGAGGAGCTAAAGGCGAAAATCATAGCTGCACATACTCTTGTTGTGGTAGAGGATTTATATAGACCATATCGTCCAAAGAGAAAAACCCGTGCCAGCGTGGCAAAGGAGAAAGGCTTAGATGGCTTGGCAGAGTTTATTTTACGTCAGGATACCACAAGCTCTTTAGAGGAAGAGGCAGCGAAATACATCTCAGAAGAAAAGGAAGTTAAGTCTGTAGAAGAAGCCCTTCAAGGAGCTAAGGATATTATGGCAGAAGGAATTTCTGTTGAGGCCGATTATCGACTATACATAAGAAACGCTACGATAGAAGAAGGTGTTCTTACTTCTGTTGCTAAGGATGAAAAAGCACAGAGCGTATACGAAATGTACTATAACTATGAGGAAGCCGTGAAGAAAGTAGCGGGACATAGAGTGCTTGCCCTAAACAGAGGTGAGAGTGAAAAGATACTGACTGTAAAGGTCAACGCCCCTGTAGAGCGTATTTTAAGATATTTAGCAAAGATGGTAATCACGAAAGAAAATGCCATTACAACCCCTGTACTTGAGGAAGTGGTAAAGGATAGCTATGAGCGTTTGATAGCACCTGCTATTGAAAGAGAAATTAGAAACGAGCTTACGGAAAAAGCAGAGGATGGAGCTATCAATGTTTTTGGTAAAAATCTGGAACAGCTACTTATGCAACCTCCAATTGCAGGAAAGGTAGTACTTGGCTGGGACCCTGCATTTAGAACAGGCTGTAAGCTTGCTATTGTTGACCCGACTGGTAAGGTGCTAGATACCAAGGTTATTTATCCTACTGCACCCCAGAACAAGGTAGCAGAGGCTAAGGCTGACCTAAAAAAATTAATTGATAAATATAAGGTTTCTCTAATCTCGGTTGGTAACGGAACGGCATCCAGAGAATCGGAGCAGATTATTGTAGAGCTTTTAAAAGAGTTAAATCTACCAATTCAGTATGTCATCGTTAATGAAGCAGGGGCTTCTGTATATTCTGCAAGTAAGCTTGCAACAGAGGAGTTTCCTAACTTTGACGTAGGACAAAGAAGTGCGGCATCGATAGCAAGACGTTTACAAGACCCGCTAGCTGAACTAGTTAAAATTGATCCAAAGTCTATTGGTGTTGGTCAGTATCAGCATGATATGAACCAGAAGAAGCTAGGAGAAGCCTTAGAAGGTGTTGTAGAAGGCTGTGTAAATAAGGTTGGTGTTGATCTAAATACCGCATCCGCATCTTTACTTGAGTATATCTCAGGCATTACAAAAGTAATTGCAAAGAACATTGTAGATTATAGAGAAACCAATGGTAGGTTTACAGACCGTAAGCAGCTCCTTAAGGTTGCCAAGCTTGGACCAAAGGCATATGAACAATGTGCAGGCTTTTTGCGTATTTTAGATGGAAAGAATCCTTTAGATGCAACCAGTGTGCATCCAGAATCATATGAGGCAGCTCAAAAGCTTTTGGAGAAGCTAGGACTTACCATGGAGGATGTAAAAGAGGCACAGAAAAAGGCAGTCGCAGAAAAAGGAACCGTAAAAAAGGCAGAGGTAGCACCAGCTAAAAAGGTAAAACCTCAGGAAAAGACAGTTCAGGTGAAAAACACCAATACTGCCATGGGAAAAGCCCTTGCAGCAGCAATGGTGGCAAGTCCTATAGAGCAGCCAAAGCAGGCTGCCCCCGCACCAGTAGAAAAAGCAAGCATTTCAGAGGGAAGCCTAGAAAAGAGAGTAAGAGACAAAAAACAGCTTTCCATGGAGCTTGGAATTGGTGAAATTACGTTAACAGATATTTTAAAAGAGTTAGAAAAACCAGCAAGAGATCCTAGAGATGATATGCCAGCACCAATACTTCGTAGTGACGTCCTTGATATGGAAGATTTAAAGCCAGGAATGATTTTAAAAGGTACAGTTAGAAATGTTATTGACTTTGGTGTGTTTGTTGATATCGGTGTTCACCAGGATGGTTTAGTACACATATCACAGATTACAGATAAGTATATCAAGCATCCGCTAGAAGCAGTTAGCGTGGGTGATATTGTAGAGGTTCAGGTTATGAGTGTAGATGCACCTAAGAAACGTATTTCACTTACTATGAAAATAAAAGCATTGACAACTAATTAACAAAGCGTTATGATAACTGCGTAAGTATTTGAACCATTCGACAAATACTAACTACATAAAGGTTGTTCTTCGGGGTTGGGTGTAATTCCCTACTGGCGGTAAAGACTTTTGTCTAAGTCCGCGACCCATCTGCATAGCAGGTGGCTGATTCGGTGCAAGTCCGAAACCAACAGTAAAGTCTGGATGAAAGAAGAAAATTGAGGATGCTTTTTGCATTCTTCTATTTGCTGACTACCCCGAGTCTATTTATAGACCCGGGGTTTTTTGAAGAATTTCCTTTTCACAATTTATTCTAAATTTGAAAGGAGACAAAAAATGAATGGAGTATTAAAAAGTATTATGGAAAACACAGTATTTTTTCTGGAGTTTGTGGGAGTAGTAGTGGCTATGTTTCTTGTAGCTTACATCCTAGAAAAATTGATTCAGAAAAAAAGAGGAAGCAAAGAAAGAATTCTTAACACTAGAAAAGTTGCTATGATTGGCATGTTCTCTGCAATTGCAATGATACTTATGTTGTTTGAATTCCCACTTCCTTTTGCACCACCCTTCTACGAGATTGACTTTAGTGAGCTACCTATTATGGTAGGAACCTTTGCCTTTGGTCCAGTAGCAGGAGTTATGATGGAGTTTTGTAAGGTATTACTAAAGCTTGCATTTAAGGGTACATCCACTGCATTTGTAGGTGACTTGGCCAACTTTATCATAGGTTGTAGCCTCATTTTACCAGCATCTGCTGTGTATGAATTTATTAAAGCAAAGAAAGGCGCTATTATAGGACTAATCGTAGGAACCCTAACCATGACCATTTTTGGATCCATGTTTAATGCCCTATACTTACTACCAACCTTTTCGGTACTATACGGTATGCCGTTAGACGCCCTTATTGGAATGGGTACAAAGATTAATCCAGCGATTACAAACATTACCACCTTTGTGTGCTTTGCCGTTGCACCATTTAACCTACTAAAAGCAGGCATCGTTTCAATAGTAACACTTATTGTTTACAAACCACTAAGCCCGATTATTAAAGGCGGCCGTGAAACACTACGTGAGACAAAGCCAGTGAAGGCAACAGAGGAATAAAATAGAGATAGTATTTGCGTAAATAATAAATCCATGATGAAAAGAGAGAACCCTGAGCAAGTTCTCTCTTTTTTTGTGAATACATCGTGGCTGGCATTTTACTTAAACCATTCCACTTCAATCCCGTTTTTCAATACATTCCGATGAGTCTTAGACGAAAATTAGTGTTCGCAATTAAAGGCTAGTTAAATTTCCTTTTTTAGGATTATGAAGTAATTTTCTAAGGGAATACTATGGGTAAAATCTTTTGGAGATAAAGATATCTAAAGCAATTAAATAATGTTTTCAACTCTTTACAGATTAATTCAATTTCTATACCCCAAATGATTCTATCTGTAAAGTTTAGGAAAAATTTAGATAATTCTAAACAGAAATTTAAGAAATAAAAGTTATATTATTGCTATTATTTTAATAAAATGAGGTTGACAAAGGGAGTGCTCTGCTGTATTATGACAATAGTACAGTGATACAACGAAAAATGAGGAGGAAATAAGTATTATGGGTACACTAGTAGAAATCCGAGATGTGTGTAAGGTATATAATCCCGGTGAAAACGAAGTGCGAGCATTAGATAATATTAATGTAAACATAGATGAGGGTGAGTTTGTAGCAATCATCGGTCAATCTGGCTCGGGTAAATCAACATTAATGAACGTGTTAGGCTGTTTAGATATTCCAACAAGTGGAAAATACCACCTGCATGGGCAGGATGTTTCAAACTTGGCGGATGATGATTTATCAGATATAAGAAATAAGGAGATTGGATTTATATTTCAAGGATTTAACCTTATTCCGAATTTGACGGCAATAGAAAACGTAGAATTACCATTAATATATAGAGGCGTTTCTAAAACAGAAAGAATGAGATTGGCAGAAAAGGCTTTGAACAAGGTAGGATTAGCCAATCGAATGGAACATAAACCTTCTGAAATGTCTGGAGGACAACAGCAAAGAGTTGCCATAGCACGAGCTATCGCGCAGGCGCCACCAGTTATTTTGGCGGATGAACCTACTGGAAATCTAGATTCAGCATCGACACAGGAAATTATGCAGATTCTTACAGAATTAAATGGCGAGGGAAGAACGGTTATCTTGATAACGCATGATAATGAGATAGCCATGAGAGCGAATCGAATCATTAAGATAAAAGACGGAAAAGTGGAGCACGACTCAGGAAAGGTTGGAAACTAAGATGAAAAAGCAAAAAGAAAAACGAGAATTAACCCCTATAGAATTAAAGAGAAAGAAAAAAAGAAGAAATCGCATTATTGCGTTAGCAGTGGTTGTGGTACTTATTGTTATTAGATTGGTGGCATGTGGTGGAAGTGGCGCCCAGACAGCAGCAGTAACGACAGCGAATCCCACATATGGGGATGTAGAGGAAATGATCAGCATTAGTGGAACGATAGAGAGTGAGATTACGGATGTATATTTCTCTCAGGTAACAGGAAAAATAGCAGAGGTTATGGTGCAGCCAGGGGATCTTGTTGAAAAAGGCACTACTTTAATTGCTTATAATATGGATGAAATGCAAAAAAGATTAAATGATGCAACCTTACAATCTCAAGTAAACTTTGCAAGCTATCAGGGGGCTATGGCACAGAATACAGAGACACAAGGCAAGCTAAAGGAAGCTAACGTAAACTTAAATGTATTAAATAACCAAATTGCAGATACAGAAAAATATATTAAGGTATTGCAGGAGAATTTGGAAAAACAGCAAAGAAATACATCAAATTCCCTAGCGGCAGAAAGCTTAACATTAAACCAAAAGGTGTCTGACCTCAGCAGTCAATTGGCAAAATTAGCCCCAGGCTCCGATGAATACAACCAAAAAAACCAAGAGCTAGTAGAGGTACAAAAGTCTTTAACACAAAATCAGTATCTTACCTCCATAGCAGGCTCGGCAGATAGTGTGGTGGAATTACAAAAGAAAATACAGGAACAGCAGGAAATTCTTGCGGGCTATCAGGAATATAAGGCTAAAATGGAAAGTCAAAAGAACACTAGCGAAGCTACGGTGTTAGATCAGTATGATAAACAAGTTCAGTCAGCAAACTATGAACTTGCTGCTTCTAGCCTTAAGAGCGTACAGGACGAATATGATGCCGCAGCAGAAGGCGTTAAAGCCGCATTTACAGGGATTGTAACAGAAGTGACAACGGTATCAGGTGCGCCTGTGACGCAGGGGTCACAACTTGTTACAATGAAGAGCAGTGAGGATATAAAAGTAGTAATTTCTGTTTCAAAATATGATTTGCAGAAGCTAGAAATTGGTCAGAAGGTAGATTTAACAATTTCAGGACGCGAGTATACAGGAAGCGTTTCAAAAATAAACCGTATGGCAACTGTGAACTTGACAGGAACAGCAGCAATTGGGGCAGAAATTCATATTGATAACCCAGATGAATACATTTACTTGGGAATTGAAGCAAAAGCAGAAATTCATACGCATAAGGCAGAGCAGGTAATGCTATTACCTATTGAAGCTGTAAATGCAGATCGCGATGGCGACTTTGTATATGTTGTTGAAAACAACATTGCAGTTAGAAGAAGTGTTGTTACTGGTATTTCCTCAGATACTTATATAGAAATTAAAGCGGGGCTATCAGATACAGAAAGCGTAATTGTAAGTTCCTATTCAAGTATTGAAGATGGTATGGCAGTAGCAATTATGCCTACAGAATAGGAGGCATATATGTCACAGATTTTTGAGTACGTAAAAATTGCTATTATGAACATACGTAGCAATAAGGGACGATCAATTTTGACTATGCTAGGTATTATCATTGGTATATCTTCTGTTATCATGATTATTTCCATAGGAAATGGGGTAAAGGGTGGTATTAATGATGAGCTTAACTCTATGGCTGGTGGACAGCTATATATTTACTCTTATGGCGGCAATGATGAAGGAATTCAGGTAGAGTTTGATGAATCGGATATAGAAGCAATTTTAGAAAAGGTTCCTCATGTGAAAGCAGTTACACCCTCTTGGGGCTTTAATGCAACCGTTATCGGAAGAAAAGGACAGTTTGGTGCCACAGCCAAGTTTGGTAATGCGAGTTTAGAATACTCTGGTAATGATCCCATAATTAAAGGTCACTATTTTACGGAAAGTGATTATTACTCTGCAAACAAAGTTTGTGTTATTACAGAAAATAGTGCAAGACTATTATTTGGAAATACCAATGTAGTTGGAATGAGCTTTGATGTAGACCTTTATGGAACCACACAGGAATTTACCATCGTGGGTATTAGACAGGATAGTGCATCCATGCTAGCGGGGGTAATGTACTCAGACTCTATCACCCTTGAGGCGCCACTTTCTGTTATCACACCATACTATGGATTTTATGTATCATTAAATGATTTACTGATTATTAGTGATTCGGCAGAAAATTCTACTCAGGTGGCAAAAGATGTTGTAAGCCTGATGGAAAGCAGACACAATGTAAGAGGAAAGAATGCCATTCAGGTAGAAAACTTCAATGACTACATGAGTCAAATGAATGAAATTCTAAGCTATATCACTATCTTTGTTGTTTTTGTAGCAGCAATATCCTTGCTTGTAGGAGGTATTGGCGTAATGAATATTATGCTGGTTTCTGTAACAGAGAGAACTAGGGAAATTGGTATCAGAAAAGCCTTAGGTGCAAGAACAAATTCCATTTTATTACAGTTTTTATCGGAATCGGCGATTATAACCTTGCTGGGAGGTATTATTGGAATTATCATTGGAGTATCAGGGGCATATGGTATATGTTCTCTTGTTGGCTTTACGGCGCAGGTTAGTTTGATGACAGTGTTAGGTGCGTCCGTGTTTTCTTCGGCAGTAGGTCTTTTCTTTGGAATTTACCCGGCGAAAAAGGCAGCGAAGCTTAGTCCCATTGAAGCACTTCGCCATGAGTAAGTTAGGCTTGCTTTTTCAGCCTAGAATCAATATAATTATATAGTTAGAGTGATATGAAAAACACCTACATTGTAGGTGTTTTTTTGAAATTAGACACGACAGGAGAATTTATAAATGGTAGAATTTGATGTAAAGATAAAGTCGGGGGACTTATATGATTATATGCTGCGCCATACCTATTATAGCCCTTCGGGAATGCTCGGAAGTGGTGTGGGAGCGATAATGGTTGTGGTTGGAGCCATGAGAGTTCAGTGGTTATTTGTAATTTTAGGAGCAGTTTTACTTCTTTATTTACCCTATACACTAGCGATTAAAAGTAAACAGCAGGCGTTACTCAATCCAGCCTTTAAAGAAACCTTGCATTATGTGTTAAATGACGAGGGGATTACAGTTAGTCAAAATGGAGAATCTCAGACCCAGAAATGGGAGGATATGCACAAGGCAGTATCTACTAATAAAAGCATTATTGTATATACGACAAAGGTAAATGCATGTATTTTTCCGAAGCGTGATTTGGCAGAAAAGACATCAGGCGTTATCCAGATGATATCTACCCATATGGATGCGAATAAAATAAAGATAAAACAGTAGGATAAGACCATGGAAAGGCGGTTATATTTTGAGCATACGTGTTTACGAAACCTCTACTCCTGAGGAAACCTTTAAGTTAGGAAAAGAATTAGGGGAAAATGCAGTTCCTGGACAGGTATATACCTTAATTGGAGATTTGGGTGTTGGGAAAACAGTCTTTACGCAAGGAGTAGCAAAGGGGCTAGGGATTATAGAACCAGTAAGTAGTCCAACCTTCACCATCGTGCAGGTATATGAAGAAGGAAGAATGCCATTTTATCACTTCGATGTTTACCGCATTGGTGATGTGGAGGAAATGGATGAAATCGGATATGAAGACTATTTTTATGGAGATGGCATTTGTTTTATTGAATGGGCGAATTTGATTGAAGAAATTTTGCCAGAAAGCTATTGCCAAATTACCATTGAAAAGGACTTGGAAAAAGGCTTTGATTACCGTAAAATAGTAATGGAAGATAAGTAATAGAAATGAGGTCATATGAAAATATTAGCTTTGGATAGTTCGGGACTAGTAGCGTCAGTAGCGATAACCGAGGGTGGAAATTTACTAGGTGAATACACCATAAATTATAAGAAAACACATTCACAGACTTTATTACCGATGCTAGAAGAAGTGCGTGAGATGATAGAGCTTGATATGAAGAGCATTGATGCCATTGCTGTGGCAGCAGGGCCGGGTTCCTTTACCGGACTTAGAATCGGAAGTGCAACGGCAAAGGGATTGGGGCTAGCCTTAGAAAGACCGATTATTTCTGTACCAACCTTGGATGGACTAGCCTTTAATCTATATGGAACAGACAAGATAGTTTGTCCCCTACTAGATGCTAGACGAAATCAAGTGTATACAGCTCTCTATGAATTTGAAAAAGTAGAGGATGCATATCAGTTACAGATACTGAAAGAACAATGTGCAGTTTCCATACATGAAATAATTGAAATCTGTAATGCTTTTGAAAGAGAGGTTATTTTCTTGGGAGATGGGGTGCCAGTTTTTGAAGCTATCCTAAAAGAAGAAATGAAGGTTCCATATACCTTTGCACCAGCCCATATGAATAGACAAAGAGCAGCCAGCGTTGCCGCCCTTGGAGAAGTCTATTATAAGGAAGGTAAAATAGTTTCTGCTGAGGAACATGAACCAGAATATCTACGTCTAAGTCAGGCAGAAAGAGAGCGCATGGAGCAGGAGAAGGAACATGCATAAAGCGAAGGTCTGGGAAAATGCTCAAATAAGTGTTGTGTTTAAACAGATGGAAATGTCTGACATAGATGAAGTGGCTAAGCTAGAGGAAAAGACATTTTCTCTTCCTTGGTCCAAGACGGCATTTATAGACGTGCTTGATAGAGAAGAGTACCTTTTTATAGTAGCCTTATTTGAAAATAAAGTGATAGGATATTGTGGCTTCAATAATATTTGTGGTGAAGGTGATATCACGAATGTGGCAGTTGAAAGTGACTTTAGAGGCAAGGGAATTGGCAAGGCGATGCTTGAAAGCGCCCTTAAATGGGAAGAGGAGGAAGGTATTTTTGATTTTACCTTAGAAGTGCGAGTATCAAATAAAAATGCCATTTGCTTGTATGAAAAAGTAGGCTTTGTTTCGGAAGCGGTTCGTAAAAACTTTTATGAAAGGCCAGTAGAAGATGCTTTGATTATGTGGAAAAGACAGGCAAATAATGAAACAATTGCTACAAAAAAATGACAAAAAATCCTGTATAATAGAACTACAAGAATAACTTGTCTAGGGAGGACATGTCATGAGAGCGTATAAGGATGAAAATCAAAATGTACTTGAAAGTGTAAGCTGTAATTGCTGTGGAAAGACTATCAAGGTGGAAAATGGTATAATAAAGGAAGGTTGCTTTCGTGCAGACACTTTATTTGGTTATTTTAGCCATAAGGATGGTGCTAGACATCAGTTTGACTTATGCGAGAATTGTTACGATAAAATAGTAGCGGATTTTTTAGTTCCAGTGGAAGAACTGGAGGAAAAAGAGTTGTTATAAGTGCTTAAAATCCGTGGAATGGAGAATATATGTTGGATGTGTGTTTGTTAGGGACAGGAGGAATGATGCCCCTCCCTCGCAGGTGGCTCACGTCGCTGATGATGAGATACAATGGGCATAGCATACTAATAGATTGTGGAGAAGGAACTCAAATTGCCATGAAGGAAAAGGGCTGGAGTCCCAATCCGATTGATATTATTTGTTTTACTCATTATCATGCAGATCACATCAGTGGTTTGCCAGGAATGCTACTAACCATGGGAAACGCAGAAAGAAAAGAACCCCTTACTCTAATTGGTCCCAAAGGATTAAATAGAGTTATTAGTGCGCTTAGAGTTATTGCGCCGGAGCTTCCCTTTGAAATAAACTGCTTAGAGCTTACAGAGAATAATCAAACGATTTCTTTTGAAGACTTTAGAATAGAGGCTTTTAAGGTGAATCATAATGTGTTATGCTATGGGTATAATATGGTAATAGAACGAAGTGGCAAGTTTCAACTGGAAAAGGTTATGGAACTTGGAATTGATAAAAAGTATTGGAACAAGCTACAAAAAGGCGAAACAGTGGAGATTGAAGGACAAGTCTACACACAGGACATGGTACTTGGGGAGCCTAGAAAAGGAATTAAAGTAACCTACACCACCGATACAAGACCTACAGAATCTATCGTGGAGCATGCAAAGGAAGCAGATCTTTTTATCTGTGAAGGTATGTATGGCGAAGAGGACAAGATAGACAAGGCCAAAGAAAATAAGCATATGACATTTTGCGAAGCTGCCCAGCTTGCTGCGAAGGCGGATGTAGCAGAGCTTTGGCTTACACACTATAGTCCGTCTTTAACGAGACCGGAAGATTATGTAAAGGATGCTAAAAGGATTTTTGCAAACACCATTGCAGCAAAGGATGGTAGAACAGCAGAACTAAAGTTTGATGAAGCTTAGTGAAAAAACACCTACTGCCAAGGAGTACACAGTATGAAAAAAAGCCAAAAAAAAAGCATATTGAGTGGCACCGTCGTTATTATGATGATTGTGGCGATGATAGGCTATTATTACTACTTGAATAATAAAGATAAAGAAAAGCAGCAGAGTGACCCTAAGGTTACAGCGGTGCAGGAAATTCTTTTTAAAGACTTAGAGAGAAATTATCCACCCTCACCTAAGGAAGTTATTCGTTATTATAGTGAGATTACAAAATGCTTTTATAATGAAGAATATACCAATAGCGAATTGGAGCTTTTAGCGGATAAGGCAAAACAACTGTATGTGGATAAACTTGCGGAAAACAGTGATTGGGGAGAATATATTATCAATTTAAAATCAGATATCGATTTTTATAAAGATAATCAAGTGACGATTTCCAGCTATTTTGTGTCTTCAAGCACGGATGTGGATTATTTTTCGGCGGATGGATATGATTTTGCAAGATTAAATTGCAGTTACATATTAAAAATGGGAAATTATAGACAGGAAGTCGAAGAGGTTTTTTTGCTCCAAAAGGATGATAAAGGACATTGGAAGATTTTT
>JAVBUZ010000185.1:0-4993 GCA_031554725.1 Lachnospiraceae bacterium | reverse complement strand
TGTGCAGTAGAAGCAATTGCAAAGATGAGCTCTAAGGTAAATGGAAAAGAACATATTGCAAGAGCAGCAGCAGTTTCAGCAGGTGATGATGAAATTGGACAATTAGTAGCAGATGCGATGGAAAAGGTTTCTGGAGATGGTGTTATTACGATTGAAGAATCAAAAACAATGCTTACCGAGCTTGATTTAGTGGAAGGTATGCAGTTTGATAGAGGATATATTTCCGCATATATGGCAACAGATATGGAAAAAATGGAAACTACTCTTGATAATCCATATATCTTAATCACGGATAAGAAGATCTCTAATATTCAAGAAATCCTTCCTGTATTAGAGCAGATTGTTCAGACAGGTGCGAAATTATTAATTATTGCAGAAGACGTAGAAGGTGAAGCACTAACTACTTTGATTGTTAATAAATTACGTGGAACCTTCAATGTTGTAGCAGTAAAGGCACCAGGCTATGGTGACAGAAGAAAAGCGATGCTTGAAGACATCGCAATCTTAACAGGCGGCCAGGTAATCAGCTCAGAGCTAGGTTTTGAACTAAAGGATGCAACGCTTGAACAGCTTGGACGCGCAAAAACAGTTAAAGTACAAAAGGAAGCTACTGTAATTGTTGATGGTGAAGGTAATAAAGATGCTTTACAGGCAAGAATTGCTCAGATTAAAAACCAAGTAGAAGAAACTACTTCTGAATTTGATAAAGAAAAGCTACAGGAAAGACTTGCTAAATTAGCAGGTGGTGTTGCTGTTATCCGTGTAGGTGCTGCTACAGAAACAGAAATGAAAGAGATGAAGCTTCGTTTGGAGGATGCACTTGCAGCAACTAGAGCAGCAGTAGAAGAAGGTATTATTGCAGGTGGTGGTTCTGCTTATATTCACGCTTCAAAGGATGTTGCTAAATTAGCAGAAAATCTAGAAGGTGATGAAAAAACAGGTGCAAACATTGTATTGAAAGCATTAGAGGCTCCTCTATATCACATCGCAGCAAACGCGGGCTTGGAAGGAAGCGTTATCATTAATAAAGTAAGAGAAGCTGAAGTTGGTGTAGGCTTTGATGCATTAAAAGAAGAGTATGTAGACATGGTTAAGGCTGGCATCCTAGATCCAGCAAAGGTTACCAGAAGTGCACTTCAAAATGCAACAAGCGTGGCATCTACCTTACTTACAACAGAATCTGTTGTGGCAAACATTAAAGAAGATGTACCAGCAATGCCAGCGGGTGCAGGCATGGGCGGCATGATGTAATAAAAATAGTTGAATAACCTAAAGGGAAATTCATTCGAAAGAATGCAATTTCCCTTTTTGCTGTGGTATACTAATGTACGCGACCGAAAAAACTTTTGGGGGAGACAACCAGTGAAAGATTGTAATAAATATAAAAGAATAATATATATAAGCTTAGGAGCCACTTTCTTTTTCCTACTACTAATAGCGGCGCGGCTTGTTTTTAGATATGTGATGGAGTCTCAAGGTGTTTATCTTAGAACTTGGGTGGAGATAACGATAAAGGTGGTGGTTGCCCTTGGCTTACCAACATCCCTTTTTGTGTGGGTTCTTGCCCAGATTATTCACGCCAAAAAGAACTTAACTTTAGCGATTGTTGCATCTAGCTTGCTATATGCTTTTGTGATATTTATTGCATCGATTTATGTATTTCTATCTATACTTTGGATGGAGCAAGAAGAAAAGTCAGACACAGGATTTTTAGTAGGTAGAATGGATGAATTTTATACCTATTATGTAGATTACACTTGGCTCACTAAGAAGCCTTATCTGCCAACAGTAGAGCGAATTTTATATGAGATGAGAAAAAGGTATGATATAGAAATGGTGGAATCTCCCCAAAATGAGAGTGATATAGGGGTGCATGACTATATTATTGAGTCGGTAGAGCCACTGCCTATCACCTTTCATGTTTTTTCAGATAGATATGTGAATTTTGAGGATGATTACGTACAGGTGCGAGCGAATACTATTATGCGTAAGATAGCTGGGGAGCTGGGTGCAGAAAGAACTCTCGCCGATGTGGTTTCTAGAGACTATCTAAAGAAGAATATAGTGGAGGCTTTGGATATTCCCTGCTATGGCAGAGAAGATGCGGAGGAATGCTCAAAGCTAGTGGCGGCGCTCATGGGTGAAGTAGGAAAGGATTCTGCCTGCCAAAAAGAAGGTATAAATATTACCGTTGGATGTGTGGGAACCAATGGAGATGTGAAGCCTGTTACGTTTCGCGTGAGAGGTGCAGCATTTGAAGAATATTCGGACTGGCTAAATGTATATGATGAAATATGGTCGTTTTATAGACAAGAGGAAGCAAATACAATAGCAGAGCAAGAGGTGATAGAACCAGTAATTCAGATAGACTATGAAAGCTCACCGATTTATGTAGAGGGTGCTTATAAGGTACTATATGAGGAGCTATTTGCTTCCTTGGATTATCCATATGTGACCAGCTATAATGCGAAGGGAAACTTCTATGCTCCCCTAACAGAAGGGACAGGAACTCTAGAAAGCAGGGAGGGGACCTTTAAGACAGAGGAAAAAGTAGTGTATGATCGCCAATCCAAAAACGGGAAGTGTCATTTGTTTGTACATTATAGAGACTATTTTGAAGAGGGAGAGAATACCTCCTTTACCACAGGAATTGTAAATATGTACGCGGTGGACATGGAAACTGGAAATGTATATAAATCAGATCGTCACGCATGGGCTGATTTGGGAACAAAGGAGTATCGTGACGCAACAGGGGAATAACAGAAGGTGGAGGGAAAAACCATGAGAAAAATAGGGATTATAGAGGATGATGAAACTCTGTGTAGAGAGCTGCAATATTTTTTAAATTCACATGGATATGAGGCACATAATATACCAACTTTGCAGTATCAGGCGGAAACTATTGTAAATAGAGAATTTGACCTACTTCTTTTAGATATTGGACTTCCAGAAACTGATGGTATGTACTTATGCAGAGAAATAAGGAAAATTTCAGAGATTCCAATAATTATGATTACAAGTCAGAATACAGAAATGACAGAACTAATGAGCATGAACTATGGTGCAGATGATTTTGTGGCAAAGCCCTTTAATCCACAAATTCTTCTTGTGAGAGTAGAGGCAATATTAAAAAGAGTATATAAGGGGCAGGAAGCAGACAAGCCTTTAGTGCTGGGAGATTTCGCTTTAGATATAGCAAAAGGGAAGATTAGCTGTGGAAATAAAAGTGTAGAACTCACAAAAAACGAACTAAAGATGATGACAGTTTTGGCATTTAAAAGAGGCCAGATTGTATCTCGCGATGAGATTATAAATGAACTTTGGGATGACAAAATGTTTGTGGATGACAATACACTCACAGTGAATATGACCAGACTTAAGGGAAAACTTGAAAGTATTGGGGTAAAGGATGTCATTGTGACAAAACGTGGAATGGGGTATCAGCTACTATGAGATATGGAACATTTTTACAAGAGAGACTGGGCTGGGCTGTTGTATTTGGTTGGCTGCTATTTTCCATAGAAACCTTTTTACTTACAGTAAAAGGAAGCGTGTGGTTGGAGGTTTATGTGGCGGTCAATTTAATCGGGGCCTATTTTTTTATTACTTATTTGGAGTTTAGAGGGCAAAAAAAATACTGGGACAGTATTCAAGAGGTTATGGAAGGTCTTGAAAAAAGGTACCTACTTCCAGAAATGATGCCTGTGGGCAAGCGAGAGGAAGAGAGACTTTTCTTTGAAGTGGCATGTGCTATGGGAAAAAGCATGAGCGAGCAGGTGGCTGAGTTTAAAAGAAAATCGAAGGAATATAAAGAATATATTGAGCTATGGATTCATGAGGTAAAAATTCCAATTGCCACAGCAAAGATGATTCTTACAAACTATCCCCATGAAAGGGCTGGAGACTTAACAGAAGAAATAGAGCAGATTGAAGGCTATACTGAGCAGGCACTGTTTTATGCTAGAAGTGGCAGCGTTGAAAAGGATTACTTGGTGCGAGAGATAAAGCTTTTGGATGTGGTCAATGAGGCGGTACTTCAAAACAAGAAAAGCTTGATTAATAAGAAAGCAATAATAGAGCTTGATAATTTAGAACTGACTGTATTTAGTGATAGTAAGTGGCTCATATTTATGCTGGGTCAAATAATAGGAAATAGTATAAAATACGCAAGTGAAGATGGACTTAAGCTAAAAATATTTGGTCAGGAGCATAAAGAAAGTATATCCCTACATGTGGCTGATAATGGTATTGGAATTGCTAGCGAAGAGGTAGAGCGAGTGTGGGAAAAAGGCTTTACAGGAAGTAATGGAAGAAAAAACAAGAAGTCCACTGGAATAGGCTTATATCTATGTCGAAAGCTATGCATGCGTTTAGGACATGGAATTTCCCTTACATCTAAGGAGTCGAAGGGCTGTGAGGTAACCTTTATTTTTCCAAAGTCAGATTTTAATTTATGCTAAGGTGACAAAAATGTAAGGTTATCGTAAGGAACTTCCATGGCAGTAAGAAACGAATTTGATTACACTTTGGATAAAGAAAAGATATATGCCATGGAGGATTAAGTATGAGTAACGTATTAGAAGTAAAGAATGTAGAAAAATATTATGGAAACAAAAGTAGCCTGACAAAAGCATTGGATGATATTAGCTTTTCTGTTAACACAGGAGAATTCGTTGGGATTATGGGTGCTAGTGGAAGTGGGAAAACAACCCTTTTAAACTGTATATCTACTATTGATAGAGTAACAAGTGGACAAATTCTAATTGGTGGGAAGGATATTACCGAGCTGAAAGGAAATAATCTAAACCGTTTTAGAAGAGAAGAGCTAGGGTTTATCTTTCAGGACTTTAATCTGCTTGACACAATGACAGCCTACGAGAATATTGCCCTTGCACTTTCCATACAAGGAAAGAAAGCTAAGGAAATCGAAGCAAGGGTAGGGGCAGTAGCAGGACAGCTTGGAATAGCCGATGTGGTAAAAAAATATCCATAT
>JAVBUZ010000199.1:0-7159 GCA_031554725.1 Lachnospiraceae bacterium | reverse complement strand
GCTCCAATCAAAGTGAACTTCGGCAAATCCAAACGTACAGAGCGAGCAGAGGAACCTTTTCCAATCATGATATCAATTGCAAAGTCTTCCATGGCGGGATACAATACTTCTTCTACCTGTCTATTTAAACGATGGATCTCGTCCACGAATAAAATGTCGCCTTCCCCAAGGTTATTAAGAATCGCCGCCATTTCGCCAGGCTTCTCTATTGCTGGGCCACTGGTGATTTTCATGTTAACACCCATTTCGTTAGCAATAATGCCCGCCAACGTAGTTTTTCCTAGTCCGGGTGGGCCATAAAACAAAGCATGATCTAAACAATCTCCGCGTTGTTTCGCCGCCTCAATATATATTTGCAGGCTCTCTTTAATCTTTTCTTGCCCGATGTAATCCCTCAGAAGCTGTGGTCTTAATGAGCCTTCAATTTTGATATCCTCTTCTGTTATGTTGGTTTCTATCATTCTACGTGCCATAATTTCAAGCAATCTCCCATACTATTATGTAAATATTAGAACATTTTTTTAAGCGCCGCTTTAAGTAGTTCTCCAGAATCCATTGCTTCAGCATTGGGAATGGATTTAACAGCCTTTGCAGACTCAGTTTGACCATAGCCTAATGCAACCAACGCTTCTATAGCTTCCTTTTGAATACCATCTGCCGCACCAGTATCGCCATTATAAAGAGATATCTCTTTGTTAATTAAAACATCGTCAATAGAAATTTTGTCCTTTAAATCTAAGATAAGACGTTCTGCAGTCTTGGCTCCAATGCCTGGAGCTTTTGCAATAGCCTTGGCGTCGCCTGACATAATAGCAAAACGCAGGGTATCCGCATCCATCACAGATAAAATACCTAGTGCTCCCTTGGGACCTATACCATTTACAGTAATGCACTGTTTAAATATCTGTAAATCATCCTTAGTAGAAAATCCATACAAAAGAAAAGCATCTTCCCTAACCAAGGTATAGGTATGCATCTTTATTTCATTGCCTATTCCAGGCAATGTTGCAGCGGTTGCCGCAGAAATCTTAATATTGTATCCAATACCACCCACATCAACTACAACTGTATCTTCACTGATATCTGCAATTGTGCCCTTTACATATGCAATCATGACTATCTCCCTTAACGTTACATTATGTAGTATATATTAGCACATTCGAACATATGTTTCAAGAGAAAATAGTTTTTTTGAAATAGCAATAGCAAAAAATAGCATTCCTACGAGTAGCCGTTCTCACTTGGAGAAAAACGTAATGGTACATAAAATCTGATAAAACCAGATTTAAGTACCAACGTTTTTCTACACTACTCTTAAGGAATTGTATTTTTTGCTATTGCAATTTACAAAATGACTATCTTTAGATTTTTAAAACCTTGACTTATCATAGTTGTATGGGATGCTTGTCCCCACAACCACATCTTCAATCTTTTCAATTATTAGCCAATCATCCATATTGCCTTGATGATCGAACTCCAAGGGTTCAATTACCTTAACATCTTTAAAACCAACCAAACACAAGCATTTTTTATGCCAACGACTTTTTTGGTTTTCTGATAATGCAAGTCTATTCTGGTTATCTGAAAGGGTCTTAATAATTTCATCTTCTGACAGTTTTACAAAATTCTGCACACTATCGACTATTGCCATTGCTGATATTTTTGCACTGCCCTTCTTCATAAAGAAAAGTGTTTCGCCTTCATACACACGGCTATGAGGGATTTTCCGCCCGGCAGCTCCACGTACTACCATTGTCTTTTCTCCAGACAATATTTTCGCCAAAACCTTTTCCTTATCATCACAGTAAACTAAATGCACCATCATTATCTCTCCTGTTTCTTTATAGGTAGCCATACTTCGCATCGATAGTCATCGGCTTGTTGATTTCCTTCCAAATAAACCTCAATATCTGGCGCATTTGCATATTCATAACCTGACGCTGGTAGCCACTCCGTTACTATTCGCTTTTGTAGACTTTGCATAGCATTAGGTAAAGCGCCTATACATTCAAAAATTGCCCACGTACATTCAGGAATTGTATATTCCGCGAAGCCTTCCAAATCTTTAGTATCAGTACTAACCGCAATATAATAATCAAAATCTGTTCCCTCCATACAGGCACTCACACCCAACAAGCCAAAGGGGGGCTTTCCCATCATTGTTGCGAGTTTACCAATCGTTCCCTCCATAGCAACCTTTTGCCAGAAAAGGGGCACTTTTTGAAAAGTTTCCTCCATACTAAATAAATAGTGTTCACTAACACCTACTACCCTGAAGGATTCCTTCTTTTCAATCCTATAATTCATTTCAGCCTCACCTCTAATCGTTATCTTAAAGCTGATTGGTGGGTAGGATTTAAGAAAAACATTCCCTTCTCTTGCACTGGACGGCGCAACACCATGAACACCTTGAAATGCACGATTAAATGCTGTCGGAGAACTATATCCATACTTTAAAGCTATGTCAATAATTTTTTCATCCGTATTCTGTAAGTCAAAAGCCGCTCTTGTCATCTTTCTCCGACGTATATATTCAGAAAGAGGTAAGTCTGCCATATATGAAAACATCCGCTGAAAATGAAAGGATGAGCATTTTGCAATTTGGGCAATATTATTCATGTCTATTTCATCTGTCAAATGTTCTTCTATATAGTTTATTGCTTCGTTAAACTGGTTCAACCACTCCATCACTACCACCGCCTTTAATAAAAGTTTAACTGCTTTTACTTAATCTGTCCTCTCATTCTTTGCACAAAAAAGAGAGTTTTACTTTTACTATCAAATAAATTGAACCACTATTCATAGATATCTCCTATTCACCTATATATCTTACAATAAGGTTATTTAAGACATCTTAAAACAATTTTATCAAAAAGTATAAAAAGGCTATGACTTTGCGCCATAACCTTTCTCTATATTGTCTATATCTCTTATTTATTATTAATGTAATTTATTAGCCCCTCAGCTGCAATGATTTTCTGCATAAATTCAGGGAAGGCCTGGCCTTTGAACTCGGTTCCCTTTGTACGGTTATAAATCATACCGGAATCAAAATCCACTTCTACATTATCTCCTGCTTCAATTCCTTTAGAAGCTTCTGGACACTCAATAATAGGAAGCCCAATATTGATGGCGTTGCGGTAAAAAATTCTTGCAAAGGTTTCTGCAATTACACAGCTTATGCCTGCCGCTTTGATAGCAATTGGTGCATGCTCTCTAGAAGAGCCACAGCCAAAGTTCTTATCAGCTACAATAATATCACCTTTTTTAACATTTTTAATGAAATCTTTATCAATATCTTCCATACAGTGTGTTGCAAGCTCAGCAGGATCTGATGAGTTTAGGTATCTTGCAGGAATGATTACGTCTGTATCTACATTGTCACCATATTTAAAAACTATTCCATTTGCTTTCATCTATTTATCCTCTTTGCTTTCTAATCTTCTAACTGACATGGGCATGAAATTTTACCAGTAATAGCGCTTGCTGCAGCAACTGCTGGGCTAGCTAGGTATACTTCGGATTTCACATGTCCCATACGGCCAACAAAGTTACGGTTGGTTGTAGAAACACATCTTTCACCTTCTGCAAGGATTCCCATATAACCACCTAAGCATGGTCCGCAAGTTGGTGTACTAACAATTGCACCAGCTTCAATAAAGATTTTTAGTAAACCTTCGTCCATAGCATCCATATAAATTTGCTGTGTAGCAGGGATTACGATACAACGCATTCCTTTTGCTACGTGTCTGCCAGAAAGTACTTCAGCAGCAACTCGAAGGTCATCTAATCTACCATTGGTACAAGAACCAATTACTACCTGATCAATAACAACATCTTCGGTAACTTCATCGATAGTCTTTGTATTTTCAGGTAAATGAGGGAATGCAATTGTAGGTCTAAGGGTACTTAAATCAATTGTAATTTCCTCATCATATACGGCATCTTCATCTGCTTCATAAATAGTATATGGTTTGTTAGAATGTTCTTTCATATAAGCTTCTGCAATATCATCGATTGGGAAAATACCATTTTTTCCACCTGCTTCAATTGCCATATTAGCGATAGTAAAACGATCATCCATAGACAAGTTTTTAATTCCATCACCTACGAATTCCATGGATTTATAAAGAGCGCCATCTACACCTATCATACCAATAATGTGTAAAATAACATCTTTTCCACTAACCCATTTAGACATTTTGCCAGTTAAATTAAATTTGATAGCACTTGGTACTTTAAACCAAGCCTTTCCTGTTGCCATACCAGCAGCCATATCTGTACTACCTACACCAGTAGAAAATGCACCAAGAGCACCATAAGTACATGTATGTGAATCCGCACCAATAATTACATCTCCTGAAACTGTTAAACCTTTTTCAGGTAAAAGTGCATGTTCAATACCCATCTCACCAACTTCAAAATAGTTAGTAATTTCATTGCGGCGTGCAAATTCACGTACACATTTGCAGTGTTCTGCGGAATTAATATCTTTGTTTGGAACAAAATGATCTGGTACTAGCGCAATTTTGTCTTTATGAAATACGCCATCTACCTTCATCTTTTCCATTTCTTTAATTGCTACAGGACTTGTGATATCATTTCCTAAAACCAAGTCCAAATCAGCTTCAATCAGCTGTCCTGCTTCTACTTTTTCTAGACCGGCATGAGCTGCCAAAATCTTTTGAGTCATTGTCATTCCCATTTGTTCTTCCTCCGTCACATCACGTTCAAGGTTTCTTTATGTAAAAATAGTATCACACTGTGTATTATTCTTCAAATACATATTGTTTATATTTACCATAACATTTGGTTATGGTATGATATTCATGAACAACAAAAGAAGCAAGGAGATTAACGATGAATACTCAAAACTTAAATCTATATCATATTTTTTATACCGTTGCAGGCTGTGGAAATATTTCACTAGCTGCTAAAGAGCTTTTTATTAGTCAGCCTGCCATAAGCAAAGCTATTTCTAAGCTGGAGGGTAATTTAAACACCACTCTTTTTACTAGAAATTCTAGAGGGGTTAAACTCACTTCTGAAGGCGAAATTTTATATCAACAGCTTGATACCGCTTTTCGCGCCATTAAGCAGGGAGAAGAAAAATTGAAACAGAATGAAGAGTTAGGAGTTGGCGAGCTATCTATTAGTGTAAGCAATACCCTCTGCAAGTATGTGCTTATGCCATATTTACAGGAATTTATCAAACAAAATCCTTATGTTAAAATATCAATTCTATGTCAGTCCACTTATGAAACAATAACTGCTCTAGAAAATGGTACTGTAGATATTGGTTTAGTTGGCGAACCCGAAAAACTTAATAACTTAGAATTTTATCCCGTTAAAGAAATCCACGATATCTTTGTTACCTCCAATAAATATATGGACTTTTTAAATGAAAAACTAAATCTAAAGAAAAATCCTCAAGGAAAAAAAACCAACTATCTTCTCTCTCATTCGACTTTATTGTTGTTAGATAAAAATAATATAACTAGACAATACATTGATAAGTATATGATATTACAGGGTATCTCTGCTGAGCAACAAATTGAAATAACCACCATGGATTTATTAGTTGAATTTTCAAAGATTGGTTTAGGGGTTGCTTGTGTTATTGGCGATTTCATAGAACAGGAATTAAACGATGGTTCTTTAGTTCAATTTCCTTTAAATGAAGCTATTCCTTCAAGAAAAATAGGATTTGTCTACAAAAAGCAAACAAACCCTACTGTTTCAATGATAAAATTTATGGATACTATCAAGAATAATTCTACTCATTAGTGCTCACTGGAAAAATAGTTACTACCTTAAATAGATCACCATCTATCTGAATATCCATATGTCCCTTTTGTAATTCTACAAAATTCTTAGCAATGGCTAAGCCCAAGCCACTTCCTTCTGTATTTCTAGAAGCGTCACCGCGAACAAAACGTTCCGTTAACTCTTCTGGATTTACAGATAGCTCTACTGCCGAAATATTCTTTATTTCCACAATAACCATATTGCTTTTTACATAGCAGTTTACATATACTCTAGTACCTGGCATTGAATATTTTGCTACATTGCTTAGTAAGTTTTCAAAGACTCTATAAGTCTTTTGACTATCCAAATTCGCAACGATTCGTTCATTTGGAATATTCATTTTCACATTTAGTTCAGATGCTTCCATTTTGTCTGAAAGCTCAAGCGATACCTGTTTTAACAAATTGCACACGTCAATATCCACTGGATTTAAGGTTACATTTCCACTTGAAACCTTACTCACCTCAAAGAGATCTTCAATCAATACTTTTAAACGTAAGGACTTTTTATCAAGAATCTGCAGGTACTCTGCTCTCTGCTCAGGAGTAATATTTTCATCCTTTAGTAGCTCAATATAAGTAATAATAGCGGTAAGAGGTGTCTTTAAATCATGAGAAACATTGGTAATAAGCTCAGCTTTCATTTTTTGACTTTTTACTTCCTCTTCTACTGCATTTCTAAAACCAGATTGAATTCGAAGCAACTGTGGCTTAAATGGTTCAAACACCCCTAAATCATCTGGTATTTCTACATTTAAGTTTCCTTCCGAAATTTCATTCACCTTGGATAATAAAATACTATATTTCTTTTGAAGCTTGCTTATAAAGGAGCGTAAAAAAAAGTATAGGAAAATGGAATACATTATGGTTACCATAAAACCGCCAAACCAAAGGGAGCTTATGATAAAAAGTATTACTGCATTCACTAGAATAATCTTAAGTATTGTTTTATGTGCATTTTTAGTTACATCATAATGCTCTATGGCATCATACATTTCTAATACTTTCTTTTTGGTAAACGGGAATATTCGATAAATAAAGGAATATTTTTTTAGGTATTGTTTGATGCCTTCTTCTCTTAATATTTGTAAGCAAAGCCCTATATGCCATGCTAATATAAATATGACAAAAAGTCCAAGTCCATGAGAAATACAAGCCAAAACCTCTGCTCCTGAATATAAAATACTCAAGGTTCTTTCAAGATTGCGCGCTGATTCACCACTCATCAAAGAAGAAAAACCGCTTACATCTTCTGTTATTGCTAAAATCATAGGAATCTCGATGAAAAAGAACTCTATTGGTAACTTAAAAAGAATATTGTTTTGGAAGCTTCCATTTACATATTTTTTTAA
>JAVBUZ010000121.1:0-9507 GCA_031554725.1 Lachnospiraceae bacterium | reverse complement strand
AAGCAGTAGTAAATGTCGACTCTCATTACTTCTTGTTAACATTGTATACTCATTATTACCGTTTGTAAACTATTACTTTCATTTTTCATTAAGGAAATTAACATTCGGCAACAAATCATTATACTTTCATTTCTACTGTCTACTCTAAGGAGAGCATATTATTCTCTATGTTGTAGTCCTTTATTCCTTTATGTAGCTAATTAGTGGTTCTAAGTATTCCTTTTTTGTCCAATCGCAGGTCTGTCCCTTTGCCTCTACAAGCGCTGCCATCCATGGCTCATATGTCGACGGATCTTGCTTTGCAATCGCCTTATTAAGCATCTTACAGAGCATCTTGTCTGTAAATTTCATAGCCCCTTCATTCCATGCTCCTCTTCCATAAAAGCAAGGGATTTCTTTTAAATCTTCCTTTAGGTTATGTGCCTTGACTTCTTCAAATGCTTTTTCCTCATATGGAGACGCACCTGCGCAGAAAATTGCTATTTTCTTACTCTTAAGTGCACCATAATTTTTTCTCAAGAAGGATATTCCTGCAACACCAGAAGCGTAGATTCCTCCACACAATATTATTTTGTCATACTTTATCACTTCAGAAATGGTAGCTTTCGGCGTTTCCATCACATCAAATCCTGTTTCTTCCCTAAGCCAATCCACATATTTTTTTGTTGCTCCATATTTTGATTGATATAAAATAACACCTTTACTCATAGTCGCCTATTCCTTTTCCTCTCTTTTTGAAAAAATCCTCCAAATGTTCAATTCCATTCATCATCTTTATGGATAGCTTATAGTACTGCTCAATTTCTTCATCTGAAAATTCCTGGAAAACCGCCTCATGGACCTGAATCCCAAGCTGTGAGCATTCCTTGGAGAACTGTAAGCCTTTTTCAGTCTTCTTAACACAAAGCGACCTAGAATCCACCTTAGACTTTTCCAAGGTTATATATCCGTCCCTTTCTAAATGAGTCGCCAGCTTTTTTACATTTTGCCTGGAACACCCCATAGCTTCTGCAAGGGTACTTAAGTCTGGCGGTGTTTCAAAGGCATTGCAAACTACCATAAGTAGCCACTGCTTGCTGGACATATCATTATATCTATCACAAACTGCATGCAAACGATTTTCCTGAATAAAAACACCTGCAAACAATAAGTTTTTCATCCAGTGGATACTAGTACCCAGGTTTTCATAGTTCTTTTTATCTTCCATGTCTTGCTCCTAAAATAAAATAAGCGTAACTTGTTACCTTTTTATTTTAGTAACTAGTTACGCTTTTGTCAATAGTCTTTAATCAATTAATTCATTGCATATCCGCTGTATCTTCTTCTCCTCCCCACTCGGAATCTCCTTTTCAAAAAGATAGTAATACAGTTGATATAATAGCAATGAAATTTGAAAGGACAATAATAAATCCAAGAGTACGTGCAAATATATAGCAAAAGAAAAATGATTATGTATCTTTGCAAAGGCGACGGATACAGTTAGCATTCCTGATAGCAGAAATATAGCAAGTATTAAAGAATTTGCTAAGTGCTCTCCTATTTTTTCATTTATCGGCACTGCCTTCTTTGCTACTACCTTAGATATTAATAGCACAATAGGTACTGTGATAATTCCAAAAACTGGGAAAATAATCACAAGCCATGATACAAGCCAGTCTATTTCCCAACCACTATAGCTAACAATTAAAACCCAAACAAAAACGCATACTAGCTCAACAATTCTTTTTACTACCTTGCTTTGGTTAGGGGCCTGAGTAAAGCTTCCACTTTTTCTAGTAGCAATGACATAAATGATGATTCCAATAGCAAAAATAATTGCCGCAATAATAGGTTCCACAAATATATTATATAAGCTCATTTGCTTTTACCTCCTCAAATTTTCTCTTAAGTTCTTCTCTTATCTGCTCATTTTCCACATGCTCATAAAAAGCATTTAAAAGCTCCGAAAAATAGAGGGAAAAGCCTGTTGTTATTAGGTAATAGAACTCTTTGCAGTCATCCGATAAGGTAGCAATCTGATTTTTAATTCCTTCGTTTTCCAGAACCGCCTTGTTTTTCTTATACAGTGTATAGAATTCGTACTGCTCCTTGCTTACAGGCTTCACATATTTTAATGCCTGCAAGGTATAAATCATTTCTTTATAATCCGCATTCAGTTTGTTAAAGTTCGCCTCATCTTTACATACTAGGCTAAAGCTCATATTTAGGCTGTCGTCATTCATATAGGACTCTATCTCAAAACAAGAAATAAAATCCTTCAAACTATAAATCAGATTTTCTACTGTATAAATTTCATATTCTGACTCTGGTAGTTTTTGCGCTGCCAAATTATAGAGGGCTTCTTTTATTAAACGAGGCTCTTCATGGATTAAATCATGGCGGTTTTTCATCCGATAAATTGCTTTTTTCTTACGTCTTAGAGAATAACCAATTAGTAGTACCAGCCCATCTGCTAGGAATGCATAAAATACTCTGGAGTAGGTTTCTGCATATTTTCCTTCTGGACTAGCAAGATAGTTTATTGCTTTTGATAACGCATCCTTGTACTCAAGTCCTGCTTTTGCTTCCTCCATCTCGTTTATCAGTAAGCCTAAATCCTTATCATCCTTCAAAAGGTTAGATTTTGTAATTTCATTCATAAAGGCATCGTATTTTTCATTTGTTTCCTGTTCTGCTTTCTTCTTTAAATCTACAGAGCTGGCAACAAAATCACTATCAATTATGGTAGCAAAGCCATCAAATATCCAGTCAAATACAGACTGGTTTTCTTCTTTAACAGTGTCTCTAATTTCGGAGAATTCTGGTAATTCTAATGCCATAATGTTTTTATAGTTTGTATTACTTCTCTTTACCGTGGATAAGTCTTCCACCTTAAACTGAGCAAATCCCGCTTGCTCTAATAGGATGTTTGTATCATTTTGAAGCTTTGTAAATTGGCCACTAAAGGTCTGATATTTGTCATTGGCAGCCACCACATTCTCAGCTTCCTCAGGCGAACCATTTGTTTCCTGCTGAGCAGAAGCTAGCAGATTTTTTACAATCTCCTTACACCTTTGGGCATCTGTACCAGTGGAATTTCCACCAAGTTCATTAGAATAACTATCAACCAAGCTTCTAAAGTTTGATTTTAGCTCATCTAGTGATGCAATCATAGTCGTCAGCTTTTCTATTTTATCATAAGAGGTCTGAATCTCTAATAGCTTGGGAGCTACCTTTGGATTCTCAATGGCTCCATATTGGCCTGTGTAAACAGGATTACCCTCTTGATCAAAGGTAACCGCCGTTCCTGCTTTAAATACAAAGCCTTCCTCAATCTCATCAAGCTCTCTTTTCAGGGTTTCATAATTTTCTTTTTCTGCTTCGAGCTTTGTATCATTGTAAGTACGCTCAAGCAAGGCTATATTTTGAGCAACATAGTCTATTGCATTGTCTATCTTATTGTCTGAGGATTCAAAGCCCTGAACTAATTGAACCGCTCTTCCCCAAGCCTTGTCATATGTGGCTTTATACTCCACGTATTGCTCCTCAATGTAAATATCATAAGGAAAAACAGCATTGATATAGCAAACATAATCCGATCCTGTTGATACAACAAGACAGACAATTAATATAATGATATTTCTTTTTCCGCTGGTAATAGAAATAAAGCCTGCAAGTAGCTGAATAACCAGCGCCCATACAATTGCGATAAGGGGCGAAATGTCACTTGCAATAATCATAAGACCAATTGCTGTCGTAATAAAAGAAACAGCTTCAAGAAGGGCAACGCATAGAACCTTAATTCTCTTTGACATTTGTCCCTCTATAACGCCCGTTGTATGAGTTGCTTCACCAATTATATTTTCTATCATATGAGCACGAGCCTTTTGCTGGGTACTCGCCCTTGATTTTCTGTAGTTTCTAAAAATTTTAATATCCAAAGTACACCTCTTTCGAAATTCGTAGTAGTTTTTCCCACAGTTACTCCTTTATTATAACAAAGGCATATCCTTTTTAGCCTTTAGATATACTTAAGAATTTCAAAAGAATTTCGAAAGATTAAGATGCTTCTCCTTTAAAGCAAGAAAAGCTTGCCACATTAAGGTGACAAGCTCCTTTTTATTCACTAAAATATAAATCAATTCCATTGGCAATTCCATAAACAATCTTCCACTGATAGTCATCGGATGCCATTAGCGCATCCTCTTCTGGGTTGGTCATGTAGCCCATCTCCACAATGCTCACTGGTACTTGGCACCAATTAATTCCACTCATGGTATCGGTTTCCCACACATATTGCTTTTTGCAGCCTGCGGATGCCACTAGCTCGCTCAATATGTTTTCTGATAGCGACTTACTTTCTTCATACAGCGACCCGTTATATGGATTTGTTGCCGTTTGACAGATTGTCATGGCTCCATTTGTTGCAGTTTTTTCTGAGCCATTTGCATGAATTCTAACAAAGGCATCTGCTTCATTTTCATTTGCTATTTCTGCTCTTTCAGAATTGCTAATATTCACATCATGGGTGGTACGAGTCATTATGACTGTATAGCCTCTAGCTTCTAATTCCTCTTGTAGCTTGAGGGATACCATAAGGGTAAGCTCATATTCATTTAATCCACTAGTTTTGCCTGCCGTTCCACTAGAAACCTTGGCTTTTGTCTCTGTGGCTCCTGGTCCAACTGGCTCCTTTTCAGAATTGCCCTTTCCCTGATGCCCTGCATCGATAACTACAAGATAGCTTCCTTGCTTTTCTACCGGAATTGAATCTGTGGAAGGAACGGTTATTACTTGATCTGTTGTAGGTAATATAATTGCTGCTATACTACTACTCTCAGTCTCTGAACCAGTATCTATTTCATCCGCTTTTTCACATGCGCCAAGAAATATTATAACAAAAATTATACTAACCAAATACTTTATTTTGCACATTTTTTGTATCCTCTTTACTGCTAAAGCGTAAAATTATATTCTTGTACATCTTAAAGGTTGAAATGGTAAAAGTCAACAATGCCTTTTTTTCAGAACTAACATGGTAGTTAACATCAATACCATAGCTCCTCCCATAAGCCAATACTTTTCATGGTAGCTTCCATAGCTCATAGAAAAAAGAAAGAATACTCCAAGCTTAGTCTTTAGTCCGTAGCTTGCCAAGTAATAGAGCATGGCTGCCATATATCCTAGGGTTACATTATTGGATAGCCCTGCCACCGTAAACCCAATTGCGCCTAAAAACAAGGCTGATGCAATACCTCCGAAAAGATGACTAAGCTGCACCTGACTTTCACAACACTTCATAATTCCAACAAAGACAGATACCAAAGCTATTACCGCTAAAATACTATAGACTGCACGAATAGCGCATACCTTTAAATAATCTATTTTTTTAGAACATATTACATCCCTGATGTCTTTATCCTGTTCTGGTTGAAAGATTGGTGTTAGTAATGCAACTCCCACAAAGCAGAATAAGAATTCAATTGGTCTTGCAACTTCTCTTCCATTAAGCGCGGTAATATTAGATATCAACAATGTTAATGCAAAAATACCTATTGCCACAGCGGCTGGAAACATAAAATTGTGTTTTATATTAGTGCTGATTATTTTTTTATATATTTCCATAGTGTACCTCCTCGACGTTTCTTCTCATAAATAAATATCGTTATGACAAGGCATATGACTGCTAATATAATATAGAAAATCCTATTCCACAAAAAGTCGTCATATTGGCTTTGAAACAACTTTTCTTTTCCTAAGGTATTATGCCTAATCATTAATGTCCATTTTGTAATATTACCCGTTAGCTTGGTTGTTTCTGCTGCCACATACCACCAAACACCTTGCACAAAAATGGCGAGTAAAGGTGATATTAACTCTGATATCAGCGCTCCTACTGCTGTTACAATTAAAATACTTGGTATCAACCAAATAGCAGCCAAGCCTGCGGCATTTATCCATGAAATATTTTTATCCGGATAAAGATTATTCACCCCCATTACTGCATGTAAAAACGTGAGCAGCACTGGAACTAGCATGCTGGAAATCAAAGCTAGATATCTTATACCTACTATTTTAGCTGAAGAGATTTTTCTGCTGTATATAAGTTGCTCCATATGAGCTCTATTATCCATCTGCCATAAGGAAACGCATACAAAAATAGGCATAATGGCTAATATAATTCCAACGTAGTCACTAAAAAGTCTTGTGTATACATTTGCGAGATTACCTTGTTGCATCTTCTCTTCATATTCTGCCATTGCTTCTTCGTAAGTCATGGGTACACGAGAAAAATTACTTACCATTGATTCAACTGCATACTGGGATCCACCGCCGATAAGCTTATCCGCTTCTTCCATCAGTTCCCTAAATCTCTCATAGGTTAGTGTTTCTGAATCGTTATACTCTGGCAAAACCATCGGTTTATATACCATTGCGGGATTTCCATCTTCACCCATTACACTTTCAAATCCACCTGGTTCATAATCAGTAAAGTTATCCAATTCTGCTTTTGTTAATCCTGTCAGTTCTTCGATAATCGTAGCCATTTTCTCTTCATTTGCTTGATTTAGTTTTACTTCTTTATAAAACATGATGGGATATGCCATATAATACCCAGACAAATATTCTGATACAAGGCTTTCTGTAGCAGCAGGCATTAAAAGTTCGGGAACCTCTTTGGCTATACTGCCATAGCTGTCTAGATCTTTTTGTGGTTCCAAAATCGGCTCACCTAGGCGTTCCCCAAACTGTGAAGCATACATTGCAACGATGGTTATAAAATAAAACAGAAAAGTAAAGGAGCAAATTACCTTTTTACATTCTTTTAAAAATAACATTATGATTCACCTCCTGTAATATCGCACCCATTTTGATATAGGCAATACATATAAGCGTCCTCACAGTTGGGATCTGCTTTGGAAATATTATTTAGTTCAGGAGTCTTTTCAGAAATAAATCTTACAATTATTTGACTTCCCTGCTGAAGCATTCCTGTCACAATATATTTTTGTTTTACTTCTGTCAGCATATTTTTAGGAACTTCTGCCGTAAATACCTTTCCACTTGCATTTGCAATTAGTTCCCCCACCGTTCCCTTCCAAAGAATCCTTCCTTCATTCATAATGGCAATGTCTTCGCAGGTTGCTTCAATATCTCCAACGATATGCGTGGATAAAATAACAATTCTCTCCTCAGCCACCTCGCACAAAAGATTACGGAAGCGGATTCTCTCCTCTGGATCAAGGCCCGCGGTAGGCTCATCTACGATTAATACTTTAGGATTGTGCAGTAGCGCCTGCGCAATTCCCAACCTTCTTTTCATTCCACCTGACAAACTCTTTACCTTTTTGTTTTTCTCCGCTGTCAAGTTCACTCTTGTTAATAGTTTTGCTATTTGATTTTTCCGCTCCTCTTTTTCCATACCAGAAAGTACACCAAGATAATCCAAGCTCTCATATACCGTCATGGATGGGTACATGGAAAAATCCTGTGGTAAATAGCCTGTCATACCTCTGATTTCCTTTACTTGTTCAATAGGAATACCACAAACTGTTATCTCTCCTGCCTGCTTCCCATGAAGAGTCGCTAGTGTCTTCATAAGGGTTGTTTTTCCCGCTCCGTTTCTTCCCAAAAGACCAAACATCCCTTGTTCAATTGTAAGGTTAATGTCTGTTAGTGCTTGTTTCTTTCCGTAAAACTTATCTACGTGCTCAATAATAATTTGATTTTTCATTTTGATTTCCTTTCATAAAAAATGATGTAGTGTTTCCACTACATCATCATAAATAGAACATATCAACTTTTTATCTACTTGCTTTAAATTTATTTAGGTAAGAAATTTTGCAACCACTTTTCCGCCATTTTGGCTATTTGTAATTAATAAGCTACCACCACTTTTTTCGCAAATCACTTTACAAATATATAAGCCAAGTCCAAAGTGAGCATGTGCTTCCCTTTTATTTTCTTCCTGTTTGCTCTCTTCTTTGTAAAATGGATTTGTAGCATGTTCCAAGGCTTCTTTTGAAAAGCCAATACCATCATCTTCAATGGAGATTTCTAGCACGCTTTTTTCTTGAACTATCTGGACTGTTATATGTTCCTTGGCATAGCGAGCTGCATTCGAAATAAGATTTTCATAAACCTCCAGCACTAGTTCCTGATCGATATTTACGGTTTCTACATCTGCTTTACAAACAAAATCTAGCTGTACCTTTGACGCTAGCATTTTGGCACCACCGCGACAAGCCTCTGTAAAAGATTTCCAGCTTGTTTCTTTTGCATCTGGCACTACGTCCTCAAGCCTTTGTACTGCACTCATTTTCTGGGTGTAGCTTTCTAGTCTGCTGATCTGCCCACTCATCATTTCCAGAACTTCCAACAGTTTTTCTTCTGATATTTTCCCATCAGGAATATATTTTTCAAGTAAGTCTGCGTACCCCTTTAGCACTGTAATAGGCGTTCTCATATCATGAGAAAAGGCTGCATTTAACCGCTTTCGCTCCTCTAGCATTCGCCAGATTTCTTGGTTACTTTGGTAAAGGGATTCTCGCATATGCTCAAAGGAATCACAAAGCTCCCCTAACTCATTTGGTTTGGTTTTTTCTAGTTTAAAGTCTAATTGATTCTGGGATATTTTTTCCGATGCATCCATTAAGATGGTAATTGGATCAGCTAATTCACGCTTGTAGAAAACAAATCCGGCTGCTGCCACGCAACCAAAAACCCATAACGGTACTAGCACAATTTGCGTGTTACTTATAATCCAATATATCACCTCGTGTGCTTGCCTGCTTGATGTGAATTTTGATTTTTCATAATACTCATAACGTGTGGTTCCATCTTCATATAGAACAAGCTCATACCCCTTATCTCGATTCTGCGCATCTTCCTCTGAAAATTTCTGATTATACCAAGTCTGAAGCTCATTGGTGGAAATTCCTATTACATATGTCCCCAGTATTGCAAGAACTGCACAAATAGGTATATATCTTATAAGTCTCCATTTTAAGGAATATCTTTTCTTTATTTTACCCATTTATAGCCCATCCCCCAGACTGTTTCTATGTGATATTCTTCACCCACGTCACGAAGCTTCATTCGGATACGGCGCACATGCTCCGCAATGACACTGCTGTCACCTTCTGCATCATATCCCCATAGCTTTTCATAGATTCTTTCTTTATCAAACACCTGTCCCATATTTAGCGATAAAAGCTCTAGAATTTCAAACTCCTTCTTAGGAAATACCAATTCTTTTCCTTCCACGGTAACTGTCTTGGCAGAGTAATCAATGCCAAGTCTTCCCCAAAACCTCACGCTTCCTTCTTTGGTATTTCTATGCTCTCTGCGTATATGGGCAGCCACCCTTGCTCCTAGCTCATCAATGGAAAATGGCTTTAAGATATAGTCATCCCCACCAGCCGCAAAGCCTTTAATCTTGTCACTATCTTCAATTTTTGCCGTCAAAAATAGAATAGGGCAAGACACATAGTCCCTAATCTGCTGACACACCGTAACCCCATCCAT
>JAVBUZ010000030.1:0-2559 GCA_031554725.1 Lachnospiraceae bacterium | reverse complement strand
CATTTTAGCACTAAAAAAGAAGACCAACACTAGCTGATCTTCTTTGTAAGAGAAAGTCCATACCACCTTCCTTGCATCAAATTTTTGCAACTATTAACCTAATCTGAAAATCAGGTATGGAAATTCAGATTACAATTCAGGACCCATAATTATTCTCTTCAACTTCCTGAACCGTTAGTGTTCCTGTTTCTAGATTATACTCGTACGTACCTTTCATAACCGTTGCATCCTTTGTCACCCATTCAAAATTTATTTGAATGCTCATTGGGCTTATCCATTGCTCAATTTCAATTTGTTGCATAGGAGCATTTTCGTCTGGCATGGCTACCTCTGTACACTCTTCTGTAATATCATATATTCCCGGCAACAATATGGTACTATAATTGGATGTATCAACTACATTCGTCTGAGTCCACTGTCTTCCAGAATTTTGGACTGCCACATAGCGACTATCCTCTGACCATGAAAATTCATTACAGAGCATACTTTCCATCGCCCATAATGTTTCTTTAGTATCCAAATCTATTATGCGCATTTCTTCCAATGAATACAAACCACTTGTACCATATCCATCCGCATTCATACCCATGCTCTCTATACGCAGTTTTCCATTTGGTGATGTTTTACAAGCAAATGTAGGTGTTGCACTAAGCATCTCAAATTCTTCTGTCTCTCTATTTAGAAAATATTGTTTTCCATTATCTATGTTAACTGCCAAGGTATCAATCTCATATGTCTCTCCATCAGTATACCTTCCTCGCACTCCAACCTTGTAGCAATCCTCACCCGCAATCTGTATGGGGCCCCAAATTGCAAAATCTCGGTTTTCTATTTCCTCAAAATAGTCCTTTATAAGATTTGCTGCTGCCAACTCGTTCTTTGATTCAATACTCACAGAATAACTTAGCGCACTGCCCGTTATAGTTAAAAGCTCGTTGCTTGCATAATTGCTCTCTACTTCACCATTACTATTGGCGCAACCTGTTAAAAATAATATACCTGCTAAAAGCAAACTCCATAATTTTTTCATGCGTTTCCCCTTTCCAAATGTTTCCTTTACATCATAAGTCTACCATGAAGTTATTTCTATTCCCACTATATTTCACCATCTTAATTTATTCTTAAGACAAAACAAGGGTACCTAGCGCAGATGTGCTAGATACCCCACTAAACCTCTTGCATATTCTGCAAGTTCGGTTTATAATCAGATTAGAAACCAAAGGATTTTGGTATGTCCTACGGTTACACAAGTGGAAACAAATAAAATGTTAATGAAAAGCAATTAACGGATTAAATGCTATCCTCTATTGCAGTAGAGGATAGCATTTCCGTTTATTTGCGGTTTTTTCTATTGTCTATGTATGTCAAAGCCGTAAATACGACCATTAAAAGTGTATCTTACACCTCTATTACCTCACCACATCCCAACATTAGAAACTCCTCACCTAGCTTAGCCTCTTCAAAGCTTTCTTCAGAATGGGTTAATATCACTCTTTTGAATTTGTTTTTACGTTTTAGTCTTACTGCTTCTTCTAGGTTTTGATGCACATAATATCTTTCAAATCTTGCTTTCCCTGATTGGTAAAGCTCCAGGCTATAGCTGCCCTTATCTAGATTTCCGGTAAAAATGATTTTTCCCCCACCCTTTAGTATTTTAGCTACCCTTTTTCTATTCTCCTCCTTCTTTAGCTGAGGATCACAAACAAAGTAAGCATAATGCTTTTTGCCCTCTATGTCTGAATTCCACTCATGAATTCTTGCTACATTTGCAATATATAGCTCTGGAAACTTACAGCTAAATTGCTTTAGTAACCCCTTTCCCACCACTACATGTATTTGTCCACTTTCAATCAGTGATTTCATGATTTCTAACCCCCTACCATTTTTAGGCACAGGAAGTAATATGCTCCTCTTTTTCAGTAAAATATAGGAAATAATTTTATCTATAACCTGATTTCTACTTTTTGCGGCACCAACCTCATCATATCCGTAGGCACAGTCTAAAAGGGCCATATCTGCACTTATACCTCTTACCAAATCGCAGGGATATACTTCTGAATCCTCACAATAATCACCAGAAAAAAATAGTTTCTTTTCTCCCCACGATATTAGAAACCAAAGAGCACCATCACAGTGACCGCTTTGTCCCCAGCTCACGCTGAGCTCCTCCTCAAGCGTCAAATCCCCAACGGACTTTATCAGGTATATTGGATTTTGTGGCTTAACCTTCATTTGATTATAGGTTTTGTTACTTAAAACCTCTTTACCTGAAAATCCATTACAGGTAAGCCATTCTAATGCCCCCACATGATCCTGGTGAGAATGCGTAATAAAAAGATACTTTATGGATGCAATCTGCTCCTTACTAAGCTTTGGATATGGTTTGCTCTCGCCTTGCATAATTCCGCAGTCCACAAGGATACTAGCTCCATCCCTCTCTATTAAAAAACTATTTCTACCATGCTCTTTGCAGCCGCCTGCAATGTATAGTTCCATCTATTTTTCTTCCTTCTTTCGATTTTGAAGCTGATTCATAATAATAAGTGCCGTTGTCGTTAG
>JAVBUZ010000233.1:0-28056 GCA_031554725.1 Lachnospiraceae bacterium | reverse complement strand
TCAGCCAAAAGAAGAAAGTTTGCGCGAAATAGCTGCATAATGGTCCAATAACCAATGCCACGCAAATTTTTTTCTGCCACAAGTGCAAATTTGGCATTTAGACTTCTAACATCTTCAAACCATACCTCATGTTCCGATACACCATCGTTATAGTGAAAAAATGGCGATTGAGCAACTTCGTCAAATTCAATAGTAGCACCGTGAGAAACGGCTATCTGCACAGCTTCTACGCTTCCAAGTGTCCTAGCTTGGGACTCACCCTTCACATATGGGAGGGTCCAATCATAGCCGTAGTTGGGGATGCCTAGACTGATTTTTTCAGCAGGTATCCTAGTAAGAGCATAGTCAACCACCTTGACAACGTTATTTAAGGGAGCAACTGCCATCGGAGGGCCGAAGGTATAGCCCCATTCATGCTATAGGTGATGAATGCGAAGGTATTTTAGGAAATACAGTAAGCTCGAAATTACTGTTTAGGAGCTGACCGCGTGTATTTCGCTCTGTTTTTAAGTAGTCCACGTGATCAATGAACTCTTTTAGTATCTGATTATTAGCTTTGACAGAATTAGTGTGGTATGTATCAAGCAAATGTTCTATTGCAGGTACGAACTGCTCTTGACTATATTTAACTTTTTCTAAGGTTTCTAGTTCACGTAGGACAGTGCTTTTTGACTGTTGCAACTTATTTATATCAGCTTGAAGTGCAGTATTACGTTGCTTGAATACATCAACAGTATAGACACCTTGCTCAAGGAGCGTATAGGCTCTCTCTAGCTGTTTTTGTAGAGATATTGATTCATTCTCTATAGTAGATAGTTGTTGCCTACGAATGGCTATTTCGGCGTCTATAGGGCTATGGTTTTCTTGTGGCAGTTTTAGCTTGTAGCCTTTTATCCAGGAGTATAAAAACTTAAGCAATTGTTCTTCTACAAGAAACATGGGAGAAGATACATTGTCACAATATTTGTTAGGACATTTCAAGGTATCATACTTATTTTTCTTATTAGCTCCTAGTCTTGTCATAAGTGATTTACATTTCGCACAATATACGAATCCTGATAAGGGGTTTTGCAGTTCTAATGTATTAACCACAGTATTCTTTTTGTTAGCGTTTCTGATGTGTTCAGCGCGTAGAAATAAGTCCATAGGTATAATTGGTTCATGCAGTCCTTGGATAAGCTCGCAACTCGAATCACGCTTTCTAATCTTGACAACCTTGCTGTCTCTAACAACCTTTGTTTCTTTGTCGTAACCAAAGCGGACCATACCAGCGTAGGTAGGGCACTTTAGCATGTCAGCAATGGTTGCTTTAGACCAATGGTTAGACACGCGAGGTTTAATGTTTAAGGAATCTAATTTGCTAGCAATTACATCGGTTCCAATCGGTAGATAGGTACCATCTTCTTGAAGTTCACCGATGCAGTACCAATTAAATATCATTTGTACAACCTCGGCTTCGTGGGGAATAATACTAAGTGTATATCCCTTTTCGCGCGGAATCTTAACACGTTCATAGCCAAATGGAGCAGTGCTGCCGACATACTTACCCTCTTGTACCGAAGCAATACGTCCACGCTGGAGCCTACGGTTAATGGTCTTGTATTCTCGGCGCGACATAAATAAGCCAAACTCGAAATATTCTTCGTCATATTCGTTAGTTGGGTCGTAAGTCTTGGTGAGTGTAATTATCTTTGTATTGGAGTATTTAAAGGCATCGGAAACAATACCTTGGTCTTGTGTGTTACCTCTGGCCAAACGTTCCACCTCGATAACAAGTACACCTTCCCAAAGTTCCTGCTCTACATCACGAAGAAGTTCTTGCATGATAGGGCGTGCAGATATAGTTTCACCTGATACTACTTCTTGATAGAATTTGGATATAGTAATATGTAGGCGGTCTGCCAATGCACAAAGCATATCTTTGTGTCTAGCTAGTGTTTCGCCTTCTCCGCGTAGTTCTGCATCACGGTCGGCACGAGATTTTCTTAAATATGCACAATACATATAGCCCCCTCCTTTGTACATCTTATGGATTCGTGGGTATAAAAAATACACCCTATTGCAAGGATGTACTTAAATGTGCTATATTTATCTTGCGAGGGATATTACAGCGGTACATCCGTGAATAGTATCTATAAAGACCGTTCCTTTGAGTAGGGGCGGTTTTTTATTACACTAATATATTTCCGTTAACATCTGCTTTCTGACATAATCCGATGATGAATTCTATAAATGCAATAAATGCAGGTATAAAAGTCCAGCTGAATATAAGGTATAAAATGCCTGTTCCAATTTTACCAGCATAGAATTTATGTATGCCAATACCGCCAAGGAAGAAAGCTAGTATACAATAAACTATTTTACTAACAGCTTTTTTGCCTGCATAGATAACTTGTTGTGGTTGACCATTGTTGTTTGCATTACTCACGTTAATATTGATACCGCCCTGTGGTACCTGTGGTTGTTCCTTAACAACTTTTGAAACAATAATCTTTGTTTCGCTCTGAAAAACTTGTACTTCATCCCCTACTTGTGGCACGAAATTCAAATCACAAGCTCGAACTTCTGATAATGTCCCATCATCCATTCCAATACTTACTACATCTCCTGTTACTTGTACAACTTTTGCCATTTTGTTTCCCTCTTTTCTTTTACTTTTGTTTTTATTTATATCAATTCAAGCACCGCTAATGCAGGCTCGAAAAAGATAACATAGTTATCGCATTGTGTATATAGACCATACTTTTGTTTATAGCAGTCTAAAGCTTCTTTTAAATATTCTACAGTTATGTCCAAATGGTCAGCCATAGAATCCATATCATTGCATCTTGCTTTATAGCAACTAATTATTCCAGATAGCCCTATGATTTTGTTATAGCCCCAAAGGCGAGCGCGGTATTCTTGCTTTCGATTACTAACATTAGTTTGGTCTAGTATATCACCTACAGTAGTATAGTAGTGACCTAATTCCTCTGCAAGCACACAACCCTTTTCTATAGTAGTATCAATGTCTTTGCGTATAGCAATCCTCTTTCCAAATTGTCTGCCATCATTATACTGTAATGGCTTCTCTTTTACAACAACTCCTATGGAGTCGGCTTCTTCTAATAGCATTTCATATTTCAAATTTTATCACCCTTTTTAAATTTACACAATTTAATGTCCAATAAACAGGACTAAAAGTTTGGCCCTTTAATATGTTCGTTATCTGAGGTATCAATACCCTCTGGAATTACTATATCTGTTCTTAAGTGTGCAGCGTCACCCTCTTCTAAAGGTTTTTGCGAATCTGCAAAATTAACAATCTTATTTTCTTCCTCTTTTAAAGCAGTAGAGCGTTCCCATTCTTTTGATAAAGTAAAGTCAACCATTTCTTTGCCGTGAGTATCTAGCTCGCGGTATTTTTCAATTATAGTCCATTCTGAATCGTCAGGAACGGAATAGTCTATTTCAACATCAGAAAATACTTCTAATATGTTATTGCAATGATAAATTTCACAAAGAGATAAAAACATATCAGCACTAGCAACGCGAGTACCATTTTCATAACTATATAGTGTTTTGTCCGTAATTTGTTGATTATGCTTTTCTAATTCTATAATTACATCTTTTACAGTCAGGTTTGTTTTTTCTCTTAAGCTACGTAAAGTAGAACCCATCGATTTATTCGCCATGAATAACCCTCCTTTTTCTACAATATAGCATAGTAATTTCGCAATGTAAATAAAAAATTCTACAAAAAGTAGAAAAAACCCTTGACATTCTTCTGCGAGTAGAATAATATATAAATAAATCTACGGAGCGTAGAAAACAATCGATGAAAGGAGTGATTTTACAGAATGAGTTTAGTAACAGATAACATTTCTAAATACATTAAGGGCAAAGGAATTAATCTGTCAAAAATGTCGCGAGATACAGGAATCCCATATGTAGCATTGTACGATAGTCTGTTAAACGAATTTAGAAATAGAGAGTTAAGGGCAGATGAACTATACAAGGTTTGTGGATTTCTTGGGGTAGACCCAAAAGAATTTGCAGGAAACCTATTAGAACATGAAGGAGGGTGAGTAAGTGGCGGAACAAAATACTATCAAAATCCAATGTGACATTTCAGAGATAAAAGAAGTAGAAAAAAAGGTAGAGCACATTGTTGAGTTACTAAAAGAAGCCAACACATTGGCGAATGAGCTGGCTTCCAAGGGAATTAAATTATGTATTGAAATTTAATTCAACATTAATCTGCTTATGGCAAAAAGGACAGATATTTAAACCTGCATGTACTGCAACCATATTCATGCAATGAGGACATGCATGTTGAAAGCTCATGGTACTTGCTTTCTCCATTGCCATAGTAGTTACCTTCTTTTCTAAATCACGAGAGAACCGTCTCATGTCAGAAGAACTACTAAGATTATATTTCTTACCCATAGTGTTACCTCCTTTCTACAATATTTGAATGGAACATATGTTCTATTTGCCTTATATTGTATCGCGAAAGGGTTTTAGCGTCAAGGGAACAGAGTATTAAAAAAGTATAAACATGTTTGCGAATTTACGTTCGTAGTAAAAGAGCAAGAGGATATAAAGGAGGATAAGAAGTGAAAGTAGAAGAGCCATTTTTTATTTCAGTAGAAAAAAATCAAGTTGATGCATTGCTTTACCAGACAATGTTCAACGAGGTGGAAAGGCTTGAGACATGTTTCAATCGCAAGGAGAGAACAGAGATAAGGAAATATATCAAAGAAATCCATTCAAAAATTGTTGAATCGTTAAATCAAGATTCTCAGTAAGAAACAATTCGAGATAATGACCAGCAATGACGGATACTGACCAGTAAATGAGTGAAAGAAAAATAGAGGTGATTTTTCCAACACCTATATTAAAGTATGCAAGGATATATTTTGGCAAAAAGAGCCAGTAAAAGGGATTGATAGACTGTAAAGCACGATATTTAAAGACACCAATAGTTTTGTGAAAGAGTTTATTGATTTCAGTGAAATTATCCATGTCACTCAAATTGTTTGAAATATAGTCTTTTCTGCCTTGTCTCACTCCACTTGCGTTAAAGATGTTTACTATTATGACTTGAGTATTAGCAGAATTGAACAAAGATGTAACAAAGCTGGATAATTGGTCAATATTATCTGATTGTTTTAAAAATTTATGATGAAAATAGTATGTTGAAATTAGCTGGAACAAATTTGTCATTAACTTAATTACAACGATAAATAAGAAAAATATGAGTATGTACATTTGGGATAATCTCCTTTTAGGAAATCATACCATGCAAAGAAAAATATGACAACAAAAGACCAAGAAGATATGTAGAAAGAGGGAGAAGGAGGGAAGTAGATAATGGATGCAAAAGTATTCACAAAGATACCAAATGAACTAAAGACCATTGAAATTGATGTTGCAAAGAAAACGTTTAATGTTAATGGAATTCCATTTGGTGATGGTTGCACAGGCTTTATGATTTCCTGTGAAGCAGGAGAAGGATTTAGAGTAACAATGGATATTGATACGTTTGTACACCTAACTAGTTACAGTATGGAAGGTAAGAAAAATACTGACTACACTTATGAAAAGCATAGCCAGTAAAAATTTAAAGAAATAGTCCAGTTGCAATTCCAGCAGCAAGGTCGGCGAGATATTTTGTAACATCCGTCAAGCCAGATTGAAAGCGAGTTTCCATTTTGATAATTAAAGCATCTTGGATAGTAAAATTTCCTAAAATATCCTTTTTTATAAAATTCGCTTTTTGTAGTTCGCGAATAGAATCAGAAATGTCACTATCTTGCCAATCTGATAATGATTTAGCTTCCTTATAAAAATCTGCTTGAAAAGATTTCGCTTCTGCTCTAGAAGCACCATTTTTTCGCTGCTCAAGGTATTGTTTATAAATTACAGCAAGTAACTTAGAGGTATCGCGAGTAAATTCCATAAGATTTGTCCTTTCTTTTTGTACTCGGCTACTGCAATAGCCTGTATTTAAAATTATAGGATTAAAGCAAATATAAATCAAGTACCGTGCCCTGTACGTGGTGTGTAGACACCACATTCCCCTTTTACACAATTCGGATGCGTAGTTACTTCGTTAAGGCTACGCATCACGTAGAGGGCATAGGTAAGTTGTACAAGCAAGCATTCATACATTGTAATAGGAGGTAGAGGATATGGATGATAATTGTAAGATTACGGTTAGAGACGATTGTATCGTTAAGGACCCGAGCAAGGTTGAAAAAGTAATCGAAAGGGTATCACAGATTGTTTTAGGTGAAATCAAAAAGAATGCTAAGGACAACACCGCTTAGGCGGTCTACGTTGGACAAGCGGAAAGGAGAGAAGATGAAACAGCCAATTACACCAATTGAGAGAGCTAAAGAAGATTGGATTAAGGGATTTATTGATGCTGAAATATTAGAAATCAGAGAAGACGGCATTTATGTTAAGGAGTATCTATGAGAAAAAAAGAGCAAAAAAATAGTCCTGTATTGATTGGTAGTCGGTCACAGGACCAAAGCACACGTTAATATGCTATTTATATGCTCATTATAACATGAGAGAGGAAAATGTCAAATGGAAGAAATAATGGTAACTATCCCTATGGGTAGATTAGAGCAATTACTTGATATTGAGACTAGGGCGCACCTATTAGGGGAATATACCCAAAATGAAAAATATTCTATATCACGTGAGGTGGTAGGTCATTATCTAGGTTTTGAACCTATTACGCATGCGACGCCTACTAAAGAGGAATAGCTCTAATGGAAATGATAGAGAATAGAATGGTGGTGTAAATGGGAAAAGCTAAAAGCATTAATCCATCAGTGCTGAATACGGATAAAAAACCAAAAAGGCTACTTTATGATTTGCATGGTAAGCAATATGGAAGATTAACTGTTATTAAATATAGTGGAGTATTCAATAAGCAAATTTATTGGTTATGTAAATGTGAATGTGGAAATGAGGTTTGTATAAAGACTGCGGATCTGAATAGTGGAGTAAAAAAAAGTTGCGGCTGCTTGCAGTTGGAATCTGGACATAACAATTATAAATACGGATGCAGAACAAATCGTCTATATGTTATATGGAAGGGAATGAAAGCAAGATGCCTTAACTCAAAAGCACCTAACTATGCTATGTATGGTGGAAGAGGAATAGTTATTTGCGATGAGTGGTTACAGAGTTTTAAATTATTTCAATCATGGGCACTAAATAATGGTTATTCAGATGAATTATCGATTGATAGGATTGATGTAAACGGAAATTACTGTCCTGAAAATTGCAGGTGGCTAACAGTAGCCCAACAAAATAATAATAAAAGAAATAATAGATATTTTACGGAAAATGGTAAAACACAAACTCTAGCAGAATGGTGTAAAGAATTTAATGCGGATAGAGATAAGGTAAGGTCTAATTTAAAAAAGTACTCATTAATAGAGTCGCTGGAAAGAGGAATTAAAAATGGGTGAAGTAGACAATATCATGGTGTGTGATTGGTGGTGGGATGAAATAGAATACGGAGTTCCTACTAAAGCTAGATTAAAAGGAGAGAGACAAGCCTATGAAGAGGCGGAAAGAGAGAAACGTAAAGATGAACTTATACGAAATAGAACAAGAGATTATGAACTGTATCGATGAAGAAACAGGAGAGGTTATTGATGTTGAGAAGTTAGGGCAACTAGAAATGGATCGTGATACCAAAATTGAAAATATTGCTCTTTGGGTGAAAAATCTAAATGCAGAAGTAGCTGCATATAAAGCAGAAAAAGATGCTTTTGCTCAGAAGCAAAAATCTGCAGAAAACAAAGTGGATTCGATTAAGAAGTATCTATCTAGCTTTTTAAATGGTAGTACATATAAATCTAGCAGAGTAAGTATTTCATTTAGAGCATCAAAGGCAGTTGATGTATACGATATGAGCATTTTGCCAGAGGCATTTTTAAAGTTTGCAGAGCCTACTGCTGATAAAACAGCAATTAAAAAAAGTATTGAAGAGGGTAGAAACATACCTGGTGCAGTATTGGTTGAAAACAGCAATATTCAGATTAAATGAGTAGAGTGGATAAATGGGTTACCATTTGTGACAGTAGGAGACATATAAAACATTTAGAAAGGAGTGTAATGAGAAGTGAATCAAACAATGACTTTGTGGAAAGATGTTAAGGGATTCGAAGGACTCTATATGGTAAGTAACCGAGGAGAAGTTAAAAGTATTGATCACTATGTTAATTGTAATAAAGGAAAAAGACTTGTTAAGGGTAGAACACTTAAACCATGTGATAGAGGGAATGGGTATCCATTTGTGACAATGGGAAGAGATGGAAAACAATATAATGTAAGCATTCACAGAGCTGTTGCAATTGCATTTATTCCTAATCCTCAAAATTTATTAGAAGTAAATCATAAAGACACCAATCCTTCAAATTATGATGTTGATAATTTGGAGTGGTGCAATAGGACATATAACAATAATTACGCAAACAGGCCTTTTAAAGCGTCAATGAAACAAAGAAAAAGAATTGTTCAGATTGATAAAAACAAAGAAATTAAAAAATGGAATAGTCTGTCGGAAATACATAAAAATCTTGGAATTTCCATTGGGAATATATCTCAATGTTGTACAGGCAAGAGAAACACTGCTGGAGGATATTCATGGAAATTCGAGGAGGTATAAAATGGGAATTGCAGTAATGGTTTTAGGGGCTAGCGGATCAGGAAAGTCGACATCAATGAGGAATTTTGATGTGGACGAAGTAGGTATTTTTAATGTGGCAGGAAAGCCACTTCCCTTTCGAAAGAAAATTCCCAAGGTTGATAATGCTACATATGAGAAAATCTACAAGGTGCTAAGGAATCCAGAACGCAAAAAGTATGTTATTGATGATAGTCAGTACCTTATGGCATTTGAAAGTTTTGACCATGCAAAGGAATCAGGGTATGGGAAGTTTACCAACATGGCTCTTAACTTTAGAAATCTCATAGATTTCATAATCAGAAGTACACCACCAGATTGTGTGGTTTATATGCTACACCATACAGAACTAGCGGAGGATGGAAAGCTGAAAGCCAAAACACTTGGTAAGATGCTGGATAACCAGCTGACCGTAGAAGGGTTATTTTCCATAGTTCTACTTTGCCAGGTAGAGGGAAGCGAACATTTCTTTATAACGAACTCTGATGGTAGTAACCCAGCAAAGAGTCCGATGGAAATGTTTGAAATCAAAATTGATAATGATTTAGCCTTTGTAGATAAAACTATAAGAGAATACTACGAAATGGGAGGAAATGAAAATGGCAATAAATAAGCCTAATAGTTATGAAGAAACACCTGCTAGCACTGGTTTTACGCCTGTTGAATTAGGAGGCCACAAACTAGTAATAAAGCAAGTAAGCGAGACAAAATCAAGAAGTGGAAGGGACATGATTGCTGTGTTGTTTGATTTTGCAGATACAGATAAGCAGCCAGGTTATTTTGCGGAGCAGTTTAAAAATGATATTAGACCAGATAAAAAATGGCCAAATCAAGCAATTCAGTACATATTGACGGATGATAATGAAGGGAAGTGTAATCGTGCTTTTAAAACTTTCATTACTTGTGTAGAACATTCTAACCCAGGCTTTACTGTTCAATGGGGTGATAAATTCTGTGAATGCTTTGAAAATAAGCTCGCAGGTGGGGTTTTTGGAATTATCGAAGAAGAATATAACGGTAAAAGAAGGAAGAAAAGAGAAATGCGCTGGTTTTGTTCAGTAGATAAAGTGACAGATGCACCAATACCAGAAGAGAAACTCCTTACAGCGGGAAGTGGACAGTCTTACAATGATGGTTTTATGAATATTCCAGATGGAATCAATGAAGAGCTCCCATTTAATTAAGGCGGTGATTTTTTGAACATTAACATAGACACAAGGGAAAAACCCAAAGCCATAGAAAAGATTATTGGAGAATTTGAGGAGCAGGGAGTTAAACACTTCCGCTCAAAACTCTTTGTAGGTGACTATCAGTCATTGGATAACCCTCGCTTAGTGGTGGATAGAAAGCAAGACTTACAAGAACTTTGTGGAAATGTCTGCCAGCAACACGAAAGGTTTAAAAAGGAACTTGTTAGGGCAATAGAGCAAGGTATTAAAATAGTCATTTTATGTGAACATGGTGAGGGTATTAGAACTATAGAAGATGTATTCTTCTGGAAAAATCCACGAAAGCATCAAATGCGTTGGAAGACTGTTGATGGGAAAAAGGTTAAAGAGATTGTTTCGACACAAGCTGTTGACGGAAATCAGCTATACAAATCCCTTTGCACCATTAGAGACAGATATAATGTAGATTTTGTTTTCTGCTCAAAAGAGGAAACGGGCAAGAAAATACTTGAAATATTAGGTGGAGCCTATGACAAGTGAAGAACTAAAGCAATCACTACCTATGAGGGCAGTAATAGAAAACTATGGAATTGGAATAGACAAGAAAGGTTTCTGTTGCTGCCCTTTTCATAGGGAAAAAACCGCATCAATGAAAATCTTTAAGGAATCATATTATTGCTTTGGATGTGGTGAGGCAGGGGATATATTTTCATTCGTACAAAAGAAGGAGAATGTTGATTTTAAAACTGCATTTAAGCAGCTTGGTGGGTCATACAGAGCAAGTTCTGATTTCCAACACAATTTATATCAATACAAAATGAATAAGCGTAAGGAAACAGAAAAAGCCCGACTACATGCTCTCAAGGTAGAAAAGCATGTAGTTTCTGAAGAAATAAAACTACAGAAGATATTCATAATGCTGTTTGAAGTGTTTTCAGATGAATGGTGTGAAGCTAAAAATAGGCTTGAATATCTATTTTATAGACTTGAATGTATAACAGAAAAGAGGTGAAACGGTTGGATATAACAGTGTTAGATGCTGTGTCAATATTATCTGATGCTGTATTAGCAGAAGTTTTTGAAGAGCAGGACGAAATAGAAAAAGCAAGAATACTTTTAGCGTTGCAGGATAAGGCAAAGTTACTAGGAGTTAAGTCAAAATTTGATTCGCTAGTACGAGCATATAAGAAAGTTGATAGGAGCATCCAAAGAGCCAACGCGGACAAGCCTAGCATGACTAGCTTTGATAACTATACACATTTTGATTACTTTGACGATGGGCGCGAGCTTTACTGCAGCAATTGGATAGCTGATAGCTATGGGGTAAGGACCTTTACCTTGTTTGGAGAGCAACTAGCTTGCTATCACCCTATTCTTATAACTCAAAGGTTAATCAATGCTGAAACAGGCAAAGAAAAGGTTAAATTAGCCTTCCAGAAGGGGCAGAAATGGAAAGAAATTGTTATTGATAAAGGAATGATAGCATCTTCAAATAAAATCGTAGGATTAGCCGATTATGGGGTCTCTGTAACGTCTGAAACTTCCAAGGTGCTAGTACGTTTCTTATCAGACCTAGAAAACTACAATATTAGCGACATAGATACACGAGTGTCTACATCAAAGTTTGGCTGGATTAATGGAGAGTTCATGCCATATGGCGTAGATATAGAGTTCGATGCAGAAAGTAAATTTAAGGATATTTTCGAATCGGTTTGTGAGCATGGAGATTATCAAAAGTGGCTTAACCTTATGCTCGAAATACGAAAATCGAAGAGATATGAACCACAACTTTATATGGCAGGTAGTTTTGCCTCTGTTCTATTAAAACCTCTTAATATCCTTCCATTTATCTTAAATCTTTGGGGAGAGACAGGAAAAGGTAAGACGGTAGCGCTTATGGTAGCTACTTCCATTTGGGCTAATCCGGGAGAGAATAAATACATAACTGATCCTGTAAGCAGTCAGGTGGCGTTAGAAGTTCGAGACAACATTTTAAATAACCTTCCAATGGTAATAGATGACCTTTCAAAGACTAGGGATAAGTACGGCGACAGCTTTACAGACATTATATATATGTTGTGTGGTGGTAAAGGTAAAGACCGTTCTAACAGAGATTTAGGGCTTGATAGAGCAACTACTTGGCAGAATGTAGTCCTAACCAATATAGAGCGTCCTCTTGCGTCAGATACAATGCGTGGAGGTGCTATCAATCGTATTTTGGATTTTGAAATGGACGATGGAAGTATATTTGAGAACGGAAATAGGGTAGTTGAGACCATTAATAGGAACTATGGATTTGCAGGTCAACTATTTATTGATGAGGTTCAAAGACTTGGCTTTGATAAGATTCGTGAAATGCAAGAAGAATTTCTCCAACAAATAAATGATAGAGCTAAGGAGCTAGGCGTTGAGAAGGAAGAAAAGCAATCTATTCCGCTTAGTGTGATGCTTACGGCTGACAAAATAGCCACAGACTGCATCTTTGGTGATGATATCTATTTGGACCTAAATAGGTGCGTAGATACCCTAAAAAACAAAGGTGAGGTATCAGAGAATAAGCGAGCTTATGACTTTATCTTGTCAGAGGTATCTATCAATATCAATAAGTTTAAACCAGATGATAACGGAGAATATAGAGGCGAGTGCTGGGGATGTATAGAGAAAGGTAATGCAATTATTTTAAATAATGCGTTCAATCGCATGTGTGAACGTGGAAACTTCTCAAGCAAAGCCTTTCTCACATGGGCAGCAAAACAAGGCCTTATTACTCAATCAGGTGGAAAAAATACCAAAAACAAACGTTTTGGAGATTCTAATCCTCGCTGTGTATGGTTAAAGATAATTGATGAGGAAGATGGATTCATGGAGATTGATGATCAAATGAAGTTGCCTTTCGATTAGGAGGAAGTATGGACGAACAATGGGTAGATATTCCTGGATATGAGGATATTTATAAAATTTGCAAGGTAGGAAACAGAGCATTGGTAGTAAGTAAGAAGAAAAATAAGTTATTGAATTATATATCTAGTAGTGGAACAGTATCTTATACACTCTCAAAAGAAGGAAAGCATGAATGTATATATGAGGGGACACTGCTAAAGATGTGTGGTTTGTAACACTTGGAACACCTAGAACACCAAAAAACACAGACAATGCATATAGAAAAAAAGTTTTTTAAAATATTTATAAAATATTTTTTCTATATAGAGAAATATAAAAAATAGGTGTGACGGTGTTACATCCGCATAAACACTGGATTTCTTGGTGTTACTTAAGGTGTTACGTAGGTGTTCCAAGTGTCAAAAATGGTGTTACAAAGGAGTATTTATGGAAGAAATGAAGTTAATATATACACTTTTTACGGATATGTGGAAGCTTTGTAAACAGTTTGAAGGAAGAAAACTAGAAGATAATGAGTGGGAACAACTCATTGACGCTGGTACTGAACTTGTGAACAAAAGTAAGCAGTACGGTAAAAGTATTGAATTACTATGTAGAGATTTATTTAATGCAGTACAAAGTTATTATGAGCGTAAGAAAAATTTAGAGGAATAGGAGAGAGAATTTATAATGGATACATATATGCAAGAAGATTATGAAAGGGCGCACGAAGCTTATCTTGAGACAAAGAAAAGACGGGAGTTATTAGAAGGTGAAGATAAGAAATTATTTGAACTGATAGAAAATATTGATATTGGAAATTACTGCATTAAATGTAGTGAAGCATCCGTAATAGCCCAAGTATATAACAATAACGCAATTAATAGCTGCATGCATTTCTTTAGGTTAGGATTTCTGAAAGGACAAAGAGCAGAGAAGGCAAGGCAGAGAAAGGAAAAACAGAAAAGGAAGGATAACAATCATGAATGAGACACAATTAAATGATTTATATTATGAGTTTTTGGAGAACTCGGCGCAAGCATCCGAAGAAGTACAAAAGACATGTTCAAATTTAAACACAGCGCAAGATGAGTATATTTGTGCAGTCCAAGAAGATACATTCCGAAATGCCTTTTTAATGGGATATAAAAAGGGTCTTGAAGAAAAGAATATATAACTAGGAGGAAAGATAATGAAGACAGCAATTTAAGGCATTAAAAAGGACTCCATAAGGGAGCCCTTTAAGTGACACATGTTAATAGTTAAGTTACTTTTTGATATGGATTTCAAATAATTTAGTTTTGAGTACAATTTCAGATGCATTTTTAATAGTTGGTAATTGTAATATCTTATAAACGGTAAAAAATGAAACGACTATAAGAATAATAAGCATAATGTATACCATAAACATCATCCTTTCAATAGAGAAAAGTGCCACCTTATCCCTAACCAAATGAATGTGTTTAACGCAGTTCTTTTGTTTATACTACAGAATATATATCCCCAAATATTTAAAGGATTATAGCGATAAATAACGGGTTTTGTGCTATAGGTAATTGGTATATGTTGCTTTATAGTTGGCTCGGTGGTTTTGTTGATAAATTCTACGATGCTATTAATGAGATCTAAATAATAAGCATGATTGGCATCAATAGTCTCTTTTAAAAGTTCAATATGTCTTTTTAACATCTTTCGTGTTTTATAGCGCATAATGCAGAGATTAAGAAATTGTATCAATAAAATCACATCCTCTCAAGTCATTTAGACAATTTTATTTTAACATTATTTAACAAACAAATCAAGAAAGGAGCCGAGACTAGCATAAAATGAGTGAAATTATAAAAGAACAAAGATTAACTGTATTAGATAGCTGCAATTATGTAACAAAGTATGGGAAGGCATTACCAGGATATAAGTGCAAGTGTACTTGCGGAAATATCAAGATTGTGAGAAAAAATGATTTTAATTGTGGAAAGATAAGAAGCTGTGGATGTCTGATTAGGGATTTTAATGCAAGTAGAGCAAAATATTATGAAGATTCTATTTATCTCGACTTAAATGATCTTGGAGTTGATAAGAGGAAAAGAGATAAAATTTTAAATTCATATCATGCAATGATGTCAAGATGCCATAACCCCAATAATAGAAATTATAAAAACTATGGAGGTAGAGGAATAATGGTTTGCAATGAATGGAGAAACAGTAAGAGGATGTTTGCTGAATGGGCGTTACGAAACGGGTTTGAAATTGGCAAGAGCATAGATAGAATAGATGTAAATAAAAATTACTCTCCCGAAAATTGTAGATGGGCAACAAATGGGGAACAAGCAAGGAATACTAGAAGAAATGTGTATATTAAATATAATGGCGAGCAGTTTGTAATTACAGATTTGGCAAGGATATTAGATATAGATTCTAAGTATCTTAGTCCTCTTGCAAAAAAAGGTATCGAGTTAAGCGGAGGCGTGATGCCATGATAATTATTAAAAAAGTATAAACTTTTCAAAATTGCCCGTTAAAAGGTTCCACATCTATCATATTAACTTCGAATTAGAAAATCCAAAAGAAAAACGAGGTTAATTATGAATAAATGTGATATTGGAATGATTATTGATGTGGCTTCATTGATGTGTGGAATAGCAGCGTTGATTTTTGAAATTGTAAAGTTCTCAATAGAGCAGAAGAAAGAGAGGTGTCATATGAGAAAAGTATTAAGGGATGCCAGAATTAGTAAGAAAATGACGCAAAAACAGGTTGCAGAATACCTGAACATAATTGAAAGGCATTATAAAGCCATAGAATATGGCGAGAGATTGGGAAGTATAACTGTTTGGGATAAACTAGAGGATTTATTTGGAATTAATCAACGCTTTTTGCGTGAGATTTCAGAAATTCATCTCGACAAAGAAGATAGTCGGTAGATACATCTAATATATCAGCTATCTTTACTAGAGTATCAAGTGGAGGCATAACATCACCACTTTCATACTTTCGGTATGAGCGAATAAGGATGCCTAAATTATCAGCCATTTGTTGAGCTGTATAGCCTTTTTTCTTACGTGTTTCATTCAACCTTGATTTGAACATAAAAGTGACCTCCGAAAAAAAAGTATTGACAAGTGTCTTAATAGTACACTATAATCCGAAATGCAGACAGTGCCCTAATGAGGCACTATAAAGGAGGATACATATATGTGTTATGAAGTAATCAATGAAGAACTAAGAATCAAGGCATGTAGCATAGGAGATTTAACAACAGAGCAGGCGGTACGATTCTTAAAAGGATGGGGAGACGGTGCAAAGTTAGGTGAGCTTACACTTTTCTATGAAGCAGGGTCAGGGGATTTGGTACTAAACAAGGATTGTGAGGATTACAATATCTATTTAGATATGGCAGAGGCTTTTATGGGTGGAGATTATGAAACAAGAATCGAAATAAAGAAAGCATGCCCTCCTAAGATGATAGAAGCTATTTGGGTGATGGAAAAATGTATAAAGGCTCGGAGGATAGATACGGAGCTATTTAGAGCAGGTAGTCATTTTATAGAGAGTAAGCCTTCTTGGACGGTTCTGAATGAAATACCTAATCGGTACAATCTGCAATCTTCAATAAGCATTGCATTTCATTATGGAGTGATGCAAGGAAAAAGAATGGAGAGATATAAAAAAAGACAATCCCAAACAATATAACGAGCGCAAGCGTTTTATTGTGCAAATCGCTGAAATTGCAAATTGTTGTAAATAAAAAAATAGAATATCTTAGACTTTTGATTAAAAAATTTAGAATTTTGATAAAAAAATGATTCGGATTTCCGAATTAGCATGAGATGCTCCTTTTTGTATTTTTCGGTACTCTTGTGCAATATCACAATAAAAAAGATAGAGGGAATGTGTTATTAAAATGGTTTTGCTATCATTAATAAAGAAATCATGGTAACATCACATTGTGAAAGAAAGGAGGACATATGAAAAATTTACTAATCGAAGTGGATGATGCATATCATCACAAAGTAAAAGTACATGCTGTAGTAAAAGGACTCACAATTAAAGAGTACATTATGGGTCTTATAGAGAAAGATTTAAAGACAAAAAAAGAGCAAACACAATAGCTTTGGTCGGCACGTGTTTACTCAATCCATAGGAAATAGGTAACACCTATATCTATTTGTAGATTAACCTATTTCCTCGAAAAAGTCAAACTTATAGGAGGAAAAATTAATGAAAAACTTAATAGTTATTGAAAATGATTTAGTACCAGTATATGAGACTAGTACAGGTGAAAAAGTGGTTTATGGAACTGAACTACATGAGATACTTGGAGTGAAAAGTAATTATCGCGAATGGATTAGTAGAAGATTTGCTGATATCGATGCAGTAGAGAAAGAAGACTATGAAGGTGTCGAAATTTCGACGGCTTTCGGACAGAGCAGAAAAGAGCATATAATCAAACTCGATATGGCCAAAGAAATGGCTATGCTTGAACGAAATGAAAAAGGCAAACAAGTACGAAGATATTTTATTCAAGTAGAAAAGAAGTACATAAATGGTATTCCCAATAATAAGCATTCGATTTCTTTTCTGGAGCAGGTGGAGTCCATTGGGGTTGTAGCAGACATATTACATATGAATGATGCAAGCAAGATATATATGATTGAAGGATTGTATAAGAGTTATAATCTGCCAACTGCATTTTTACCACAATATGAACTTAATGGAAGTAGAGAAATGAAATCCGCAACAGAGCTGCTGAAAAGATTTGAGCTAGGAGTATCTGTAAGAAACTTTAATATCTTATTATGTGAATATGGATATTTGGAAGAAAGAGAGCGTAATTCGAGTAAAACGGATGGCATAAAGAAATATAAGGCACTTACAGAAGAAGGTTTGAAGTATGGGGAGAATGCAGTAAGCCCACATAATCAAAGGGAAGTACAGCCTTTGTACTATGCAGATACATTCTTAGAACTATATAATATTGTAGTTCGGGAGGTAGCTTAATGGGAGAGGTAGTTACATTTGCACAGAAAGAACCAATGTATTGTGCTCAAGATTTTAGAGAATATATTGGATATAAAATTATAGATGTTATCTCAAATGAAATTGATTCCGATACGAGGTTGATTCTTCAAAATGAACAAAGTGGAAAAAGAGTCACTATCGAGGGGCTTGATAGCGTGTTGGATGGCGAAACGCTATTTATAAGCAACAGATAGAGTGTGTGTCGCCTAAGTATGTCGTTACTTTGATAATTGAATATTGATGGTTGGAGTGGTATAATTTGGTTTATTATAAGCAATAAGGAGTAAGTAATATGCTTTTAGAAATAATTTCGCCTGACGCTTGGGCAGGTATAATTGGTGCCGTTGTTGGTGCTATAGTAGGATGGTTATTAAGCACAATATCTAATTATGGATGTACCAAAATAGAATTCGTTAATACCAAGGTGGAGTTTTCAGATATAGATTTACCTAATAATCCAAATACTTTGAAAATTGAGTTTGTAATGCGTATAGTAAATAATAAAACACATTCATTTGGTATAAATAGTGCCGAGGTATTGATTAATAGAGGGAGAGAAGATGAACCAGTAGGTATTGATATTTTTGGTAGCATAGATGAAAAAAATGAACTTGGGAATTTGCTTAATGTTCCAGCAAAAGAGACTCGAGAAGCAAAATATGAAAGCGGGCAAACAATTCTATACCCTGAACATTTACAGAAATACAAGATTTTTGTTAGATATAAATTTAATGGGAGACGGTTTTATCACAAAAGGAAAATATATGAAACATAATTCACCAACCATCAGTATTCCACTGGTGGTTTTTTATTACCATAAAAGAGTACCAGCAGACTATAATATAATTTTAGCCCTTATCTATTGTCGATGATTGTCGATGATTTACACATTTTCTTGTTGGATTTTGCTGTATAATAAAGAAAAACATAACAAGGAGGTTTTACTATGGTAAATAATAATCAATCAGGGAATAGTATTAATGCGGGTAGAGATGTAAAAATGAATCACACTAAGAAAACAAATATCAATATAGGAAAAGGAAAGCTGATAGTTATTATACCTGTGATAGTTGTTTTTATGGCAATAGCGGGAATCTGGCTTTCCAGGCAAACACCTCAAGAACAAATAGTTGGAACGTGGGTTGATGGAAGTGTTAGTTTTGTTTTTGATGAAAACGGTAAATATCATTCTTCTTTAGCATATTATGGAGATGGAACATACGTAATTAATGATGAATATTTATTATTGAGCCCATATGATATGAGTGCAGAAAAAATTTCTTATATTCTCGATGGAGATAGACTTGAATTCTATTTTAAAGGAGAACTAGGTGGAGAATTGACAAGATTTAAATAAAATATATGAATAAAATATTTAATTGAGATTAACCCAGTGTTTTATTTGACACTCCCATAACCATAAGTTATAATAAAACTAAATAACATAACGAAAACGTAGCCTAAGAGCCAAAGTGTAGAGATAATCTGCATTGTGGCTCTTTTTTATTTGGTGGTGAGTATGGCGAATATAAGAGGACTAACAAAGAAATTACAAACAGCAATAGCACAAAAAGACTTTATCCTTAGAATCAACACCTACCAATTTTATTCAGAGGAACAGAGTAGATTTATAACAGGCTATTCAGTAGTACATAAAGAATGGCAGACAAATAAGAAAGGTAAGTTAGTTCTTAAGGATAAGGAACTATTAAATACATGTAGCCAGATAGAGGTACTCAACTACTTAGCTGAGGTATATGGCAGATTATGTAAAGAGAAGGTGAAGGATGAAAGAATTGACACCAAGGCAGAAAGCCTTTGCTGACAATTACATAGAGAGTGGGAACGCGGAAGAGAGTGCTGTTAAGGCTGGATATTCAGAAGGTTATGCTCGTGGCAATGCACATAAATTAGTTGCAAATAGTTGCATTTCTAAATACATAGCAGAACGCACGAAACCAACCGAAGAAAAGCGCATTGCATCAGGTGATGAGGTTATGGAGTTCTTTTCTAAGGTTATGCGTGGAGAGATTAAGGATCAGTTTAATCTTGATGCATCTTTAGCAGATAGAACGAAAGCAGCAGTGGAGTTGGCTAAGAGAACAGTGGATATAAAGAGCCACAGCGATAACGGAGGTGTAACAATTGTCAACAATATCCCAAAATCAAACAATAGTTAATCTAACTGACGTTATTGCACCAGCATTCTATGACTTGCACTGGGATGTTATCGAAGGAAAACATACTTACTATGATGTATATGGTGGGCGTGGTTCCACAAAATCATCTGTTATATCAGTTGAGATAGTCTTAGGCATGATGGAAGATAAGGACGCAAACGCAGTTGTCTTTCGTAAGGTTGCATCTACCCTTAGAGAATCCGTATATGAACAGATACAGTGGGCTATAGACGCACTAGAGGTATCAGACCTATGGGAAGCAAAGGTAAGTCCGTTACAATACATATATAAGCCTACAGGACAAAAGATTATCTTCCGTGGATTGGACAAGGCAAAGAAAACCAAGTCCATCAAGGTAAGTAAAGGCTATTTTAAATATCTTTGGTTTGAAGAACTAGATGAGTTTGCAGGAATAGAAGAAATTCGTACAGTGCAGCAATCTATTCTTCGTGGTGGTTCTAAGTTCGTGGTATTCAAGTCATTTAATCCACCAATAAGCAACGCTAACTGGGCAAATGTATATGTAAATGAACCAAGAGAAGATTCTTATAGACATAAGTCAGACTATACTACGGTTCCAGTTGAGTGGCTTGGTGAGCAATTTATAAATGATGCAGAGCATTTAAAGAATACCAACGAGAGAGCTTATAAACATGAATATATTGGTATACCTGTTGGAATCGGTACAACAATCTTTGACATGCTTGATATTAGAACGATTACGGATGAAGAGATTGCAGCTCAAGAGTGGATATATCAAGGGCAAGATTGGGGATGGTTTCCTGACCCTAAAGCATTTATTAGAGCATCGTATATTCACAACAAAGAGACGATTATGTTACTTGATGAATTGGGAGGGTGCAAGGTGCGTAACAAGGCAATGGCAAAAGATATTATTACACATGGCTATGACGATTATGAGGTTATTTGTGGAGCTGATGAGCAAGAGAGTGTTAATGACTTTAGGGATGAAGGTCTATTGGCAAGAAAGACTAATGCAAAGCCTGGTAGTGTGAAATACACAATGGAATGGCTACAGTGCCGAACGATTGTAATTGATCCAGCAAGAACACCAAGAGCATATAAGGAAATTATAGAATATGAACATGAGGTTGATACCCAAGGAAATGTTATTCCAGCCTATCCAGACAAGAATAATCATTGGATTGATGCCTTAAGATATGCGACAAGTCCAATGTCACTAAGAAGAGGAGAAAGTGCATAAATGGGAATTATAGCAAAGATAAAAGGATGGATTAGTATGATACTTAAAAGAAAGGTAACAGAAGAGTTTAATGTAGAGCAAGTTACATCATCAGAGATGGATAAGTTTATTAATATGTGTTCTAGCATCTATGCAGGTAATCCGTATTGGCTAGATGATGATAAACATATTAAAACAATAAACTTTGCAAAGTCTATATGTTCTGAAACAGCGAGATTAGCTACGCTGGCAATTGGGATAAAGATTGATGGCTCTGCAAGGGCAACATGGCTACAACAGCAGATTGATAAAATATATTTTAACCTCCGTCATTGGGTGGAATATGGGTGTGCGTATGGAACAATCATTCTTAAGCCAAATGGGAGTGGAATTGATGTTATCACACCAGATAGATTTATTGTAGTGGAAGAATGTAACGGTGAAATTACAGGTATTGTCTTTCTAAATCAAGAAGCTTCCAAGGATAAAAAGAAATACTACAATCGGTTGGAATATCATAGATTCGTGGATGGCCAATATGTAATATCCAATAAATGCTATATAGGTGATACTCCTACCGATTCGGGAAAGCCAATATCCATTGAAAAGACACCTTGGGCAGACCTTTTACCAGAGGCAGTTATAGGAAACATAGACAAGCCATTATATGGGGTATTGAGGACACCAAGTGCTAATAATATTGATATTTCAAGTCCTTTGGGAATGCCTGCATTTGCAGATGCAATAGAGGAGCTTAAGGATTTAGATATTGCATATAGCAGAAACTCGAAAGAAGTATATGACAGCAATAGAACGGTACTACTAGATTCAGATAGATTGCTTCCATCAAGTGGGCAGAAGCTTAGCAATATGAGTGAAGCAACCTTATCAAAGCAGCGTGAGCAGTTAGACCTACCAGACTACATCCGTAATGTGTGCGGTGATGGTGTAAATGAGTTTTACAAAGAAATCAACCCATCTCTCAGCACTGAAACTAGGTTAAAGGGAATAAACAGCCTTTTGTCTCAAATTGGATATAAATGTGGTTTTAGTAATGGATATTTTGTATTTAATGAGAGTACAGGAATCACAACAGCAACTCAGGTGGAGGCAGACCAGCAAAGGACAATACAATTCATTAAAGATGTTAGAGATAAGCTTGAGGAATGTATGGACAGTCTCATCTATGCACTCAATGCATTTGCTGACCTATATGAGCTTGCACCTTTAGGCAAATATGAAGTTACATATGATTTCGGTGATATAACGTACAACCGAGAAGAAGATAGGGCACGTTGGAACGGTTATGTAACAGCAGGGAAGATACCATTTTGGTACTTCCTAATGAAGTTTGAAGGATTTAGTGAAGAAGATGCAAAAGCCTTAGAAAAGGCAGCACAGATAAATGAACCTAAAATGTTTGGTGAGGAGGAATAGTAATGGCAATACAAACAAGACGTGGATTTTATAAAGACTTTGACCCATACAAAATGTTACCAGGGGAGTTTGCAGTATCAGTAGACCCATCTACGGAGAAGCAAGTAGTATGGATATGCTTTGCGGCTGGTGTAACGAAAAGAATGGGTACATATGAGGATTTCTACCAGCAGATTTTTGAAGCGACACAAGATATAAAAGATGGATATATTGCAGAGTTTAACGATATTTTGAGCAGAATTAGGGTGTTGGCTACGGAGGTTTCCGAGAATAAAGACACTGTTGTAAAGATAAAATCGGATATTCTTACTGTATACATACCTCAAATAGAGGCACTTATACAAAGAGCAGAGACGGCAGCTAATACAGCATCAACAAAAGCAACAGCAGCCTCTACGAGCGCGACAGCGGCACAAAAGTCAGAAAGCAATGCAAAGACATCGGAAACGGCTGCTAAAACAAGTGAGACTGCGGCCAAGGCATCAGAATCAGCCTCTAAGACAAGTGAAACGAATGCAGCGACATCTGCTAGCACCGCTTCTACAAAAGCAACAGCGGCAGCAAATAGCGCGACTGCTTCCAAGACAAGCGAAACGAATGCAAAAGCATCTGAGGACGCGGCTAAGGCGTCACAGACGGCATCGAAAACGAGCGAGACAAATGCATCAACTTCGGCAAGTACAGCTACATCCAAGGCAACAGAAGCATTAAATAGTGCTACAGCTGCTAAGTATTCTGAAACCAATGCGAAAACGAGTGAGACTAATGCTAAAACATCAGAAACAGCCGCAAAGGAATCACAGACAGCGTCAAAAATGAGTGAGACTAATGCGGCAGCCTCAGCGACTACAGCCACAGAAAAGGCTACATCAGCTACAAGCAGTGCATCGGCAGCAAAGACATCCGAAACAAACTCCAAGGCATCAGAAACAGCAGCTAAAACATCTCAGACAGCGGCTAAGACATCAGAAACCAACGCGGCGGCATCAGCTGTTACTGCGGCAGAAAAGGTTGCGGCAGCGGGAAACATCGTGACAGAGGCGGCATCATATGCTCATGGTGGAACAGGTACAAGAACGGGCGAAAATACAGATAATGCACAATACTATTACCAGCAAAGTAAAAGCATCTCAGAGGGTTTTGCAGGTGCGCTTCGTCCTATGGGCACCGTTACATTTGCAAACTTACCAATAATATCTGTTGCGGTTGCTGGTGATATGTATAATGTTTCAGACCAGTTTACCACTACAGCAATCTTTAAAGAAGGAACAGGCAATTTAATTCCAGCTGGTGCAAACATATATAAAACAGCGGATGGATATTGGGATGTACTTGCTGGTAGCCCTGTGGTTGGAGTAAAGGGAAATGTAGAGACATCGTATAGAAGAGGAAATGTTAATATTACGCCTGCTAATATTGGCTTAGGTAAAGTAGATAATACCTCTGATAGTGAAAAGGCAGTTTTAAGTGCGTCAAAGCTTTCTACTGCAAGAACAATTGCCCTGTCTGGTGGTGCAACTGGTACTGCTACTTCGTTTAATGGAGATGCAAATATCTCTATTCCTGTAACTGCCTTGGATGCAACAAAGCTATCTGGAACTGCATCTATAAATACGACTGGTAGTGCTGCTAAATTAACTACGGCTAGGACTATTAAAGTAACACAAGCTATTGCTAGTAATGCGGCTAGTTTCGATGGTAGTAGCAATATAGAAATTCCAGTAACATCTATAGATGGTGCTTATATAGATTCTAGCAGCATATTGGGTTCAGCTAGATTTAGCAAAGCCTATAGATTAACGGCTGGATACGACTTAGATACTCTAGTAAATTGTGGTTATTATGATGTTCAATCTCCTTCAAATGGGGTTTCTGCCTTTGGAACAAATTGGCATAATATACACGTGTTTGCATCAGCAGATGCAAATTATATTACTCAAATGGCATTTGGCATGACTTCAAATAATAATCAAATGTTTATACGATCAAAGGTTGGTGCTAGCGCAGGTTGGGGGACTTGGTATCAAGTGTATAATAGTGCAACTCCACAAACAACCATCTCTGGGAACTCAGGGACAGCCACAAAATTGCAAACAGCAAGAACCATTAATGGCGTATCCTTTGATGGAACAGCAAATATTACAGTTGCTGACTCAACAAAACTTCCTTTAACGGGAGGCAATTTAACCGGAACGGTTACCGCACCAACCTTTTCAGGTGCTTTAAGTGGAAACGCTACTACAGCCACAAAAGCAACTCTAGATTCTGCTGGTCAACAGATTAACACCACTTATGTGAAGGGACTTTCTGTTAGCGGTAAAACAATCACGTATACAAAAGGAGATGGTTCCGCTGGTACAATTACCACTCAAGACACCACTTATAGTGCAGCGACATCCAGCACAAGCGGTTTAATGAGTAATACGGATAAAAGTAAACTTGATGGAATAGCTATGAATGCAAACAATTATTCGTTGCCTACAGCTACATCGACTGTTCTTGGTGGAGTAAAAGTAGATACTTCTTTGAATACTTCTAGCGAGAATCCGATACAAAATTCAGCTGTAGCGATAAAGTTTGATAATCTAGATACTACCTTGAGTACAATGCAATCAAATTTCCAGGCTGGCTGTAATACGATAGCGACGGCAATTACAGCCAAAGGAGTAAGTACGCCGTCAAACTCGTCTCCTGCAACCATTGCAGCAAATATTGCTAAAATTCAAACATCTGTGATTCCAGCGTATATCTATAGTGGTACTGGTGCTGCTATGGCATCCACAGAAACAGGAAATGCAACAGCATCCGCATCTGTAACATTGTTAGCTGGAAAGAGATATGTTGTAATAACTGTTGCCAACGCGGGGGTAGGAAGTGGTTATAATTTATATACCTATCCAGGCATAAACTGGACACTTTCAGGCGTAACAGCATCTAACACTAGTGGTACGGTTACAAACAAAAAAAACAGTGGACAAATTAATTCAAATGTTCAATGTTTGTGCTCATACCGAGTTGACGAAGTAACTGTTTCGACTGCGAACAGCACCTTTACAGCATCAGCAACTGCTGGTGGTAGCTATAAAGCAGCCGTGCAGATAAATATTATTGCAGTATGTATAAGCTAACACAACGATAGTTTAAATTGTTGGCTAATGGGTCTGTAGCAATTATTAGATTTTTAGAAGGATACAAAATGAAACCAAATAATTATAAACAAAATAATCCACTATAGGGGGTGACTGCTTATACTAGAACCAGATTATTTATTACATATAAGTGAGGGTGCAGAGCAAATTGCAGTACAACTACATAATTACATCATCTCAAAGATTGTAGAGCGTATTATGGCACGTTTAGCGCGTGGTGATGATTATCTACTTACACCTATAGATAAGTGGCAAATAGAGACTCTTAAGGATGCAGGTTACCTGCTTGAAGATATTCAAGGGGAGATATCAAAGAAAACGGGCGAACAGCTAAAAGAGATTAAAGCAGCAATGGAAGATGCTGGGGTAAGTGCTCTAGAATATGACCATGAGATATATAAAGCAGCGGGATTATCTCCAATGCCTCTAGAGCAATCCCCTCATCTAGTACGATTGATGCAACGTAACTATGAAGCAACAATGGGGGAGTGGAATAACTTTACCCGAACAACAGCTAATACAGCACAACAACTGTTTATACAAGAAGTGGACAGAGCTTATACATTGGTATCATCGGGTACCGTGTCATATACGCAAGCAGTTAAAGAGACTGTTGATAGAGTTGCGAGCGAAGGTGTTGTAGTTACTTATCCATCAGGTCGAAAAGACACTATAGAAACTGCTACACTTAGAGCAGTTAGGACAGGTATCAGCCAAGCTACAGGTGCAATCCAGATGGCACGCTTAGAGGAAATGGATTGGGATATTATCCTAACCTCTGCACACGTTGGAGCTAGAACAGCTGATGGAAAAGAAACACCCGAAAATCACTTTTGGTGGCAAGGCAGATTTTTTTCAAGGACAGGTGAAAATAAGGAGCTACCTGATTTTATTAAATCAACAGGCTATGGTACCGTGACAGGTATATGTGGAGCCAATTGCCGCCATTCATTTGGCCCTGGTGACGGTGTGCATAATCCATTCGAGAATATAGATACCGAGGAAAATAAGAGAGTAGAGCAGCTTAATAAGCGTCAAAGGGAGTTAGAGAGAAGAATACGTAAGACGAAAAGAGAGCGTCAGGCGTTAAAGACCGCTATAGACAATTGCCAAGATAAGAAGCTTAAGGATGAGTTAAAGCAAGAGTTTAATCAAAAAACTAATCTCTTAAAGAAGCAAAAGAGTGCGTATGAAGAGTTCTGTAGCGAAAACAAGCTTAAACCTCTAAATGATAGACTTCAAATAGCAAAGGCAGACAAATTACAGAACAAAAAAGGCGTTGCAGATTCTGCACCACATGATACAATAGAGAAAACTACAGAAGAAAAGGTTTTAGATGTGCATACGATAGGAAAGATTGACAAAGATATTTTCAGGTGTGTCAGTGAAGATATAGTAACGGATGAGGTTATTATTACTGATAATCAAATACTTCACATAATGGAACGTCATCCAAATGATTATGAAAGGTTTTCAAGTTATTTTGGAGATATGGTTGGTAAACCAGATTTCATAATTGAAGCGGCGAAGCCCAAAACTGCTTTAATTTTAAAGGAAATAACCGATGAAAGAGAAGTGTTTAAATTAGTATTGAGGCTAGCCACAACAAGTGACAATCCTGAATATAAAAATTCAATTATTACCTTTATGAAAATTGATGAAAAGGAATGGAACAGATTATTAAAAAATAAAAACATTCTTTACAAAAAAGAATAATTAACCTATACTAAAGATAGAATAAGAGAGGAACTCTTTGAGGTGGAAGATTTCGTACAGTCCACACGCCGATGGTACCGACAGGGGAAACCCGAGAGATGCAGGAGATTTGTACGCCTGCCAAAGAGTTCCTTGATTATACTGTTCATGAAAATATAGACCATTACCTTTAGGGTAGTGGTTTTTTATTTACCTATTGCAATTATTAGAACTTGTGGTTATAATAAATGTAGATTCTATAAATGATGGTTATAACATAAGGAATGATGTAAATGCAGATACCAACATATTGGGTGGCATGTCCTAAATGCGGATATCCACATTTTATAAAGCGTAGAAGTGATACAAAGATAAGCAACTTCCCAGCATTTTGCAAGGGGTGCAGGGAAGAAATTAATATAACTATTAGAGCCAAGGAGCCAACAAGCAAGTCAATGTGATTTGTTTATTGGCTCTTTGCTTTTTATAGCGAGGTAGAGCAGTCTGGAAGCTCGCTGGGTTCATATCCCAGAGGTCGTAGGTTCAAATCCTACCTTCGCAATTTGGTTGTACAACCTATAATGTACAAATCGTTGGTGATTGGTTACGCACCTACAAATAACCT
>JAVBUZ010000218.1:0-7118 GCA_031554725.1 Lachnospiraceae bacterium | reverse complement strand
TTAACTAAAAACAAAGATAAATCCACCACCCAATACAAGCAAGTATAGCACCTATGATGCCAGCAATCGTATCCACCATCGTATCTACTAAACCCGGAGGCTGAATAGCTTCTTCTGGCTGATGATTGACAACTTTGCTATGCTTTTGCCAGTGCTGACTATCCATATGAAAAAAGCTGTCACCAAGAAATTCTAGGATTTCCCAAACCTGATGTAATGCCAACGAAAGAGCAAAGCTAAATACCAGAGTGCTTATAAGGCTTACATCAGGTTCTTTTTTAGCCAGTGAGATTCCTAAGCTGAAAAATAATATGCCAGAAAGAAAATGAACAATTCTATCCCACCAAGAGTATATGTCGTAGAATCTAAAACCTGATCCCAGGTAAGTTGCCATAAAGGTAACCGTTAAAAATAGAAAGATTGTTAGTGTATTTATTTGAAAGTGTAGTAGGCTAATAAGCCAAGGCACAAAGGTAAATAACATCATAATTGTGGCAGGAGCAAGTTTTTTATAGTGTCGCTTAAACAATTGAAAAACTGATATTACTACCAATATAACTCTAATAAAATTGGTATAAAGCAATAAGAAATCCATACAAAAGACCTCCATATTTTTTCTTATAGCTTATCCATTTTAAGAATGCTTATTCAGCTAAAAATAGGGATACTCTGTTCTGAATAATTTTTGCTGTATCCGCCAAAGATTTATCGCTGGCAAAGTATGCAGTAGCTTCCTCCATAATAATATCTACGACATCCTCAGAGGCTGTTCCAATAAAGATAGCATTCTCTAGAAGCTTATAAAACTGATTCACATCTTCCTGAGTTATAGATTCCCCAGCGCAGGCTTCTGATTCTTTGATATCACGTTCAATTTGCATTTCTAAAATGTCACGGTTTAGAGAAATACCATAAGAGCTATGATCTTTACTGCCAGTCGTGAGTAGGTATTTTATATATTCCCAAGCGCCCTCTGTATTACCCTTTGAGCATATACCGGTAAGATTAGAAGCATTTATTGTAGTACCACCAATTGCATTTGGGGTAGGAGAGCCTATAAAGCTTATTTTTTCACCGGTTTCTACGCGCATGGAAGCCATGGACCAAATATCTGAAAACATAGAATATAAGGCAATTAGCTTTCCCTTCTTTAAACGCTGGCCGCCAGGAGAAAAGTCAAGTGGCTGAGCATCCTCTGGGTTTTCTTTGATATTTTTAGCCGCGTAAAGTATTTTTTGAAAATCCTCTGATTCAAAATCACAGCTTCTCGCGTTCCAATCAATGGCAGTAGCAGCATATCTTGAGGCAAGATTCTTTAGAAAACGTTCCCGCGTCACGTTATACATCATATCCCCACTGGTTTCTGACTCTATTTTTAGATATTCATCTAGCGTCCAACCATATCGGTCGCCAAAGCGGGAGTATAAACCAATTGCAGTTTCTAAACTAAAATGACTTGGAACCATGTAAAGACGGTCGTTTTGTGCAAATTGATCTAAGCAGATAAAATCCTCTCGCTTTATATTGGTATCCGCATCAATAAAAGAATAAATATCGGAAACTAATCCCTTGTCGATATAATAACGCTCTGGCATTCCCATGAAATTAAATAAATCAGGATATTTTCCTAAAATCAAATCTGAGTTAAGAGCAATAAGGGCTTCTTTTGTACTTAATTCTCCACCCTTTGTATAATCAATAATCTCAATTATATACTCGTTGCTACAGCTATTGAAATCAGATATAAAGGTACTGCTTGAATATTTAAAAACACTTGCCATGGTAAGTGTTTTTTTTTGCTTTATGTCTGAAGGAGCCGCAGGCTCTAAAACATAAAAGGTTGCAATATCTCGAAATAATATTTTATCTTCACCAACAAACTTTAAATTGTAGGGTGATTTTAAAGAAATACCACATTCTTCCCATAGAATGAAAGGGGTGGGTGTCTCATTTATATCAGTGACACTATATAGTCCATCGGCTTTCAGCAATGTGAAAAGCTTATCACCTCCACCACTGCAAATACTATAACCTGCATACTTAGCTACAAATGTGGTGGTTTTGTTTTCGGTATCAATAGAATAAACCGCTTGTGTGTCTGTTGAAAGGATATAAACGTTTCCATCACCACCTAGTATAAGCTTATTAAAACTAAAAGTGGTTAGCTTTTCATCATTTGAAGACGTGTCTTCAGAAAAATTAAAATTTACCTTACACAAATATGAACCATTTTTATCAAATACAAGTATGCCATTTTCTAAAGAAATATAAAGCATGCCATCTTTGTCAGCAAACATTTCATTACAGTAGGTACCTGCAAAATACGTGGAAACATTGCTTTTAGATAGAATTTCACCATTTGAATCTAGCTTTAGTAATAGATAATCGGTGATATTACTTGTTTTATAGTCGGTTATATCATCTAAAACCCATGCACCATCGTTACAAGCGGCAGCTAGTCGTACGTACCTCGATGTATAAAGGGTATTATCATTTAGGCTTAAAGTGGTTGTAGTGTCAGATTGATAGCTGCCAAGCCCCCTACGCTGGTCATGGTAGACTAAAGTATATAAATTTTCGCCAGAGACATAGACCTCCGCAGATTTTTTATCGATGTCTGGGAATGCCATCTTATAGCACCTGCCTTCTCCTTGCCAGCTTACTTCAGTGGTTCCTTCAGTGGAAATAGGAATGCTTAAACGAGGTGTTTCTTGAGGTGGAGGTTCTGGTGAAGTTTGGGCACATCCAGATAAAAGTAAAACCGCTGCTAAAGTGAGTGAGATAATTCTGTATACTTGTTTTAATTTCATTTATCTTTCTCCTCGAATACTTATTTTAGCTTAGTATATGAGGCAAACGTATCCAATCTGTAACGTTTTTGTTTCATTTTAAAATGACGTTTAAAATTATCAATGAAAACAATACCCTAAACAAAAAATATATGTTAATATAAGGCATATTCGAAAAAATATTCACAAAAGAGGATGTTATGAAAAAAATTATTGCAGCATTTTTAATGTGTATTATATTGGGAAATAGTGCAATTCCTGTTATGGCAGTAATGAGCAATTATGAAGATAGAACTTTAGACTTAGTAATATCAAGTGATGAATCTACGATATTTGATCGTATTTTATTTCATGCATTGAACCGCATTGGATATAATATGACGATGGATGCAGCGCAAATGACCTATGCTAAGCAGATGGCAGATAATGGAGACAAGGATGGAATGGCATGTCATGTGGCTGGTTTGGAGGAAGAATACCCAAATTTAATTAAGGTGCCTGAAAGTTTGGCAGAGGTTAAATTTGAGGCGTTTGTCCGTACTGACTCCCAATTAATAATAGAAGATTGGTCTGATTTATCAGGTTTGACGGTGGGAACGGTACCGCCTAAAACATATACTACCAAGCATTTACCAGAAAATCTTCAAGGCCATATCATAAAAGATAATTATCGGGAATTATTTATGGCGCTTTTGAGTGGCGAGTGTGATGTGGTTATAATCAATCAAATTACGGCAAATGATGCAATCTTCCCAGAAGGGGTAAAAAAGACAACAACACTTGCAACAGAACCCGTTTATTTATACCTGAATAAAAAGTGTGAAAATCTAGTTTCTATTATAGCTGACAGCATTACAAAAATAAAAGAAGATGATCTTTATAATGAAATTTTTTATGGAGAAAAAGAAAATACAGACACCAAACAAATCCTTCATATTTCTTCTTATTTTCCAGAAGATGATTGGGACAAGGGCATATATGAAGGGGTTGGAGAGGTTTTGGGAAATCGGGAAGACATAAATTGCTATAATGTTCCCTTATATACGAATAGATACCCCACAGCACAGGAGCGAGCAAAGAATGCCTATTCGGCAATTCGGACCATGTATAAGGAGGTAGCACCTGACTTAATTCTTGTCTCGGATAATAATGCCTTACAATTTGTCTGCAATTATTACAGTGTATTGTTTTATGGACTTCCCATTGTATATTGTGGGATTAATGGAAATGTAGATGAGTATTTATGGGCACTTAATGGAAATGAAACTGGGGCCTATGAAAATATATCTGCAGATGAAACCTTGGATTTACTACTAAAATTGTACCCTAATACAAAAGGGGTTCTTGCGCTGAATGATTATGACGCAAGTGGAGTACAAATTGGTAAAGAAATGAGGACGCAGCTTGCCTCTTACCAAGATAAAATTGAGATAATATATGGGGAAGATTTATCATTAAAAGAAATGACCTCATTTGTCAATCAACTTCCACAAGATTATGCAATGATTATTGGACGTTATGTTCCAAACGAAGCCAATACCTATGTGACTAGAACTGAGGTGTTAGAAACACTATTGCAAGATGTTACAGTACCAGTTTTTTGCACCAGTATCATTGGCCAGGGCCAGATTGGTGGAAAACATGCCTCATCCAAAGAGCATGGAAAAGTAGCAGCACAAATGGCAGTGCGGATATTGGATGGAGAAGTAGTATCATCTATAGAGCCAATTACGGATGGTAAATTACTAAATAGATGGTGTTTTGATGAGGCAGTTGTTCGCAAGGAAGGATTGTCATTGGCAAGCTTTCCCCAAGATGCCCAATGGGTTAATAAAAAACTTTCCTTGCGGGAAAGCAATCCAGAGGCATTCAAAATGCAGATTCTAATGTTTGTTTTTGCGAGTGCGGTTATTCTGATTCTTTTGTATTTCAGTATTGCCATGGCACATAAAAACAGGAATTTGCGTGTAGCACAAAGTAGTTTACGAACAGCAGAAAGTGCTAGCGAAGCGCTAAGTGAATTTTTATCTCATATGAGCCATGAAATTCGTACCCCAATGAATGCTATTATAGGTATGATTCATTTGTTAAGAAATACCCCGCTTACAGATAAACAGCAGGATTATCTTCACAAAACTGAGTTTTCAGCACAGTCTTTGCTACATATTATTAATGATATACTTGATTTTTCGAAAATTGAATCTGGTAAGTTAGAACTGGAATATCGTCCTTTTCCTTTACACCAAGTAACAGATGGAATTGAGTTAATTATCAGAGATTCTTTACAAGAAAAAAATATTACATATAAAGTAAACATGGAAAAAAATCAAGTAAAATATTTCTGTGGAGATTCGCTTCGTCTACATCAGGTACTCTTAAACTTAATTAGTAATGCAATTAAATTTACCAAGCCAGGTGGAAATATTAGTTTATCTCTTTTACAAGAAGAAATAATAGAAAACGAGGCTTTGTTAAAGTTTGCCGTTATGGATACTGGCATAGGAATGAAAGCGGAAAAAATGAAAGTTTTGTTCCAACCATTTACACAGGCAGACACAACAATCACAAGAGAATATGGTGGAACGGGGCTTGGCCTAGCAATTAGTAAAAATCTTGTACAGGCAATGGGTGGAGAGCTTACTTGTGAAAGTGAATATGGTAAGGGCAGTACCTTTATTTTTACTGTTCGTTTTGCAATTGCAATGGAAGATGAAGTGCAAGAGCAAATAGAAGAGGAAATAGCCGTAAGTGATATTACCGAAGCAACGCCAAAAGAAAAATCGCTACGAATTCTTCTAGTGGAAGATAATGAATTAAACCAGATGATAGCGGTAGAATTGCTAGCAATGGATGGATACCATGCGGATGTAGCTGAAAATGGTTTGGAAGCAATTAAAAAAATAAATGAAAGCTCATATGATTTGATATTAATGGATATACAAATGCCTAAGATGGATGGCTTAACGGCAACGGCTAAAATAAGACAAATACCAGAGTATGTAGATGTTCCTATTATTGCTATGACAGCAAATGTAATGACAGATGATTACCAGAAGAGTATTCAAGCGGGGATAAATGACCATCTTGCCAAACCAGTAGATCCTGTCAAATTATTTGCTTTAATTGAGAAATGGGGAAAGCCTAAAAAAACATTCTAAACATCCTATACAAAAAATATACATGTATAAAGCAAAAGTATAGGTGTGCTTAATGAATGGCAGTACAAAAATAGATCCAGAGCTTTCCATTGCAATGGAACTTTCACCACAACAGTTAGATAGAAGCGTGGAAGCAGGAGTCGGTTATGATAATGTAAATAAGACATGGCGACTGATTGTAAAATATGGTGGAGATATTGGGCGGTTAGCAAGCAAATATAATGCCGTAGCTGAAATATTATCAGAAACTTATGTGATTATTTCCATTGCGGAGGATCGGATTGTAGAATTTTCCAAAGAGGTCCAGGTAGAGTATATTGAAAAGCCGAAGCGACTTGAGTATCAGTTAAATAGAGGAATATGGGAAACCTGTGTTGCACCTGTTAACAATTATTCTACTTATAATTTAAAAGGGGATGGGGTATTAATCGGGATTATTGATTCGGGAATTGATTATGCACATCCAGATTTTCTAGATGAAAATGGAAAGAGCCGTGTTATAAGAATGTGGGATCAGTCAATACCAGGAAAACCACCTGCAGGTTTTGACCATGGAACAGAATATACAAATGAAGAATTAGATGAAATTTTGAGCAATCGTTCTTATATGATGGCACTTCCTTCTGGGGACTATTCGGGACATGGGACTATGGTTGCTGGAGTGGCGGCAGGAAATGGTGCCGCAAGTAACGGCATGTATCGTGGAGTAGCGCCTCAAGCAACGCTCGCAGTAGTAAAACTTGGTGTAACAGATTATGAAGGATATCCTCTTAAAACAATAGATGTTATGTTCGGAATCAAATATTTAGTTAACTTAGGACGAAATCTTAATATGCCCTTAGTTATTAATTTAAGTTACGGGTCTAGTTATGGTGGACGAGATGGACGTGGACTATTTGAAACTTACATAGATGATATGGCGTTACAATGGAAGAGTGTTATTGTAACAGGCAGCGGAAATGATGCATCAAAGCGGATGCATACAAGTGGAAATGTGAGAAGGGAAAATTATGTCAGCTTCAATGTTAGAGGATATGCCAGCAATATATCTTTAGAGTTATGGAAATCTAGTGCAGATAAATTTGATCTCGAAATTCTTTATCCTAGCGGAATTTCAACGGGAATTATTCCCAACCTACAGCAAGTCTTGAGATATGGGTATCGAAATGAA
>JAVBUZ010000260.1:0-24736 GCA_031554725.1 Lachnospiraceae bacterium | reverse complement strand
TTTTACAGAGCTAGTATATGTTCCTTTACGCAAGATTACTTATGCGACCGAGCAATATGCCTCTGGAAATATGCACTATGAGTTTCAACTTGAAAGCGAAGATGAAATGGGTTACCTAGCCGCCTGTCTATCCTATATGGCAAGCGAAATTGCCCGCTCTGAGGATGATCAAAAAAAGTTTGTCGCTAATGTGTCACATGACTTTCGTTCTCCACTTACCTCTATAAGAGGTTACTTGGATGCCATGATAGACGGTACCATTCCTCTAGAAATGCATGATAAATATTTAAACATTGTTTTAAATGAAACTGACCGACTAACAAAGCTGACAAACAGCTTACTCACCTTAAACAACCTTAATACAAAGGGAATGCTTTTGGATAGGTCAGATTTTGATATAAATAAGATAATACGTAATACGGCGGCCTCCTTTGAAGGAACCTGCCGTAAAAAAACCATTGCTATTGAGCTTATTCTCACCGGTGAAAAGATGTATGTGAATGCCGATATGGGTAAAATCCAGCAAGTGTTATACAACCTACTTGATAATGCTATAAAGTTTAGTCATCGTGATTCCGTAATAAAAATTGAAACCTCCGAGAAAAAGAATAAAATCTTTGTTTCCGTAAAAGATACTGGTATTGGAATTCCTAAAGATGATTTAAAGCAGATTTGGGAACGTTTTTATAAATCGGATTTATCTCGAGGTAAGGATAAAAAGGGCACAGGTCTTGGGCTTTCCATTGCCAAAGAAATTATTGCCTCTCATGGAGAGCACATTAATGTAATAAGCACCGAAGGCGTTGGTACAGAGTTTATCTTTTCATTACTTAAAACAAAAATCCAAGACGATGGAATTTAACCACGTCTTGGATTTTTTTATTTTAAAATTGTAATTGCCTTTGCATTTTTTCCATAATCCTCTTAATCGGAACATATAAAACAAGCATTATGATAAAGTTGGATATACCATGTATAATATCCCATGGTATTCCAGCTATCCACCAAGTAAATCCTGCATGAAGTCCGTGAGCTAAGTTTCCATCTGTTGCTCCAATAAAAATATATGGTATAGAACAAATTGCTCCAAATAAAAAACCAAACATAGAGGAGATAACTGCATATATAAGAACAGAATTACTTTTGCGGAAAAGCCATGTTACTATGGCTAATAGTGGCCAAATGTATAAATACATAACCCACCATATATGAAAGCCAAATACAAAGCCTTCTAATAATACAAAGCCATAGATTGCAAAAATAGTTTTTTTCTTAAAAAATATTGTAAACATAATAATCCAAAATGAAATTAGCTCTACATTTGGAATAAAATCTAGTACACGCTTACTAACCTCTAGTATTGCAATCATCATTCCAATAAATGCAATATCTCTAATCTGCAATTTCATTTTTACTCCATACTATTCTGCTGTATATACAAGAGAATAGGTATCTCCATCTGCGAGTGGTTGTGTATCAATTCCGTAATTTCCGTATTCACCATTTACCAAAACGCTCCAATAAGCACCATTTACAAAATAATCTGCCACTATCCCATTGATGGTATCCAGCATAAGTCCATATTCACTTTCTGTTCCAGAAAAGGTTAAGCCTTCTGCTTCCTGCATTGCCTCACGTAAAAACTCAGCATCCGTATTTACTTTATATACTGTACTTTCTTGTGCATCATCTACTACTTCGATAACAATCGCTTTTGCACCTTTTACTGCCTTTGGCGCAAAAATAAAATAAGCACCAATTAATACTACGATTACTGCTACTGCCGCTAATAAACCTAACAGTATTTTTTTGTTTTTTGTTTCTTTCATTTTTTCATTTTCTCCTTTTGTTATTTTTGTTTTGTCATGCCTTTGCTGCTTACACACAAAATGCCTTCTATGAAATCACAAAGTGAATATCACAAAAGGCATGGAGAGTCCATATAGTATCGCTACTAAATATTTGTACTCAACCAATTCCTCGTGGTTAACTTGTACCAGTTATAGGCAGGTCTTCTGACTCTAAGATCATTATCAGCCTTTGTCTTCCCAGAAATTCCAGTGACTTATTTAAAGACTAACTCCCTTATTACAGCGACGAGATCGTGTAGGACTTACACCTACTTCCCTTTTCACCAAATCAAAGCTTATACTTTATTTGGCACCTCTAACCGCAACTATTTACTTTTTAACATAAAACAAAACCTAAGTTACTAAGTGAGTTTATCACAGTAACCTAGGTTTTGCAAATCTTAAATATAATAAATGGTAATGCCACCAAAGCTATTGGTACCAACTAAGTAAACCTTGTGTAGGCCATCTGGTGCATTGTGTCCTTTTTCTTCTACACCACCAAAGGAGTTATTTACTTGGTTAACTACACTCCAGGTTTTTGGTAGATAAACTTCCATGCCACCAAAGGAATTTTCTAAATAGATAGTTGCCTCTGGGTTTTGCATAATTGCATTATCAAAATAAGCTACCATTGCACCAAAACTACAACCTAAACGAGCCGCCTCAAAGTTATCTGTATTTATATACTTAATTGCAGAGCCGAAGCTTACAGAATACTGAATACTATTTCCATCTGCTTCATTAATAACTTGCTCCATGTTGTCATGCCATTTGTGGTCAAAATCAAACTGCTTTCTTTTTGGAAAAATTAAAGAACAACCAATACTTAAAAGTACCGCCGCTATAATAACTGGCCCTGGAACAATTGCTGTAATACCCAATGGTACCGCATATATAATTGCTAAAAATGCAATTGGCAAAAAGATTCCTAAAAAGTTCACCTTTAACACACTCTTAATGATTAGTGCTACAAGTAATATACTTATAAAAATGTTTATCACGCTAATTCCTTGCAAAAATCCCATTTTGCCGAGCAGTATGCATGCCGCACCTAAAATAAAATAAAAACCCCAAAACACTCTTTCTTTTTTCATTCACTTATCCTCTTTTCTTCTAATTTCGATTTTAATGGTTTGTAGTAGTATCTAGATACATAAACTTGCTTATGTGAGTTAAAGAACTGCACGGTACAAGCTGAAATGTTTCTCGTTAAAGAATAAATACAATTTGTGTTTAAAATAGCGGATTTAGAAATTCTCATAAAGTTTCCTGGCAGCAGATTTTCCAGTTCATAAAGCTTGTGCCTCGTTTGATAAACGTTGTCAATGGTATGTGCACTAATACCATTCTCATCCGTTTCAAAAAAGAGCACCTCTCCCAGAGACAAATAGTATTCTGTCTCACCCTTGTAGAAAACAAATCTTTGTCTTCCTGCCGAAATCTCAGACACCGCCTTTTGGACCGCCTGTACCTGGTCGCTAAGCTTACTACATCTGATGATTACTTCATCTTCTATGGAATTTTCGTCAATTTCAATTCTTATTTTCATCGTTTCATCTCCACATCCTCATTATAGCAAGTATTTTGATTTTGCATATAGCTTTTATCTATGTGGTTAGTTTTTAGTGGTAAGTGGTAATTTTTTTCAACTAACCATACTTTTTTGTTTTTATTTCGTATCCCTTATATAAATCAACTTATTATTTCGTTTTAAAATATGGAGGTGTTATCTATGAAGGGAAAAGAAAAATGCAAAGCACTAAAGGAAATACGTATGCAGATTGCGACCACCAATGATATCCCCTTTGCAGTGTCAGAGTGTACACATCAGGGCGATTGCAGGGGTACCTGCCCTAAATGTGAATCAGAGCTAAAATACTTAGAGCGAGAGCTTGCTATTCGCCAAGGCTTAGGAAAGGCAGTTGCTGTTGTGGGTATATCTGTGGGTGCATGTAGTGCACTAACAGCTTGCTCGCCTATGGATTTATTTAATGGTGGTGGATATAGCGACCTAGCAGGAGATATTGCTCCTCTTGAAGGAGAAATGATTGATGGCGGAATTGAAATATCAATACCGGAGTCAGAGATTAATCTCAAACTGGAATCAGAGACTAACACCATACCTAGCATAGACCTTAATGAAATAGAAGGAAAGATGGTCGCACCGGAGGAATCGACTCCACCCATAACTGAAGGACAACAAAAGCTTCCCCTAATTATTGATAAATTAGGAATCGAAGGTGACATTGCCGTCTATGAGGATATTCAATGAATACCTTAAACCCCACCCTTCCTTTAATTTCTATCAATCGGCACCGCCTAGGAATTGATGGAAATGGTGTTACTACTTTGGTTGGTGCCACCGGCTGTCCGCTAAGCTGTGCCTATTGTATTAATCCTGAAATTACCTCTACAAATACTAGCGTTTATCCAACCACCCCTTCAGAGCTTTTTGAAAAAGTAAAAATAGACGATTTATATTTTCTTACCACCGGCGGCGGGATAACCTTTGGAGGTGGTGAATCACTGCTACACGGTGATTTTATTACTGCCTTTAAACTACTATGTCCTGCAGGATGGAAAATAACTGTCGAAACCTCCCTAAATGTTCCTCCAGATATGTTAAAAAAAGTCCTTGATACCATCGACTATTATATCGTGGATATCAAGGACATGAATCCTATTACCTATAAGAGCTATACAGGTAAGGATAATCATTTTGTTTTAGATAATTTAAAAACTTTAAGTAAAAATGTTCCTCTAGAAAATATAAAAGTCCGTGTTCCTCTTATTCCTAAATACAATAAAAAAGAGGATTTGGAAAGCAGTACCCTTATCTTACACAGCATGGGCTTTACTTGTATTGAACAGTTTTCTTATGTGATTCGCTAATCCACTGTTTTATATAGGTAGCTATTTCCCTCTTTTCCAACCCTCTCTACTACTCCTACATGGAATAGCAGATTAAGTATGGTTTGTGCAAGCTCCAAACGAACATGAGCTGCTTTGGCAAAGGTTTTAGATGTAAAGGTATCCTCTAGCTCATAGGGAACAAACTGCATATAATCCTGCTCACAAGCTATTTCCACTTCTTCTACAATTTGGGATGGGATACGGTCATATCTTGTGGAGCCTTTTTTCTTGTCTTTACTCCAGCCATTAAGTAGTCGATACTCTTCCATATCCATCAGCACTAGCTTTATCCTTAAATTGGGGTCTTTTAAAAACATTTTAATTTTGTATAGCTCTGGAAAAGCAACGTATGGATTCCCTTTTGCCGGAGATTTATGCTTCTTTGACAGCTCACCACTTTCCTCATCAATCCAAATTAGCCATTTGTACCTTGGTATAGGGTAAACGATGGTTACAGGATATAAAGGCAAAAAGGCTTCCAGCTTTCCTCGCATTTTATTAAACTGTCTGGTTTGTATTTCAATAATTTCAGAACCCGTATAAATGTCTGCCACATAGCTTTCAATAGGAATTTCATGCATATCCTCATCGGGAGCATAATAATTTTTTAAAATAGCATGAACCGTCTTTTCAGACAGGGTACCAATACCCTGTCTTTGTCTTTCTATTCCGATTATTTTATTTTTTGCCTGCTCAAATCGAATGTTTTCTTGCTCCACAATTTATCCCCTTAGCATCTATGGTGTTCTTCTGTTAAAAGATTTTGGACTCACTTTACTTATTGATTTACCACCAGTCATTTTATTTGTTTGCGCAAAAGGCATTGCCTTCTTTGGTGCTAACATATTATCAAATACTACGTGTTCTTTCTTTTTCTTCGCCATATAAATCCTCCTCATAATCTATCACCTTTGTAGCTACTTTGTCTACAAAAGTCTTGTCGTGTTCTACTAGTAACATTGTCGGGTTAAATTCTAAAATCAAGTTCTCAATTTGCATGCGGGAAAAAATATCAATATAATTTAAAGGCTCATCCCATATATACAAATGTGCTTGCTGACATAAGCTGGTCGCTATCAAAACTTTTTTCTTCTGACCACCGCTATAATCCTCCATTGGCTTCTCAAACTGTACTCTGGAAAAGTCCAATTTTCGAAGCAGCGCCAAAAATAGGGTAGGGTCAATATCCTGTTCCTTGGCATAATCCATTAAGGTTCCCTTTAAATGACGCGTATCTTGAGATACATAAGATATGATTAAACCACTTGCCGTTTCTATCATTCCCTTGTAGCAAATGTCCTTGCTATCCACTACTCCCGCTTCTTGTAATAAGAGTTTAATAATGCTAGACTTGCCACAACCATTACGCCCCTTAAGAACTACCCTATCACCATTTTTAATTTCCAAACTTATCTTTGGCAGGGTCTTTGTTTCATAAAAGACTTCTATGTCTTCCATGTGTACCAAAACATTCTTGTGATGTGTTAAAGGGATAATTTTTAAGTTTTCTGCGGTTTCAATATTTTTTAATAGTGCCGACTTTTCTTCAATTGCTCCCTCTTGGCGCCTTTCGAGATTCTTTCTACGCATCTGCATACGTCTAGATTTTTCGCCTACGTATGCCCTTGTATCAATATTTTTCTCGTATTTTTCTGATTTTCTCCCTATTTTGCTTGCTTCCACATCATCTGCCCACTTTGCTTTTTCTCTAGCAGATTCTGTCAGCCTTCCTATTTCTTTTTTAAGCTTTTCATTTTCAGCCTGCTCGAAAGCATCCTGCCTTTGTTTATTTTCCCACCATGTACTAAAGTTTCCTTGATACACCTCAATATTGGTCTTATTAATGACTAGTACATGATCCACACACTCATCAAGAAAATCCCTATCATGGGAAACTAAAATGAAACCCTTTTTCTGCTTTAAATACTCTCTAACTACCACTCTTGTTGGCATGTCCAAATGATTTGTAGGCTCATCGATTAATAAAAATCGATTATCCATAGAAAAAAGAACTGCTAACATCACTTTTGTTTGCTCACCATTACTTAAGGTATCAAAGGGTCTAAACAATATCTCTACATCTACCTCCAGCAGGGATAGCTCTCTACAAATTTTCCAAAACTCATTGTCTGGGTATATGCTATCCACAATTTCTGTGGTATTTAGAGACATATCCACAACTGAAAAGGGAAAATAGTCAAAAACCTCTGATGTCGAAATACTTCCTCTGTATTCAAATTTTTCCATAAGTAAATTAAGAAAAGTAGTCTTTCCTCTACCGTTTCTAGCGATAAAGCCTAATTTCCAATCAGTATCAATTTGAAAGCTAGCATCCTCAAATATATTATCAGAACTACCCTCATAATAAAAAGTCAAATGATTTACACTAATTAATGACATTTTAGTCCTCCTTGTTAGATTAAACGGGCAACAAAAGATGCGATCCCGCGGAGCGTTTTACTTTATAAGATGTTTTTCCTTATAAAGCAAAAAGGTGCAGAAATAATCTGCACCTACTTTCATATCATTAAATTAAAAATAGTATAAACACTATTTTTTTCTCAATGGGGTTATATTATGAAATGTTAGAATGATTATTTCTGCTAAGCACAACAAAAATCCATATGAAGCCTATGCTCCATACCAATCGCCATGCATATTAATTTAATAATTAGCAAGAAAAAATAAACATCCTTCTATCTCCTTAGTTTTTATATTATGCTCACAATATACTCTTGTTGAGCTTAGTTTGTCAATAGCTTCTTTTTTGCTTCTTCAAGACGAGTAGTAAACTCTATGTAGAAATTCTCTATTTCACTAAACTTTTGCATGTAGAATATATGTAAAATATACATATTTATATTTTTTACTTTTTCATCGTCCTCTGTATTTTTAAGGACTTCTTCTACGTCATTTAAAAAATAATGCCAATCAGTAATAAACTTTTCATACTCCTTCACATTGGGAGTATCAATCCATTTTTTTAGTTTTATCTTTATTCTATTTTCCTGTCTACATTCGTTTGTTTGTAAAAAATACTTAAAGCCTCCGTTCTCATAATATCTCCCTAGAGGAAAGAGACGACAAATCCCTGGCCTAAAGGAATGAATGGAACATCTTCCTTGATTATCTAAAAAACTACACTTTTCTGTGGAGCCGGTAGCCATTTTTAGATTTGGTAAAATAATCCCATCTACTACCTGAAGCTCAATATTTTCTATTAAAAGCTGCTCAAATGATTTCTTCAAGTTTTCTTTTAAACGAAAAATATCTAAAGGATCTAAAATAATAGAGCTTCCCATTCCCTCACAGCAAGCGAAGCAACCTTCACAGTTTTGGCAATCCGCCTTTACCATATCATTTAACTCATATAACTTTCCGTCCGATATTTCTTTTAAATCAATTTCTCTTTTCATATAGTATCTCTATCTTCCCAATTTCTATATAAACCATGCAATAAGCTTGTCCTTCCATTCCTCATATGGTTGATAACGAAGGGGATTATCTAGCTTAGTCGGCATATCTAGAATACTTTTTTTGTGGCTAAAGGTTTCAAAGCCTGTTTTTCCATGATAACTACCCATACCGCTATGGCCTACCCCGCCAAAAGGTAGATAACTTGAAGCCAAGTGCATGATGGTATCATTAATGCAACCGCCTCCAAAGGAAAAGGTTCTTAATGCCCATGTTTCCATTCCCTTATCTTCTGTAAATAAATAAAATGCTAGTGGCTTCTCAAAAGAAGTAATTATTTTTACTAATTCTTCTGGACTGGTAAATGTTAGAATGGGTAGAATAGGTCCAAAAATTTCTTCCTGCATCACTGGGGACTCTAAAGAAATATTATCTAGAATAGTTGGCTCTATTCGTAGACTTTCTTTTTTACTTCTTCCACCATATAGAACTTTTTTACCATTTATTAGACCCAACACTCTAGTAAAATGTTTTTCATTTATCATTTTAGGATAATTAATATTTTCTAATGCATCACTTTGAAGCATTTTATCAAGCTCTTGTTTTAAGTAGCCGAGAAACTCCTCTTTTACCTCTTCATGTACCAACAAATAATCAGGCGCCACACAGGTCTGTCCCGCATTTAAGATTTTTCCAAATGCAATTCTCTTTGCTGCCACTTTTAGATTTGCAGATTTATCTACGATGCATGGGCTTTTTCCACCTAGCTCCAAGGTAACTGGTGTTGCATATCTTGCTGCCTTTTCTAAAATCATCTTCCCTACCGAAACACTGCCTGTAAAAAAGATATAATCAAACCGCTGCTCTAAAAGCTGTGCATTTTCTTCTCTGCCACCTTCAATAACTTGTACATATTTGCTTGGATATATGCTTTCTAGCATTTTTTTTAAAACTGACGATACTGTCGGTGAGTAAGCCGAGGGCTTAAGCACCACACAGTTTCCCGCGGCAATTGCTTCAATTAACGGCTCTAAGCATAGTAGTATTGGATAGTTCCAGGGAGACATAATCAATACAACTCCATATGGTTCTGCAACTTGGTATACTCTTGCTGGTATCTGTGACAATTGTGTCATCTTTCTCTCCGGCTTCATCCACTTGGAAAGATGATTTTTTACAAATTTCAATTCGGATTTTGTCATTCCTACTTCTGTTAAATAGCTTTCTGACTTTGATTTATTTAAATCCTTTTGTAAAGCATCCAATAATTCACTTTCATATTCTTCCAAGGCTTTTTCTAGTCTGGATAAGGCTGTCATACGAAAACCATATGTCTTTGTAACGCCCTTCACAAAAAAATTTCTTTGTGATTTAACAACATCATCAATTGATTTGTCCTTTTTCATAGAATTGACCTTACCTTTCAGTTCCTTTAGTACCTATTATGAACCTTTTCTGCAAAACATAAACAATCCTTTACTTCTATTACCGTTCCATCATCTAAAATTGCTTTGCCGTTCATTTTTCCAAATACCTGATGCTGATCAGACTCTATAACTAATGCACTTATTTTAGCTGCTCTGTCCATGATTGGCTCAAAATCCATTTCAAATCTCTTATCAGAGGATGTAAACTTCCATGGTTTTAAATAATCATCCTCGGGAATATGAAATACTACATCTTCAAGCTTATGAAGCTTCCCATCATAAAAAAGTGCATTCTCGGTAGCTGCAGAGGTATCTCCAAAGCCATATCCGATATTAAAGCCAAAGCTATGACCATCTATATCGCAGTTTCCGCTTCCCCAATACCAAGTATTGTCATATGTCCATACGCCCCTTCCCCAATCTAAACAACCGAAGTCGGTCTCTGGGTGAAACTCATAACGCACACCATCATATTCTGCATAGCCTTCTGCTCGCATACAATTAATTTTTTGATTATAATAAAATGCATTTTTGCTGTTTTTCCAAGGAGTAGCAATAACCAAGCTATCCATAGGCTTTTGATCTAATATAATGTGGCAGGAAAAATCTTTACCATTATAAAAGTTTAAAAAATGTCCTTTGATAATTCTTTTTCCCTCTTCCACAATAAATTCAAGCTGTAAACGCTTATCCTTATATATGGTATTTCCCTCTGAGGAATTTGTGGGCAAATGCAACTTACCCATTGGGAAAAAGTTTAAAATAGTTTCTGTATGCTCCCAATTTTCTTTAAAATTTAAAAGAGAAATGGATTGTAAGCCTATATAGCCATCGTCAGAGATTGTAAATGCAACCCCATATTCTTGTGCAAGAACTAAATAATAATCCCATTCCTTCATGCGCATCTTGGTAGCCTTGATATCTGCTCTGTCATAGACTTGAAGCTGCTCCTTAGACCAACCACATTCCCCAATAACCCCATCTTTTGTTAAAAGCCTTTGGGCTTTTGTAACCTGATGATTTCTCCTTGCCATACATTTACCCCCAATGTTTAACCCTTGAATCAATTGTTACAGCTTTTCTTCTAAATCCTCTAAAGAAGCATATCCATATAAATAAGCCGTGTTTGACATAATCATTTTAGCTAAGTTTGCGCCACTTTGTAGCAAATCTGCTATATACCTTCCATATAAATCTAAAGTCTCATCAGAATAGGTACTAAGCTCACCTCTTAGATATGTCTCATAGGAGGTTGAAAATAGTGTATCCTCACTTGTATGAATGTTTCTTGCATTTAAAGCCGATTTTGGAAAGTCTTTTGCAAATTCCTCCATCCATTCCACCTGTATTTTCACAATAGCTTCAATAATCTCAACTTTTTCTTTTGGCAAAACGAAGAGTGAGTCCTTTATTCTCTCAAATCCCTTTGGATCTGTACTTTCCATCATGCGTCCATATTTTTCAGTGATTAAATTCCAACCACAATCATTTGCCATATGGAAATCATGAATATAGCTTCTAAGCATTTCTTCTGTCCACGTAAAATACTGGCTTTTTCTCATAATAGAAAATGTTCCATAATCATCCTGGCAGTCTGCTCTTCCACCTTCATTTTTTACTTTATCAAAAGCTCTCCACTCCAAAATTACAATGCCTTCTACTAACTCTTCCTTTACTGTACTAGGAACACCTTCACGTTGTGGGATGCTTTTTATTACATTGTCGGAATGGGAATCCAAATAAGTTTCATTTCCAGTTGTTAGACCTTGCTTTTTCATTTCAGCAATAATCAAACTAACAATCTGTTCTATTATTCCAAAAATCTTTTCATCTCCTACCATTAATTCTGGTATCAAAGCTAACAGCTCTCTGATTCTAGATAGTAGTGGTAAATCTTCCATTCCTCGATACATCCATTTATAAAATGGTGCATACTTATGATTGAGCAAATAAACCATATACATGGTATGCTTCATAAACTCAGACAGTGCCATGCTAGCTGTAACCTTATCTTTTCTTTCTAGCATACGTCCATAATTGTACTGTCCAAATTGGGCAATTAGCGCCGCCTCTCTTGCTATCTTTTGCGCACTTACTTCCATTGGATAATACTTTAATAGACCTCTTCTTATTCTTGTAAACTCTCCTAAGTCATCACGAAATACTCTTCCATTGGTAGCCGCGGAAAGCTGATAGTCTTCTACAAATAGCCATTGGTTCTGAGTTGCCGGAATATCATTTAAGCCAATTAGCCTTTCGTAGAAATCTGAAATTCTAAAAACCCCTACTCGTTTGGGTGCCTTTTCAGATACATGTCTAGTAATACCCGCATATGTTTTTGGCAATCCATCATATGCTTCCTGTAATTTCTCACCAATTTCATCATAAGTCTGATCTGTAAGCCATAAGCAAAATCCTGGTCCAAAATCATGATCTCTAGAAAGCACATCATCAAAGCCAAAACATTCTGACCCTTCACCCACTAATCCTACTGCAATTTGTGACTCATATTCTGGAAACTTAAGCTTAATCATTGGTATACCAAATTCCTTATAAAAGTCCTCACATAAATCGAGACCTTTTTCATAAGATTTTATAATACTTGGGAAGTAATCCAGTTCTTTTTGTACCTGTGATAAATTATGTTTTACAATTTTATAGGATTCACTTTTTCCCATATGCTTTTCTATTTCAGCAAGTGCTAGTTCGTAATATCTTGCCGCCTCTTCTAAGTTACCGAGCTCATATTGAGCCTGTGCCATCGCAGAGGCTGCTCCACTATAATGAAAATCCTTTTCATCATCTCGGTCAAAGATTTCAAAAGCAATTTTTAAATCCTCAACTGCTTCCTTTGTTCTTCCTAACTTCATCTTTGTATTTGCTAGATTAGTATAAGTAACCGCTATCTCAATTCTATTAATCGGATATTTTTTTACAATGGTCAAAGCCTTTTCAAGGCTGTTACATGCACCTTCATAATCATCCAACTCTTGAAACAATAAGCTCATATTATTATATAAACTAGCATACCTCATATCATTTTCACTAATGTTATTTTCATATAGCACAAATACCTTATCATAAAGCTCTTTTGACTCATCAAGATTTCCAGCAGCTCGATAAAAATTGGCAATATTTAATAAGGTTGTTGCATACGGAATACGTCCTTCTATTTCAAATTCTTTCATATAGTGTAATACTTCTCTACAGTAGAAGTATCCCTTTTCGAATTTGCCCGTGTCTCTGCAAAACCCTATCATTTCATTCATTAAGGAAATGGCACACTCATTATAATCTTTTTCTAAAGCTTCTTCTATTTTGGATTCCAAAAATCCTTCTACTTTATCCATTTGACATAAAGCAAATAGTTCATCTAATTCCTGTAATAATTTTTCAATATTCATAAAAGGCCTCTACTTTCCACAACTTATCACTATGAAACAAGACTTTTCTATATTACAAACTTAGTATTTACTCACTATATTTTTTATATCCAGGATGCTTTCCCGTAAGTCCATATCCCTCACGCATAGATATTAACTTATCTATGTTTTCCTTAGAAAGCTCCTTCGCCCCTCCAAGAATTTGTGCATTTAGAGTTATCTTTGCAAACATTTCTAGACTTTCCATCCTATAATAGGCTGTGGTTAAATCCACTCCCATAGTTAGTGCACCATGATTTTGTAGTAATAGGGCATCATGCTCTTGTAAATATGGAGCAATAGACTCCGGCACTTCCTCTGTAGATGGTGTAGCATATGGAGTTATAGGAACACTACCCATAGTTAAAACCGTTTCAATCATTGAAAAATCGTCTAGGGGCTTATTAGCTACTGCAAATGCTGTAGCTGCTGGTGGATGTGCATGCACAACTGCTCCTATATCATCTCTATCCTTGTAACATCTTAAATGCATTTTTATTTCTGAAGATGGACGATATCCTTCTTTTGCTTCTAGTAGTTTACCATCCTTATCTATTCTAACAATTTTGTCAGGAGTTACTAAGCTTTTACTTATTCCTGTTGGGGTTGCTAAAAAAGTTCCATCGCTAAGCTTTGCGGAAACATTTCCATCGTTGGCCGCTACCCAACCCTGTTGCCACATTTTTTGACAAACATCGCAGATTTGTGTCCTTATGTCCATAAAATCTAGCTCCATATTCACCACTCACTTTCCTTCTTTTTTAACCAAATAATACTACTTAAATGGTATCACATATTGTCCTTCCATACAATTAAAAACCGCTTATATAAGAAACTTTTAATCTTATATAAACGGCTTATTTTTCTTTATTAATTTTTGTTTAAGTTTTGTTTTTGTATTGTATCAATAATCTGTTTTGCTACTTCGTCTTTACTCATAATTGGTAACTGCGTAGCATCTTTTTCGGTAATGAGAGTTACTATATTGGTATCTGTTCCAAAACCGGCTCCTGTTTGTTTTAAATTGTTTGCTACAATCATATCCACATGTTTCTTTGATAGCTTCGCTCTAGAATTTTCCATCATATTTTCCGTTTCCATGGAAAATCCACATATATATTGACCTTTTACACGGTTATCCCCAATGTACTGCAAAATATCCTCAGTTCTCTCCAGTGCAATAGATAATTCACCATCTTTTTTCTTTACCTTCTCATCTGAAACTAATGCGGGTCTATAATCAGCTACTGCTGCCGTCTTGATGATAATATCTTGTTCTTTAAAACAGGCTTTTACTACTTCAAACATTTCATTAGCGGATTCTATTTCAACAATTTTAACAAATGCTGGTTTTTGAGTTTCTGTCTTGCCTGTAACTAATGTAACCTCTGCTCCACGCCTCATACAGTGCTTTGCAATTGCATAGCCCATTTTACCGGTGGAGTGATTTGTAATAAATCTTACTGGATCCATCTTTTCTCTTGTAGGACCTGCTGTAATCAGCACCTTTTTTCCTTTTAAATCCTTTTCAAAAGAAACTTCTCTAAGTATATATTCTAAAAGAACTTCTTCCGAAGGCATCTTCCCCGGTCCAATGTCTCCACAAGCTAAATATCCAGTATCTGGTGTAATCACTTCCATGTCATAATGCTGCAATTTCCTTATGTTATCCTGTACAATCGCATTTTCATACATATGTGTATTCATAGCTGGTGCAATAATTTTTTTACATGTACATGCCATCACTGTAGTAGTAAGCATATCATCTGCAATTCCATTTGCAAGCTTTCCGATAACATTAGCTGAAGCTGGTGCCACCAAAACAACATCCGCACTTTTTGCCAAAGAAACATGTTCAACGCTATACATAAAATTCCTATCAAAGGTATCAATCAAGCACTTGTTTCCTGTCAGTGTTTCAAAGGTAATTGGATTAATAAAATTTGTTGCATTTTGTGTCATCAAAACAGTTACATTTGCATGTAACTTCTGTAACATACTAGCTAAATTCGCAATTTTATATGCTGCAATACTACCAGTCACTGCAAGTACAATGTTCTTATTTGTTAGCATAAGTGCACCTCCCATTAATGAGTATGTCCTTTTAGGCTTCCTTTTTACTTACTTTTTCTGCTCGAATTTGAGAAACAAATTTAAGTAAAGGCATACTAATTGCTGTACCAATTACTACTGCAACAATAGCTTCTGGTAAACCATTTACAGAAATAATTGTTAGTATCGATGCGTAAACTGCATCAACTGCTATATTCTTAGCAGCAGCAAACTCATCTTTAAAAAATAGATATATAAAGTTCATAACTAAAAGAGTATTGGTAAAAGAACCTACTGCACATGCAACAGGAATTGCAATCACTCTTCTTGCTTTGAAGTTTTTTAGTAATCTCTCAATACCTTTATAAACAAAGTAAGGTAATACCCCTACTAAGATTCTAGGTACTAATGCAATGACAAGACTCCATCCATTTCCTCCAATTCCTGCTACGGAATAAAATGGTGAAAAGGCAAAGGATAATAAGCTAGGTTCAAGGGTATTTTTGATAAGACTTGTAAGACCGAACGTTCCTCCTAGTATAGCCCCATTTTTTGGTCCTAAAACAATAGATCCAACAATGACTGGTACATGAAGTAAAGTTGCCTTAATGACAATGAGGTTAATATAACCTACATTTGGTACGAAGGTCATAACAGCAATAATTGCGATAAATAATGCTGTCATTACCATGTTGAAAGTTTTTTTGTTATTCATTTTTTTTCCTCCTGTTATCATTCTCTTATAAGAGATACAATACGTTAAAAAAGTAACATAATATAAGCAAAATGTAAATACTATAAAATGAAATTTTCAATTACATCCACTAAACCATCTTCATCATTGGTACGGGGTGTAATATAATCTGCTGCTTCTTTTACTTCTTCTCTCGCATTTTTCATAGCTACTCCCACACCCGCATAAGAAATCATGGAAATATCATTATATCCATCACCACAGCAAATCGCATCTTCTCTTTTTAGTCCTACTGTTTGAAGCATTCGATCTAAAGAGGTTGCTTTATCCACATTTTTAGGCATAATTTCAATAAAATGCGGCTCCGAACGGTATACACTTAAAACATCTGCATACTTTTCCTGAAGAATTTTAACATATTTCTCTGCTTTTTCTGGTGCTGCAGTCATTAGGCACTTATTAATATCAAAATCAACAAAATCAGTAAAATCATCTACCTGCCTTACTGGCATTTGATTAATGTTTGACTCTATCTCTACAAACTCATCACTTCTAGTTCCTAGTACGATATAGTCGCCAAAGTAAGTTAAGAGACCACAGTCATTATCCTTGGCAAAACGATAAAGACTAGGAATAACATGTCTTGGTAAAAGATTTTGATATACAATTTCTCCCGTTTTACAATTAATGATTTTTGCTCCATTAAAGGATAACAGATAGCCACCATATTTTTCTAATTCTAGTTCTTTTGCATAGTTCATCATACCTGGTGTCGGTCTACCTGAAGCAAGCATAACTAGATGGCCTCTTTCCTGTACATCTAAAATGGCCTTTTTAGTTTCTTTAGATATTTCCTTTTTTGAAGTTGCCAATGTTCCATCTATATCTAAAACTAATATTTTTTCACTCAATGCAATATCCTCCACATATTCAAAATAGATAATTTCATTATAATCGAAACCCTCTTTTTGGTAAATACGCAAATAAGATAATCCTAAGTTCCTATTTTTGAAAGCATTTACATATTTTTTATGATATTTATGTGAATGTTTACATGTAGATATAGAAATATCTTTATTTTTATGGTAATATTTTTATATGGTGTAATCGTTTCGTAGAAAATGTTTCTAGGAGGTTAAATATGAAAAAAAGAAATTCCACAAATGTGTATGAAAAAGATCAGACACTACTTTTGGAATGCATGCAAAAAGCAATTGAAGGTGATTATACAATGGTAGATGAATCCGCCTTTGAAAATCCTGAATTAGGACAAGTTTATAATAATGTTCTTAAATCCTTTTTAAAATCATCCAATAATTTTGTTATGCGTTTAAATGATTCCATGTCAAGAATTGGAGATAGTTCTTGTATAAAAGAAATGTTAGAGCAGGTTAACTCACAAACCACCGCTATTAACAATATGCGTAATTCTAGTCAAGATTTAGGAGAATCTATTGAACACATTATGTCTTCGGTTCAAACGATTCAGGACAATTCTCATGAGGCAATGAATGCTTCTAAAGAGAGTGTTGCTAATATGACACAAAGCATTCGGATTGTTGACCAATCCTCTGAACAGATTAAACTGATTAATGATCAGGTTATTGATTTTCAAGAAAAAACTATTAAAATTAACGAAATCATTGATATGGTTAAAAAGATTGCTCAGAAGAGTGGCTTACTTGCTTTAAATGCTTCTATTGAAGCAGCAAGAGCTGGAGAAGCTGGAAAGGGTTTTGCCGTTGTTGCCAATCAGATTAAAGATCTTTCAGCAAATACTACACAATCTACTGAGGATGTTGTTAAATATGTAGATGAAATTAGAAATGGTATTGATGCTTTAGTTAAATCTATAGATTTAACTAGTAAGCAATTATTGCTTGGAAATGAAAGTGTTCACCATTCTGTTTCAGAAATAGAAATTACAAATGAGCGTATTAATTCTATAAGTAATGCTATTGATAATATTTATAATGAAATCAATAATCAATCCGCATTGACACAAACCTTTGTAGCTTCTATCGATTCTATTGCTGATAGTTATGATGTTTTGTCAGAAGAGTGTGTACACACTGGTGAACACTTATACAGAATCAGCCGTGATATTGATAGAGCTAGAAGTGATATGGCAAGAAAGAATTCTGATTTAAGCACCTTAGACTGGTTAACTGTATTTGAAATGGATCATTTGATTTTTATTTGGCGTGTATACAATAACTTAGCCGATTTTGAACATTTAAAGATAACACAGTTAAATAATCCTGCAGGATGTAAGTTAGGAAAATGGCTTGCTGCACAGACAGATGCTCGTATTAATGGCTCTGCTGTATATCGTCAATTAATGATTGAGCACGAAGCAGTGCACAAACATGCATGTGATTCTTGGTACGCAAAAGAAGATGGCGATAGAGAAACTGCATTAAAACACTTCAATTTAGGATACAGTGCATATCAAAGATTTGTTTCTCAGTTATATAAATTCCGTGATGTCATTAGATCAACTGGTGATGTTGAGGAAACAGATCTTAAGATTTTTAGTATGTAACAATGAGTTAAAGGGGCTGTCACCAAAAGTAATTTTTGTGACAGCCCCTTCTATAATTTGACATTACTTTTTTTCTTGTATTTCTACTAGCTTTTGAACCATTAATTTCCCCATCATAAATCTTCCCTTTTCATTAAAGTGACATCCATCATCTAAATATTCTTTAAAATTATCAAAATTAACTCCTAAATCCAAATAGCTATTTATATAATGCACTGACATTTCTTCTGATAAGGAAACTACAGTATCAACATAATCTGTTAAAATACCGCCTTTTTCTCCCATTTTTTCTGCTCCACTATCAAAATATACACAAAAGCTTGGCGTCATCAAAATGATTTCTGCCTCTGGGTAATTTTCTTTTAATTTTGAAATTCCTACTCGTAGTGCACCACTATAGGTTTTTATATCATATGGGTCGGAGGATGATACTTTTTGTCCATCAAAATAATCATTTAATCCATAATTAATTATAAAGCAAAGTTTCTCATATTTATTTTTATTAAAATCACTAATTGATTGCTCCATAGCTGAATTTTCAAATGTCATTTTATTATTTATAAGCATATCAACATAATCGGGAAAACTCAAAACTTCTTTATCTCTCAGGCTTGCACTTGCACCCCCAACACCGCAGTTATATACCGATGCATTGCTTAGTCCACTAACAACTCCCGGAATTGAAAGGCTCCCGCTGTAATTTCCAATAATACTATCTCCTAAGAAAACTACGGATACATTTGATAAATCAATTACTTCTTGTTTTTGCTTTTCTTTATTTATCAATATTTGAAGCTCTTCTAATTTCTCATCTATGTTTTCACTAGTTATTTCATATTTATTATCACGAAAGGTAAATGCTAATATTTTATTTGAAATATCCTCACCACATTGATTATATTTTATATAATTTTTTGGATTTGCAATTAACCACTCTTCATTTCCTAAAAAGTCAATTGTAATATTGGGTTGCTCATCTAATAAAATAACAATATTTCGATAGGCCTCGATAATTTTTTCTACATACTCATCGGAATAACTACACCAATTTTTTAAGGAATTAAAGGGTAATAAAATCTGAAAGGATGTACCTGAATTGTAACTAACCCAATTTACAATTGATCTATCAACTGCATCCATATATTTATATTCATCAAATTCATAATATTCAGCAATTTTATATGGATCAATTCCAAAATATACATTTGTTAAAGAAGAATCTTCTATAACCCTACTTTTTAAAAAATAATCTAAATCAATTAAATTTCTAAAACAATAAGAAGTCTTTGTTGTTGGTAAAGCCCTATAATGATTAAAATCCTCTTCATTAAACGTAGTCAGGGGAAACATTGATAAAAATAAGCTACTATTTTCCTCATCCTCAATATTTTTTAAATCTTCAATAAAAAGAAAGTTTAAATCACTTCTAACTACTTCGTATTTTGGAGTTATTATTTTCCATAATAAAAAAATAACAAAGAGAAATAAGCTAAAGAAAAAGATGTTTTTAATGTTAAGAATATGTTTCTTCATAATATGATATACTCCTTATCAAAAACCGCTAACAGAACATTTTCTATCAGCGGTTTTATTTATTACTTATTCTTCATCTTCTTTTGGAAGGGTTATTTCCTCTTCCATCATTTCATCTTCTGGTATGTCTTCTAAAGCATCATCTATATTTTCAAATTCCTGATCACCATTAGAAACCTTTTCCCTTACCTTAGCAATCTGAGCTACTTTAATACCATCCCCAAGATTTATCATTTTTACTCCTGAAGTTATTCTACCTAAGGTGGAAATATCTTCCACTCGAAGCTGAATAATAATTCCTTCTGTAGTAATCATCATAACCTCGTTATCATCATTTACTGATTTAAACCCTACTACATCTCCAGTTTTTTCAGTAATCTTATAGCATTTAACACCTTTACCACCACGTTTCTGGATAGTAAATTCATCAATAAATGTTCTCTTTCCAAGACCATTTTCAGATACAATCAGTAAAGACTCTCCTTGGCTTTGTAACTGCATACCTACGATTTCGTCCCCATCATTGAGGTTCATACCAATAACACCCATAGATGCACGACCGGTAGGACGTACATCAGTTTCTTTAAAACGAATACACATACCATGCTTTGTCACAAGGAAAATTTCACTATCTTTGTCGGTACTCTTAACTTCTATCAACTCATCATCTTCTCTAATATTGATAGCAGTTAACCCATTCTTACGAACATTACTATATTCCATAATAGAGGTTTTCTTTACAATACCTTTTTTTGTTACCATAAAAAGATTTTTGCTTTCATCATAATCTTTAATAGGTATCATCGCGGTAATCTTCTCTCCTGGATTAAGCTGTAGAAGATTTATAACTGCCGTTCCTCTTGCCGTTCTTCCTGCTTCTGGAATCTCATAAGCTTTCAGACGATATACACGGCCAAAGTTTGTAAAGAAATTCAAATAATGGTGAGTAGTAGTCATTAATAAGTCTTCAATATAATCCTCATCAATGGTCTGCATACCAATAATACCCTTGCCACCACGATTCTGAGATTTAAAATTATCTACAGTCATTCGTTTGATATATCCCAATCTGGTCATAGCAATTACAGCATTTCCTCTTGGAATCAAATCCTCCATAGATATATCAAATTCATCAAAGCCAATTTTACTACGTCTATCATCACCAAATTTTTCAGCTATAATTATAATTTCTTCCCTAATAACACCAAGAAGTAATTTTTCATCAGCTAAAATTGCTTTTAATTCTGCAATTTTTATCTGTAATTCATTGTGCTCGTTTTCTAATTTTTCTCTTTCCAAACCAGTTAATGCACGTAAACGCATATCAACGATAGCTTGAGCCTGAATCTCTGAAAGTTCAAAACGCTCAATTAATTTTTCTTTTGCTATTTGAGTATTTTGACTTCCCCTAATAATACTGATTACTTCATCAATAAAATCTAAAGCTTTTAAAAGACCCTGTAAAATATGATCCCTTTCTTCTGCTTTATTTAAGTCATATTTTGTTCTTCTTGTTACAACCTCTACCTGATGAGCTAGGTAGTATTTCAACATATCAAGAACATTCATAACTTTAGGTTCATTATTAACAAGTGCAAGCATAATAACGCCAAAGGTATCCTGTAGCTGTGTGTGCTTGTATAATTGATTTAAAATAACATTGGCGTTGGCATCACGACGTAGTTCAATAACCACACGAACACCTTCACGGTTAGATTCGTCACGAATGTCTGTGATTCCATCAATTTTTTTAAGTTTAACTAATTCAGCAATCTTAATAATTAAGTTTGCTTTATTAACCATGTAAGGTAATTCTGTAACAATAATCTGAGATTTACCATTTGGTAGAGTTTCAATATCTGTAACAGCACGAACTCTTACCTTTCCACGTCCAGTCCTATATGCTTCTTCGCTTCCGTGGGTACCCAAAATTAGACCGCCTGTAGGGAAATCTGGCGCCTTAATAATATCTAATATTTCTTCAATGCTAGTATTTCTGTCTTCATTAACTTTATTATCAATAATTTTAACTACTGCTCCAACTACTTCACGAAGATTATGAGGTGGAATATTGGTAGCCATACCTACTGCAATACCAGTTGTTCCATTTACTAAAAGATTAGGATAACGGCTAGGTAATACAACAGGTTCTTTTTCTGTATCATCAAAGTTCGGAATAAAATCAACGGTATCTTTATTAATATCACTTAAAAGCTCCATTGATATTTTAGAAAGTCTTGCTTCGGTATAACGCATAGCAGCGGCACCATCACCATCCATGGAACCAAAGTTACCATGTCCATCTACCAAAGGATATCTGGTAGTCCAATCCTGTGCCATATTTACTAAGGCACCATAAATAGAACTATCACCGTGAGGGTGGTATTTACCCATGGTATCACCGACAATACGTGCACTTTTACGATGTGGCTTGTCAGGACCGTTATTTAACTCAATCATGGAGTAAAGAACTCTTCTTTGTACAGGTTTTAAACCATCTCTAACATCTGGAAGAGCACGAGCTGCAATAACACTCATTGCGTAGTCAATATAAAAGGTTTCCATTCTTTCCTTTAAATCTACTACTTGAATCTTATCTACTTCATTTTCTCCATTTTTATCAAAAATTTGATCATCCATTTTTACGATTAGCCTCCATTCTTCGTAAAATAAAATATTCTACGAAGTAAATTGCAGTTATTAAATATCTAAATTTTTAACGTATCTAGCATTTTCTTCAATAAATTCACGTCTTGGTTCTACTTTATCTCCCATAAGGGTTGTAAAAGTCAAATCTATCTCAGATTCTGTTTCCTCATCGATATTAACCTGCATTAAAATACGACGTTCTGGATCCATAGTTGTTTCCCAAAGCTGTTCTGCATCCATTTCTCCAAGACCTTTGTAACGCTGTATCTTATTATTTTGATCACGTCCTACTTCTGCAAGGATAGTTTCTAGCTCTTCATCACTATATGCATACCAAACTTTTTTACTTTTTTCTAACTTGTATAGAGGTGGTTTTGCTAAATAAACATGTCCCTGTCTAATAAGCTCAGGCATAAAACGATAAAGGAACGTTAAAAGTAAAGTACAAATATGTGCACCATCTACGTCGGCATCAGCCATAAGTATAATTTTATTGTAACGAAGCTTTGATATATCAAAATCCTCATGAATACCTGTACCAAATGCAGTAATCATAGATTTAATAGTATCACTAGCATATATCTTATCAAGTCTTGCTTTTTCTACATTTAAAATCTTTCCACGAAGTGGTAAAATTGCCTGCGTTGCACGAGAACGTGCTGTTTTCGCACTTCCACCAGCGGAATCACCTTCTACAATGTAGATTTCGCAATTTTTAGGGTCTTTGTCCGAACAATCTGCAAGCTTTCCAGGAAGTGCCATTCCTTCTAATGCAGTTTTTCTTCTAGTTAAATCCCTTGCTTTTCTAGCTGCTTCTCTTGCACGCTGAGCCAAAATAGATTTTTCACAAATTGTTTTTGCAACAGATGGATTTAATTCTAAGAAATAAGTAAGATGTTCAGAAACTATATTATCAACAGCACCTCTTGCCTCTGAATTTCCAAGCTTTTGTTTTGTTTGACCTTCAAACTGAGGATCTTCAATCTTAACACTTACAATTGCAGTTAAGCCTTCTCTGATATCCTCACCAGATAAGTTAGCTTCGTTATCTTTTAATAATTTAGCCCCACGTGCATAATCATTAAAGGTTTTCGTAATCGAATTACGGAATCCTTGTAAATGAGTACCACCTTCTGGAGTATTAATATTATTAACAAAACTAAATACGCTTTCGTTATAAGAATCATTATGTTGAAAAGCAACTTCAACATATACATGATTTTTCTCACCTTCAAAATATAAAATGTGATCATATAATGGCGTTTTACTTTTATTTAGGTAGTTAACAAACTCTTTAATTCCACCTTCGTAATAAAACTCAATTACTTTTTGCTTTTTGCCATTTTCTAGATTTATGGTATGTGTAGAGCCTATTCTACCACCCGTTTTTGTATTACTTTCTTTTTCAGCAGCCTTTATTTCACTTACTATATCTTGTTTTTGTTCTACTTCAACAATATTTTCATTTTTTTCATCTGCAGAAGCTCTTTCCAATAATTCATTAATCTGAGCATTCTCATTTGATTCTAATGTTACTTCTTCTTCCATTCTAGAATCACGAAGTATAATACGTAAGCCTTTTGTTAAAAAGGCCATTTCACGAAGTCTTCTTTTTAAAACATCAAATTCATACTCTGTAGTCTCAGTAAAAATAGTTTCATCTGGTAAAAAAGTTACTGTTGTACCTGTTTTTTCAATTGGGCATGTTCCAATTTCTTTTAAGCTATATGATGCATGACCTTTTTCATATCTTTGTTTATATACTTTTCCATCTTGGCATATTTCTACCTCTAACCAGTTAGATAAAGCATTAACAACAGAAGCACCAACGCCATGAAGACCTCCAGATACTTTATATCCTCCACCGCCGAACTTACCACCTGCATGTAAGATAGTAAAAACTACTTCTACAGCAGGAATACCAGCTTTATGATTAATACCAACAGGAATACCACGTCCATTATCAATAACAGTAATAGAATTATCTTCGTTAATTATTACATCTATGGTATCGCAATATCCTGCAAGTGCTTCATCTACAGCATTATCAACAATTTCATAAACAAGGTGGTGAAGACCTCTTGATGATGTTGTACCAATATACATACCAGGTCTTTTTCTAACTGCTTCCAAACCCTCTAAAATCTGAATTTGATCAGCACCAGATACATGTTCTGTGGTTGTATTCTTATAATTCATGATTCATCCATTCATTAGAAGAAAAAACTTGATTT
>JAVBUZ010000085.1:0-14851 GCA_031554725.1 Lachnospiraceae bacterium | reverse complement strand
TTATATCTTTATTTATTTATATTGTAAACATATTTTTATTAATTATTCTCTAAATCCGTTTTTTGTCGATTTTTTCTCGGCTCCTTGCTAGATGACTCAAATCAATTGTAAATCACTCTTTTAGCCGTCTTAAGAGACTTTGGTGCATTCTAAATATTATTACAGAAGAAGAATTAAAAAGCCTTGTAGGGTGCTTAAAACGCTAATACAAGTATATAAAAGAGCAAAGGGCAATATCTTTCTGTACACAAATATGAATATGCAGATAAGATGTTACATTTTTAAGATAAATCATCACACTTTTAGAGCAAACCGCTACTATAATAACGGATTTTGCTACACTATTTTTTAATCGCTACACAAGAAAAACCTTGATATATCAATGTCTTTATCTTATTTTTTATATAATGTTACTTTTGTTACTCTATTATTTAACTTACTCCTAAGGTTTTTTTATGTATCAGGTAATATCTATATTACTTATATCTATATATAAATAAACTTTTAAAAAAGTGTAACAATAGTAACAAACACGTTCAACCCCTGAAGTAGCAAGGCTTTGTGCTGCTTCGTTTTCCATTTTCAAATATATCACTGTCACCTTTTTTGTGTAACAAAAAAATAAGGTGATGTATCAGCCTATAGCCGACATACCACCTTATCATTCTTTTTTATGTATTATTATAATATTCCCACAGCATTTCCATCAAAATCTTAATCAATTCCCATACACTGACTTGCTCCTGCCCTTTCCATATCATTTCAACAAATTTCTGCTCTTTATCCGTCAACTCTTCCCCACATGTAAATATATGATTACACTCAATCATACACTCTGTAAGAACCATCTTATCAAATTCAAGCGTGTAACCAAGACTAAACAATTCGATAGCATCATCCTCGAAATCAAAGCACGGAGTAAAATATACCTTTTTATTAAAAGCATTCTCCTCAAGCTTTTTATTTTCCCTTTTCTGCTGTATTAGACATGTAAGCAAATTCTGCAAGACTACCAATGCATTAACCGTTGAATACATCATATCATTTTTAGTTGTCCACCCACTTTTTCCACAATAATATTCAAGCGAATTAACATCTACTTTAGCAGGATTATCCTCTGTTTGATTTTCCATGTACGTGATTATCGGATTCTCAATATCAATTTCATTTAATATAGCCTCAACCCTGCGTATCTCTTCTGCGCTCTCAGGCAACAACTTCACCTGTATTTCACCATCAGTATTTTGTTCAAGCTTAATTCTCAGCATAGTCTTTCCTCTCTGTAAAAAAATACCCGATACACAAGCATAAAATGCTCTGTATCGGGTAAGCGATTATATTGTAGATGTGTCTGTATCAAAATTAATAATGTAGGCTCTATCAGCTAATTGCTCCACTGCTTTAACCTGAGTATTATTTACATCTTGAATCATTGCACTGATTTTATTTAAATCAGTGTTGTCATCTGCTGGAAGAATCAATACTTCATGAACGGAAGAGAATATAAGCACTATTTTATTATATGAGTGCTCTTCCGCCCAGTTTTTAATATACTCCTCGTTTAGAGCAACTGCCGCTCCATTAAGTCTGATTCTATTTGATGCCACGTAGAGTGGAGGCTCACAGCTTTCCTTGTCCATATCCTCATCCACATCTATACCTAAATCATCAAGCTCACCAAATATCTCCAGCAATGACTTAATATCGATTTCACTACAAGTTGCTTTCTCTGCCGTACTCCAAGCAAGACTCACATCAATGCCAGCGCACTCAAGTATTCTTTCAGTAACCTTCACCGAACAGCCAGAACCATCTTCTGCTTCACTACGAATGTACATATATGCTATAATTCCATCCCAAGGACTTTCTCGTGTAAGGTACTTACAATCATCATCCTTGCGTTGTAATCCGAGGTATATGTTATTCAGCACGAACTCCTTATCCATGAAGATTAAAGGGTCTATATCCATATCAGCTTGATTATATATTTCGAGGATCTGCGCAGCAGCCTCCTCGTCACTGATATCTGAAGCAAGTATCTCATCAATGTAGATACAAGGTGCAATACTGCTTCCCTCCTTCTTCATGCACAATCCCTGCATTGCAATTGTATTTTTAACAACAGTCTGTGGAACAGGCTGAATCTCTGGATTTGTTTCTCTTATTTTCTCGATAATACCGTCTATTGTTGCCATAGTGTTTTTCCTCTTCTTTCTAAAATGTTAATTCATTAAAATTGTCAAATATATAGTTATCTATCATCTGCTGTATTTGAGAGTATGCATTACGAACGCCAAGACCACTCTCATATGTATTTGTCGCAATTTCATCCAGTTTCTCATTACTGATGATGTTTTGCATAATATAGCCATCTGGAAAATTATAAATAGCTTCCAATACTTTTATAGGACTGTTTTCAAACTCGTTTATTAGAAAATGATAGTCTTCTACTCCCATTGGTCTAAGATTAACCAATCTTGTGATTCTGGAAGCAAACTCTGGAATCATACCAAAATCTATGATATCAGTCATCGTAAGTTCTTCATCGAATGCATTTGCTTCTGTTTTAGTTGCACCAAAGCCAATTCCAGATGAATGCTTGCGTTTGCCATCCGCAATATTTTCCGCTGCCATAGCAAAGCTACCACAAAAAATCCAACTGTAGTTCTTAATCGTCAATTTTATTTCTTCACCTGCATGTACATGAAGACGTATTCGTGGAGATGATGGGTATATCAAAGCCAACAGTTCCGCTTGAATACTGCTCGAGACATTCTCTCCTCCCGATACAAACAGCGGAGCTACGAGTTTATCTATCTCATCATAAACAATGATATAATCTTCTTCTGGCTCTTCTATCTCATATAGCGGAGAGCTGACCTTGTTTTTTCCTATGAACCCCGATTTACTCATATCCGCAGCATTTGCAATAATCACATATGGATATAGCTCTTCACGTATGATTTGCCACACGTACGTCTTTCCCGAGCCCGATGGTCCGCAAAAGAGATTACGTGAAGGTCTGCCATGAGTATGATTGTACAAAATAATGGCAGCTTGTTTACAGGCTTCATCTTGCTTATAGACCTTCGAGCGTAAAAACTCATATATTCGCCTTGGGTCATCAACTATTCTTGGTTCTGCATCAAAGTCTTCTTCATCCCAATCTTCGAAATCTTCATCAAACGGTGATACTTCTGTATGGACAAATCCATCGGGTAATTCTTTTGCCATCTGCATCCCCCTTTCCAAAATTATTTTATGTGCTGTTGCTTATGACATTTTATCTATTGAAGCATCCTACTGATGCTCATCAAGACACTTTAAAAGGCTGACACCTTCTTTCAAGTATCAGCCCGCGCTCGATATTTGTTTATGCTGTTTTCTTCTTTGCTTTACTCGCCATATGACTTTCAGCAGTATCAAGAAAATACTGCATCGCCTTTTCAGCCTGCGCAGCAGCTTTCGCTATTTCCTGCTTACTCTCCTGCAATTTTGATGCCCAACCATCAATATAGGCTACATCATTATTAAGCTCCTTCTCATCATACGCAATCTGAAAATGCGCTAACAGCATTTGGCTACCAATCTGTGCTACAAGCTCTTCCCTACTATAGGGGTCACTGCCAAAACTCTTACCAATATAGCGTTCTACACCCTTTGCAGTGCTGTGCATCAGCTCATGAAGCACAGAGCTATAATATGTGTAGGTAGATGTAAATCCTGCCTTATTTGGCACTCTGACCATATTGTTTGATGCATCGTAGAAGCAATTTGCGCCATCCTCGACTATGTCGATGGCGAGATGTTCCGCTTTAGAATATGCATCAATATATTTGTCCAGCAATTTAGTCTGCTTAGTGCTTGTCTTTGCCATCTTTACAGCTGGAAAATGAGAATGGATACCACCTATGTCCTCAATATGAAATACCTGATAGAATCTTAAAAAGCTTCCCTTCTCCTGCTCGCCATATTCGTTCAAAACAGGATTTCCAGCATCATCTTTTTTATCAAATGTACTGTAATAAAAAACAGGCATCTTGTGCGAACCCTGTTTCACGTATATAGAAGCATCTTCAGGCTGTGTCTTCCTGTAATCTTGAAGAGCATTGAAAGTAATATACTCCCCCGCCTCTAATATCATTCGATTGATTCCCCTGTATGCCTTGCCAGTTGTGTAGTTTACCGCAAACGGTGCGCCACCGCTCCAAGGTTTTACCCAGTAAAAAGGCTTGCCTGACTCTTTCGCTTCATCAATCCTATCAACAATTCTCTTTGTAATGATTTCGTACACATTCATATATAAGTGTCACTTCCTTTCTTTGATACAGCTATAAACAGCTATTTTTCAGTAAATAAATTGGTTTGTGCAATATGCACAATGAATTCTGATTTCTAAATTTTCGCAAAAAAATAATCCACTCATATATGAGCAGATTTTTCTTTCTCAAAAATCCTCAAACCCTTGAAAACACTGGTTTTTTCGTCTGTTATGTCAATAGACCCGTTAGGCATAATTTGATATAATGAAGACAGTTACAGAGGAGGTATGATAACAATGAATACTATAAATACACAACCAAAATACTATGCAGCCTATACCGATGAGTACCGTAAAGAAATGGTGCTAGGTTATTTTCAATCAGGAATAGGATATAAAAAATATGCCAAATCACATGGGCTTTCCAAAAACTCATTATTTCGGTGGGTTCAAAAATATGGTGAAGAAATTAGAAATGCTATGGAAAATGAAACGATTCCATCCATAACCCCTTCTGACGATGAAAATATGATTCAGGTACCTCTTTCGCAATACATTTTGTTAAAAGAAATCGAATACAAGTACGTTATTATTCGTTCTGTTTTGGAAAAATAATTTTTCTTTGTATCTTGATTACTCTTCATGTTTTTACGCAACAAAATCAGCTATGATAAGTTCATACATAACTGATATCAGTGCTGTCACTACTTATCCACACAAAGAGCGGTTCGAGAAGTTATTATCTGTAACAGATGATTATTTAAGAAAATCTGCGTAATATTAAAAAAATACCACCCTAACATTTGGATTGTGTCCAAAGTCGAGTGGTATTTGTTATTTATACATAGTTTTTGCAGCCTTTGCAATTCTTGTCACATTCCTGACAGGCGTCTGTTGCATGTTCTCTGATGTGACAGTAATCAGTCATATATTTGCAACTATGTGAGTTGCAAACATGTGTTGTGCAATGCTGTGTAATATCTTTTTGAGTGAGTTTTCCATTTAACATGGACATACCTCCTGTATGACGATATTAGTCGTACTTGATATTGTTATCGAAGCACTGAGCTACAACATACAAGTATTCTTCAAGCCAAGAGTCGATTGTTTTTGACCAGTTTGAGCCAGAATCATATGGGTAATAAGATGAGCTACCATCAGCGTTCATTACTGTTTCGATAGCATCTGGTTCAAGCGTTTGACCAATTGACATTATACCTGCAACCGTTTGATGAATGTTTATATTACTATATATAATTGATTCATTGATAATTCTGTAAGTCTCTGTTCCATTATCTGAAATATCACACATATAATCGACACCTTCAACTAATGGTGTAAACATAGTGTCTTTACATTGAGCTTTGCTAAGTTGTAAGTACCATGTGCAAATATCATCATATGTGGTGCTGTCTGGCGAAAATACATATTTTTCACATTCACCCTTGTTTGCATAACCTTCACCATATAAGTGATATACAAACATTTTGAATACATATTGTGTTGGACCACCATCTGATGGATATGCATTTACGCAAAGATAGTAAGTATCTTCATATTTTGTATCATCATCAGGAACTTTATTGCCACTATTATCACGTTTCCAGTCGGTTAATGTTGTGATTAATTGGAATGACTTTGGTGGGTTTTCATCATTGACATAGTAGTTAACAATTGTTTTTTCTGTTTTAGTTTCAACAGTTTCAGTTGGTTTTACAACAGTTTCTTTTTCGTTTGCTTTTTCAACATTAGCTTTCTCAGTAGTAGTTGTTACAGCAGCTTCTTTTTCTACATCTTTTGTATCTGCTGTTTTACCACAACCACCAATCATAATAGTTGTCATAATTAAAATGGCTAAAATTCTTGCTTTGCTTTTCATAATAATCTCCTTGATTTTTGTTATATTTCAGCTATTTATGAATTGTTTTTATTCATTAAACGCTTTTTTATTACCTCAATAGAACCACTGGTCAACCCAGTGGTCATTTACTTTGGATTTTTTAGTCCAGCTTTTGTATATTGTAATATACTTTACTGTTAATGAAATCAGCAACGTCGTCAAGTGAGTTGAAAACATGCGCTCCATTTGCTTTTACGAGCTTTTCCACAGCTTTAAGACTACTGCTCATTTGTTTGTCTTTGCTATTTTCTTTTCTGTATTTTTCAGAATATATTTTCTCCTCCTCATCCGTTCTTAATTTAAAAGCTTCATTTCTACAACTTGGGTCTGCTTTGGATATTGGTTTATATATTTCAGTGCAATACTTATGTAATACATATCGCTATCATATTATATTATATTTTCATATTTCAGTCAATTGTATAATTAATTACAACATGATATGAATGTGAGGTACAAATATGAATAACGAACCGATTATAATAAAAAAACGTGGAGAAGATGGAAGCAAGGTCATCACCATCAGAATAAAAGAAGGATTGCTTAGCGAGATTGACGCTGTAGCTAATGCTACAAATCACTCACGAAATGAGCTTATATGCCTTCTTCTTCGACATGGAATTGATAATGTTGAAATTCAATAAGAAATTAATTCAAAGGTCAGCACAAAGTGCTGGCTTTTTGCTCACCTAAAAAGGCCCTTGGAAATCTCATTCCAAGAGCCTTTTAATTCGTATTATAATTTTTTAGAACCAGAGTAGAACCAGAAACATTTTTCAAGTCCCGAAACCCTTGATTTTACTAGGTTTCTTGGTTTTTATCTGTTATTCGAATTCTATAGTCCCTGGTGGTTTCCCCGTACAATCATACAATACACGGTTAACACCCTTCACTTCATTTACAATCCTGGTAGATACGGTGCCGATGAGTTCCCAAGGAAGTTCGGCAAACTCAGCGGTCATAAAGTCGGTGGTAGTTACTGCACGGAGTGCAACTGCGTAGTCATAGGTTCGTTCGTCTCCCATACAGCCTACAGAGCGCATGTTGGTAAGTGCTGCAAAGTATTGTCCTAGTTCTTTATCAATGCCAGCCTTTGCAATTTCCTCGCGGTAGATGTAGTCAGCCTCTTGAACAATCCTTACTTTATCAGGGGTTACTTCGCCGATGATACGAACTCCAAGGCCTGGGCCCGGGAATGGCTGTCTGTATACTAGGTATTCTGGAATGCCTAGTTCTAGTCCTGCACGTCTTACTTCATCCTTAAATAGTAAACGTAGAGGTTCAATAATTTCCTTAAAGTCAACACAGTCAGGTAAGCCGCCTACGTTATGATGGCTCTTGATGACTGCTGATTTACCGAGACCACTTTCGATAACGTCAGGATAAATGGTTCCCTGCACGAGGTAGTCTACAGCACCGATTTTCTTCGCTTCTTCTTCAAATACACGGATAAATTCTTCACCTATAATCTTACGTTTTTCTTCTGGCTCAATTGCACCTTTTAATTTTTCATAGTAGCGTTCTTGAGCATTCACGCGGATAAAGTTTAAATCATAGTTTCCATTTGGTCCAAATACTGCCTCTACCTCGTCGCCTTCATTTTTACGAAGGAGACCGTGATCTACAAATACGCAGGTAAGTTGTTTACCAACTGCCTTTGAAAGCATAACTGCTGCCACAGAAGAATCCACACCACCTGATAAAGCGCAAAGCACCTTGCCATCGCCAACCTTTTCACGGATTGCTTTGATGCTGCTTTCCACGAAGGAATCCATCTTCCAGTCACCGCTGCATTCGCATACATCCATAACAAAATTTTGGAGCATCTTGATGCCTTCCTGTGTATGCATAACTTCCGGATGGTATTGTACTGCATAGAATTTCTTCGCTGCATTTTCCATCGCCGCTACAGGGCATACAGGAGTGTGTGCTGTAATTGTAAAATCTGCAGGAGCTGTTTCGATATAATCCGTATGACTCATCCAGCAGATTGTTTTGTCTGAAACATTTTTAAAAAGGGCAGATTTCGTATCAACCTCTACTTCTGTTTTGCCGTATTCGCTAACAGGAGCAGTTGCCACCTTTCCACCTAGCATGTGTGCCATAAGCTGTGAGCCGTAGCAAATGCCAAGAACCGGGATGCCTAGTTCAAAAACATCCATGCTACAAACAGGTGAATCTTCTTTATATACACTATTTGGTCCGCCGGTAAAAATAATACCCTTGGGATTCATTTTTTTGAGTTCATCCAACCTTAGGTTGTAAGGGTGTACTTCACAATATACATTACATTCTCTTACTCGCCTGGCTATCAACTGGTTGTATTGTCCGCCAAAATCTAGGACCACAATCATTTCTCTTTCCATATTTTCCTCCTGTGGTGACATACGCACTGCCACTTTTGCCCTTATTATTATAAGGACATTGTATATTCTTGTCAAAAGAAAATTTATCGTTTAAACGTTTTTTTGCTTTCTATTCATAACGTTTTCCCATTTTTTTCCTCTAAAACGGGCAGTGTAGCAAGTCGCTCTAAATATCCAGTCTATTGTCATTGCTATCCACACACCCATTACTCCAAATCCTAATCTGGTACCAAGTAAATATGAGAAAAGTAAACGGAACACCCACATGGAACATAATGCAATTCCCACTGGCAAAACTACGTCGCCTGCTGCCCTAAAGGTATTTGGCAAGGAGAATGATGGAATCCAGAAAAATACAGCCATAATTGCATGGTAGGTAATCAGCTTTACCGCCACTTCGGTTGCTTCTGGACTTAGGTTGTAGAATCCGATAATCCATCTTGCTCCAAATATAACAATTAGAGACATTATAAATAAAAAGGCAATGGCTATTTTCATGAGTTTCTTTGTATAGGCTCTTGCCTGGTCAATTGCGCCTGCACCGATGCACACAGAGACTATGGCCAGTAATGCACTATTTATCGCAAGTCCTGGTAGAACATTAAAGGCCGCTAAGGTATTGCATACAGCATTGGCGGCAATGGCATAGGTTCCATAGGTAGACACCATGCTGATGGTCAGTATCTTTCCCACTTGGAACAAGCTATTTTCTAAGCTATTTGGAATGCCTATATATAAAATCTTTTTAATTAGTTCAAAGTCAAAACGCAGAGTAAATCTTCCACTAAAGTTAATTATTCTCTTCTTTTGGAACATTAATGCAAAAATAATCGCGGCTGCAATAAACCTTGAAATAGTAGTCGAAGTTGCCGCACCTGCAGTTCCCCAACCTGCAACATAAATAAAAAAAGCATTTCCTATGATATTGATAAGATTCATAATCATAGAAATCCACAAGGTTACCTTGGCATTTCCCATAGCTCTAAAGAGGGCCGCGCAAGAATTATAAATAGCTAGTGGCGCTATAGAAATTGCTGTTATTACAAGGTATGATTTTGCATTTCGCATAACCTCTGCCTCTACTTGTCCGAATATCAGGTGCATTATTTGATTATGAAAGGTTACAAATAAGATACTTACAATAATTGCTATTAGGGTCGCAAACATATTTGCCTGCCATGCCGCGCGGCTTGCTTTTTCATTATCCTTTTGTCCTAAGAAATGTCCTGCAACAACGGCACCGCCTGTTCCAAATGCCACAAATATATTAATAACCAAAACATTCACGGTATCTACTAAAGAAACCCCTGATACTGCGGCTTCTCCTACACTTGCCACCATTATGGTATCGGCAAGTCCAACTACGAGCGAGAGAAATTGCTCTAATACTAAGGGAATAATCAGTTTTCTTAAATCTTTGTTGGAATACAACATAGTCTTCCTTCTTTCTATCTTTTGCTCTTTCATAATTTGCCCTAAATGTTATTCTAGTCCTAAGTCAAAAAAATGTCCATAAGAAAGAATCTCACTAGCGAGATTCTCCGCCTACGGAGGGTTGCGTTAGCAGCATCTTCTATACCGCCACATTGCAATCCCCACAAAGCTTTTTATATCATAGAAAATCATTACTCTAACATTTTACACGGGCAAGATTTTTCCTCCTATGAAATAAAAAAAGAGCCCTCTAAATCACATGCTTCCATCATGATTTAAATGCTCTTCTTTATATACGTTTTCCTGGGTTAATGCTGGTGTAAATATTTTTCCCTAGTAGCCAGCCCACCGCGGATATGACGCTCTGATTTATTAACATCCAACACCCTTCTGGCTTGCTTTGCAAGTGTGGGATTAATCTGCATAAGACGCTCTGTAACATCTTTATGTACCGTGCTTTTACTCACCCCAAATGCTTTTGCAGTCTGTCTTACTGTGGCATTGTAATCAATAATATAATTAGCAATGCTAATGGCACGCTCTTCAATATAATCTTTCAAAAGAAATCCCCTCAGAATACTTTTTTACATTGTATGAAGTATTCGAAGGGGTTATGACTGTTTGGCTAAGGAATATTATTGGCCAAACTTTTTAAATCACGTAATGATATACTTCCCCAAATCGGGTCATATATTTTTTCATAAGGATTTATGTTGTCTGTCATACCGATACAAACTATCCTTATGCGGCTGTTAAGAGTTTACATAGCATATTATCTAGCAATGCTCTAATCCCGCGCTTGTCTCTCTAATAACTGCAGGGATAAAATAATTGTTATTCATCCTTTACATTTCCTTTTCTTTTGTCTTTTTCTATCTCGCTCTCCTTAAATCGTGCAAAGGGTTCGATAAGCATTTGAAATAGTAGTTTGTTCTTCTCATCCGCCATAAGTTCTTCTGCAATTGGTACCATTTCGAAAAGAAAAGGTTCTCTCTTTTTAGAGTTCTTATACTTAGAAATCACGTCTTCATACAGTGACTTGTAGTAATCATCTCCACTTAGTTCAGATAGATTAAAATAGAAGTCATCAAAGAATATCTCAAATGCTGAAAGTTCGCTTCCAACACTCATCGGTACTCTTTGTAATCTTTCTTCAAGCGATACCTTTTTCATACTTTCCGCATCCTTTCATCATAGCAGCGCCTAAATGGCAATGCTAAAATATTCATCATTTCCACCGCGGAAGCCTTATTCTCGGCACTTTTCCACATAATACTCACTGCAACTGCCACTTCCCAATACAATAGTTCATTTCCCTTTTGAGGGGATATTGCCATTAACTCATAGAGTCTTTTACGCTCCTTATCGTAGTTTCCCAAATAGCTGACTATAGGTGCATTCATCCATGCCCTAATTGCCGCAAAATAGAAAGCTATGTCGCTGGCATATCCTTCCTTTATACGTTCTAGCCTTTTCCCTAAGCGAATCTTTGCGACACTCATCTATGCTCCTTTCCACACAGGATTACTATATTCTAACTCCCTGCGTTTCTACTGACCTCGGCATCGTAGATGCATTTCTACATGAAATGGTGTTCCTCTTTGTTTTCCGCAAAGCTATAATATCCCTCTTTCCCTATAATGATGTGGTCGCATAGCTGCACTCCTAAGAGTCTAGATGCTTCCTTAAGCTGCTTTGTAATTTCGATGTCTTCTCTTGATGGCTGGGGTAAACCACTGGGGTGATTGTGAATTAGGATTAAATTTACAGCCCCACAAAGAAGTGCCCGAACAAAGATTTCTCTTGTTCCAACTAATGATGCGGTGCAGGTTCCGTGTGCCACCTCAAAGAAGCTAATCGGCCTGCATTTCGCTGTCATTGCAATCAAATATACATACTCCTCTGCTTGCTCTGAAAGATGGAATACATCATTCATAAGTTTCTCTGTATCCTTAGGCGTTGATAATTTTTTAAGACTTGGATAGTATTTTACGAAGTCTTCTACCAAGACATTTGAGTAGTCTTCGGCTAAAATAATGTTTGATTTCTTTATAATCATGTGTGGTCTCCTTTTAATTTTGGACGCGAAAAAGCAACAGACCGTTGTGGGCTGTTGCTTTTTGTTGTTTATTTACCTCAAGTCTTAACTTTTATTACTTTTTCACTTCATGCATTTCATTGTTGACCATATGTGAATGGCACTTAGGAAGTTTACCCGTGAGGGGTCAAAAAATTCAGCGCTATTCACAATATTTATTTAGTTCCCAAAAGGCTTTATCTCTAATAGTAATCGCATTACTACTGTCACCCATCTTGACTACGCTATGATGTTTTGCCAGATTTTTGATTTGGTTAAATAAGTACTCTTCCTCAGATTTACTTTGTGTGTTAAAGATATATTTTATATCTTTCATACTTAAGTCAGATACGTTGTGAATTACCCATGTTAATATGTAGTTTGCATACTCGTTATCACCAGTCGAAAAATGACTTAGCAGCTGTGTAGACAGAATAGTACCAACCCCAAATTCTCGACCTTCCTTAAGAATCTTCTTTAAAGAAGAAAAATCTTGGGAAAGAAAATTATCGGCTTCGTCTACCAAAATCATTTTGTTAAGCTGTCTAATATTTCCATTTATATTACTATGCCCATATGACTGCATCTGCATATAGAATAAATCCAAAGTAATTGCAACAACCAAATTTTGAATGCCGACATCATATCCGGAAAGATCAATTACAGTTACCCCATCAATAATATCAAACAGACTCTTTGTTTTTTCACCTTCTGGTTCAAAAATCTCAAAATCTATCAGATTACTAAAGGCAGCATATAGACTATCTTCTTTAAGATCATCTCTTTGAATATAAATATTGTATACATCTTGAAGTGTCGGAGCCTGTTTTGACCAAGTGCTTGAATCATTTACTATTATTCCATATTTCGCATACGCTTCCATTATTATATCTCTTAACAACGTCTCTTGCTTTATTCCCAATCCAAATGCAGTACTTATAGTTTCTTTAAGTCCATTTGCAGTATGCAATGGTAATCTTGGTTTTGAATTTTCGGTTACCGTTAAAGAGAGCGGATTAAATGGTAAGTCTTCCAAACAATAAACTTTAGCATCAGTAGCCTCCAGAAAATCAGGCTTGGTTTTATTATAATCTCCTTTATAATCAAAAATCAAAATCCCAATTGATTTTTGATTTAGATTGTATTCCTCTTCTCGGTGAATCTGTGTAATTAATGATTTCGTAAACTGTGTTTTTCCTGTTCCCATTGTTCCAATGATTCCAGTATTAGTATGAAGGACTTTAGATGAATCATTTGGATACCAAATTAACGGTTTATTGACGTCTTGCTTTTCACCAAATACTATCTCCATATTTCTTGTAACTTGAATGTCGCTAATATCACTATTTTCACCAACTGCCGAGGTAGTCTCATTCTCTTTATTTAAATCATCAAGTATTCCTTCCTCTATATCTTTAATACGTAAATCTTCAGCTGTTGAATTATTTTGCTTTTGCTCCATATTATCTTCAACCGCCATTTTATCACCATGATCTATTGTATTTGTTTCAAAAGTCATGTCACATTGCAAAATCTCAATTTCTGAAATTTTCTTTGTTAAAATATTTACTCCATCTTTTTCAGTTTTTTCTATCACAAAGACATCATTATGGCAAAATTCTCTATTTCCTAAGCTATCTTTTTTAAATGATATAAGTCCCGCTTTACCCATCTGTGGCATAAGAGAATCCACAATTTCGTAATCCTCATTGAGAAGCTTTTGTCTTAATTCAGAATCCGTAACAATTTCCCACCCCTGTGTTCCATCTCCTACTGCGTAGAGTAATAACTTCTCAGCATTTGTCACTGCAAGTTGCATAAAAAAGTTTCTATATAACCTTACCTTAATATTTTCATCATTTGCCTTACCTAATCCAATTGTTTTCATGAAAATATCTTTTGTATGTAATACTTGTTGAATCCCTTTCTCAATATATCCATTATCATTCTTTCCAATTTTTACTTCAATTGGATAAAAAGTAACCTGTACACGTTCCGAATCTCTAATACCCACAAGAAGTATATCATCACTTGTAGCTCCTCCATTTTCAAATCCTAGATTTTTAGCTGAAAATAGAGAATCTTTTTGACGTAACCCTACACCACCAGAAATTCTGAGTATTTCTTCTAGCGAAATTGGTATCCAAATAATATCGTTACTTTCAAATCTTCGAATTGCATACTTAATGGCTGATAAAATACTTAATTTTTCTTTGGGAAAGTATGATTTACTAGAAAGAAGCCTTAAAAGCCAATCTCCATTAATTGCATTAAACATATTAATAATATCAGGCGATTTTTTTTCTGTATCTTGTATATCATGCTTAAATAAATAGTCTTCAATAACATTCTGATATTGCCGTGATTTTCGCGTTACTGTTATAGCATCATACCCACTTGAGGTTGTATTATATTGGTCACTATAATGGATAATTAGTAAATCCCGGGATGATGGATCGTTTTTAAAATAACTTAGGTCTACCTTGGGGTTAATAAAGGTCACCCAGTTACTAACGTCATAAATTTTATCAAGCGCACTCTGATTCGCTTTTGGTATTGTCAAAGCACTACAAGTCTTTTCTCTATACTGGCTACCATTAATTGCAGCATTTATTGAGTTAAGTTTAATTGCAATTTGCACCAAATCTGAATTTGTTTTTGAATACTTGATTCCAAATCCAGTCCGATATGTATCTGCAAGCAAAACAGATGGAACCCCTGTAGTAATTCCATTCATAACAATACCGGAAGGAATATCATCCATTGAGGTACTAATTACCTGGCTATCATCAAACATTTCAACAAATGTTATA
>JAVBUZ010000047.1:0-10916 GCA_031554725.1 Lachnospiraceae bacterium | reverse complement strand
TGTGCGGCGATTGGTATTGACTATGAAGAGATGATGCAACATTACTTGTATGCCCAAACTTCAGCAATGGTAACAAACTTGGTAAAGACAGTTCCACTTAGCCAAACAGTAGGGCAGAAATTATTAACAGAAACCATGCCTGCTATGGAGCTGGCGTTAAATCAGGTAAAGGAGTTAACGATAGAGGAGTTTTGTCTGTCCATACCAGCATTTGATATTCGGTGTATGCAGCATGAAGGGTTGTATTCAAGGTTGTATATGTCGTAGGTGTAATTGATTAGACAATTGACATACTTGTGTGTTATACATTTTGATGCAAAACTTTGATATGTTTAATGGCTTTTTCACTGCTGTTCTATAATATGAAACACGCTGGATCGTTATAGAAAGCTTATAGACACACCCAGGTGTAAAAAGAAAGGAAGAATGAATATGTCTTATACGAAAATCGGAGTGGCAGGTCCAGTTGGTTCTGGAAAGACTGCATTAATTGAGATTTTAACAAGAACGCTTACCAAAGAATATAGCGTAGGAGTAATCACAAATGACATCTATACAAAGGAAGATGCAGAATTTTTGTGTAAAAACAGCATTCTTCCAAGAGAGAGAATTATTGGAGTTGAAACAGGAGGGTGTCCTCATACAGCAATTCGTGAAGATGCCTCTATGAATCTAGAAGCGGTTGATGAGATGTTGGAGAGATTTCCAGACTTGGAATTACTCTTTATTGAAAGTGGTGGAGATAATCTTTCGGCTACATTTAGCCCAGAATTAGTAGATGCCACTATATTTGTTATTGATGTTGCAGAAGGAGATAAGATACCAAGAAAGGGGGGGCCGGGAATTACAAGGTCGGATTTGCTTGTTATTAATAAGATTGACTTAGCCCCTTACGTTGGAGCAGATTTGTCTGTAATGGAGCGTGATTCCAAGAAAATGCGTGGGGAACGACCATTCCTGTTTACGAATATTCGTGGAAATGAGGGCGTTGATCAAGTGATTCAGTGGATTAAAGAAGATGTGTTGTTAGAAGGTATGTAGTGGCTGTGAACATTATATATGAGCAATAATGACATATAGGTGCAAATGTAGATAGGAGGGGACTTATGGAGCAGTTAGAAGAGAAGAAAAACCAATATGGTAAAATATCTGAAGTCCGTTTACGTGCCTGCAAGCAAGGGGAGAAGACGATGGTAGCAGATTGTTTCTTTACCGCACCATTTAAAATTATGAGTCCTTTTTATAAAAAAGATGAGATGCAAGTAATGCTTCTAACGGCATCGGCTGGAATTATGGAAGGGGATATGCAGAAGCTAGAGATTCAGGTGGAGGAAGGCGCTAAGATGGAGATGCTTTCCCAGTCGTATGAAAAGATTCACAAGATGGAGCATTCTCATGCGACGAGAGAAACACATTTACAGGTTAGTAAGAATGCCTATCTAAAATACAATCCCCTACCTACGATACCATTTGCCGAATCTGCTTTTGAAAGTACAACAAATGTATATCTGGAAGATAAGACATCAAAGTTTTCCATGGTAGAAATCTTATCTTGCGGACGTGAGGCAAGAGGAGAGCGATTTCAGTATCGACGTTATAAAAATCAAGTACACATATATGTGCAAGATCAATTGATTTATAGAGATAATACGTTATATGAACCATCGCGATTTCCTATGGAGAAGATGGGATTCTATGAGGGGTATTCCCATCAGGCAAATGTGTTACTGTTTCATTGCAATTGCACAACAGAGTGGATAGAACAAGTTCGGGAGGAATTTGCGAAGTTAGATAATTTTACAGCTGGGATTACAAGAATAGCGAGTGGAGATGTTGTAATCCGTATGCTTGGTGAGAGTGCACAGCAGTTAGAGAATGTGGTAGAGAGGATATTAGGCTAAAAAGGCGATATCAATTTGAAATAAAATTCAAATTGATATCGCCTTTTTTGTGTCGTTTCTCAAAGAAAAAAGCAATTAAATTGGAACTAAAATGGGAAAGTAAATAAATATGCCGAAATTTGTCAATGTATATTTGTAGAAAAAATGACATTTTAATCCTATAATATAAGAATAAAATGGTAAAAGGTATATATTGTTAAGGAGGAAGATATGAAACAAAACGAATTTTTTGATGAACAAATTATGGACATGATAAACCAATCCGAAGGGGCAGGGGAGAGAGCAGGCAGTCAAGAAACGGTTCAATCTGTAACCAAAGTGGATTCAGAGGAACGCACGATTGACACAGGAATCCGAATATTAGGCAAATGGATTTATTTTGAACGCCGTTCTTTGGCAAATGAAAAGATTAGCATGATGGTTCCCAAGGATTTTGTACCGATGAGTCTGGAAATAGCCAAGGTAAAATACCCTTCGGAACAACGCCCAGAAACCATTCTTACGGACGAAACAGGATCAATAAATATTATGTTTAATTACATGGATGGAGAAGTAGATAATGCCAATATAGAGAGCTTTCGAAATCAGATATTTGGCATGATGAAGAGGGTTAATCCAGGGATTAAACAGTTGGAAATGGGTAGGGCAGATGTTGCAGGAAAGCAAATTGCATATGTAGAGTTTTCAAACCCTACTATGGATGGAAAGTTATATAACCTAATGTTTTACTTCGAAGTGGAAGGTAAGCCTTTGATGGGTAGTTTTAATTGTCAGACAAAGGAGATGAAGTACTGGAAGCCAGTTGCTTTAGAGATGATGAAGTCAATTGAAATAATCGAAGCAGAAGAAGAATAGAAAGCAAAAGATAGAAGGAAGATTGAAAAAAATTAAAGGAGAGCAATTTATGGAAGGAAAAGATTCTACATATAAAAGCATTACGTTTCAAAACTTGGCAGTTGCCCCCTATGAAGTAGAGCAGTTACTAGATGTATGTATTGACCATCAGATTAATGAGCATAGTACCCTTTACTTTAAGGCTTTATTGCCAGAGGAAAAGAAGGACAGTTATGCGGGAAACAGCAGACAAGGAAGTAACGTAATACTATCATATAGTGATTCAGATGGGGAGAACTGCACCTTGTTTCAAGGAATGGTACGGGATATCGAAGTTAAGGCTGTGCAGGGAGAGTACTATATCGAAGTGTATGCGGTTTCTTATAGTTATCTTTTGGATGTGGAGAGAAAGAGCCGTAGTTTTCAGAACAAACAGATGTCCTATGTGGCTGTAGTACAACAGGTAGCAGCAGATTATGCAGACGTTATGGTAAAAGATGTGGTAACCCAAGGGGCGAGCATAGGGCAATTGCTTGTTCAGTATAAAGAGACGGACTGGGAGTTCTTAAAGAGATTGGCGTCACATTTTTACAGTGGACTTGTGAATGATGTTCACTTTGACCAACCTAGATGTTATCTAGGTGTACCGAATAATGGGAAACTAACTGTAGATACGTTTAATTATGGTATGAAACGTGAAGATGCAAAATATCTAAAATTATCAAAAAATGGTGTTAGCGGATTACATGAACAAGATTTTATCTATTATCAAGTAGAAACGGATTTGGCAGCGAATATTGGAGATGCTGTGCAGTTTCAAGGATATACGTTATATGTGTATCAGATTAAAGGACGTGTAGTGAATGGTATATTTCTGCATCAATTGACATTAACAACGCAAAAAGGGATGAGTCAACTTTACCAATGGAATGATCGAATTGCGGGAGGCTCTCTCAATGGGAAGATAGCGGATATTCAAAACGATCGAGTGAAGGTTTCGTTAGACGTAGATGAAGCTACAGGACATTCACCAGGACAGCTATGCTTTTTCCCCTATTCGACAATCTATTCTTCGCAGGATGGCAGTGGGTGGTATTGTATGCCTGGAATCGGTGACAGTGTGCGAGTTTATTTCCCAGATGGAACAGAAGAACACAGCTATGCTATTAGTTCTGTACATGAAGGTGTTGACCCATCTTTGCAACAAAGTACGGGAAGCAGCCCTTCTGGTGGAGGAAGTGGTGGAGCAGGTGGTTCTTCCAGCGAGGGTGGTGGAGCTTACAGTGGGCAAAGAGATGATCCGAGTGTAAAATCTCTTCGTAATCAAGATGGTAAGGAGATTCGTTTGACTCCAGATGGAATCTATATCATCGCAGATGGTACAACCATTACGTTAACCGATGATGGCGGTGTATCTATTGTAAGCGATCAAAACATTGAATTTAAGTCGGATAAAAATATTATATTAAGTGCCGAAGAGGATGTAAGCATTATCGGTCTTAGCAAAGTCGATTTAAGTTGTAACGAGACGGCATCTATTAAAATGGAAGAAAATGTTGAGGTTATTGGGCAAGAAGTAAAATCCAATTAGTAAAATTCAATGAGATACGGAGGTGCATTAGGTGCAAAGTTTTGACTTACAGCGAAAAAGTAAGGAATTGGCTACCAGCTTGGACGATTATGTGAAGAGTCATTTTGAACAGTTAGTAGATAAATTGGTAGATTGCTTTTCTGAATACTGCGATAAGATTTATCGAATGCAACAGAACGGTGAGAAAGGTGCTATTGCGTATATTCATTTTTCTGTTTTGAGAACAAACATCTTATTAAAAAAACATGAGATTCGTCTGGATGCCTATGATGAAAACTGGTATTTGGATTCTGTGGAATGTAGCGATTGCTATCAAGTAGGAGAATTTTATTCTTATCTAGAGCAGTATGGAGATATAGTGGAGGAATTACGGAGCAAATCCATAGGGAAAGTACGCCTAGCAGAAGCACAAGGAAAAGTGTTTGCAGAAAGCAATCTGTATCTATTCTATGTGGCAGAAGTAATTCGTATGGGAATGAGAAAGGTAATTCAGACAGAAAGTTATCAAAAGATAGAAAGAGCACCCTGTTTTACGGTTTGCATCGGTGGTTTCTTGGATCGTTTTGATATTCTCTATAAAGAAGACAGTACGGTGAAGGATGGGCGAGAGGTGAAACGTTATCTAAAGTCCAAGGAGCAGAAGATTTTTAGTTATGAAATATATGAAAATCTGGATTTGTCGAAAGGCGATTATGAAGAACTGCAATTTCAATATTCCTCTTTTGCTGGTTGCGATTTTACGCAGAGTAGTTGGAATAAGAGTCAGATTCTCTTTAGTAACTTTCAAAATACCATCTTAAAAGATACCAACATGGAAAACATGAAGATTTTTGATGTGGATTTCGCAGGTGCAACGTTAGAGAATATCAGCTTTGCGGGATCGAAATTAAAGCAGATTTCTTTCGCTGGTGCGACGCTTTCTCATGTGGATTTTTCAAAGGCGTTACTGACAGAAGAGATTACTTTTGAAGATGCTCGGATTGTGGATTGCAAACTCCCAGAAAGTAGGTAAGCGATGGATTATTTTATAATGAAAACAGACGAGAGGGTAAAACGGTTGCCACAATTGCAACTGCCAAAAGAGCTTTCACCTGTTGGAATGACAAAGGAAAATATAAAAAAGATAACGACAAGCTCTGTTGTGTATGTAAAAGAAAGTACTGGTTTAAGCATAGAGTATGCAGATTATATGGAAAAGCCAATCCCATTAATTGCAGATAAGTTGCAGAAGATTCTACAGAAGTATCAACCAGATGTGTTGTTTCATCGAGTGATGTTAATCGAAAAAGAAACAGGGAAGCAGAGCCCCTACTATCTTATGATACCACCAGAGATTCTATGTGCAGACAAAGAAGAATCCCAATATGATGCTAGAGGAAATGTGCAGGACTTTGTGCTAGATCCAATAGAGGTAGGAAACCGCAAGATATTGTTAGCAAAGGATTATGGTAAACAATTGTTGGTTCGTTTAGATGTAGCAGAAAGTATTCTGCGACGAGAAGCGAATGGGATTTGGTTTGAACCAGTTAAGATAGCAGGAAGGAGCAACTAAAATGTCAGAGCAAGTAAAGGATGAAGCAATGGATGAAGCAGAAAACACAGAAGAACAGGAGCTCCAATATCCTTATGTGGTACGTGGGGCAAGGATGTATTGCTCCTGCGGAACGCATACGAGAAAACTAGATATGCCAGTATCGCATGGTTCTTTTATCAGGGATAAGGCGATGATGAATGAAAGCGATTGTAAGGTGGGACTTGATCAGAATATTCCACCTTTTGGAGCTTGCTGGTCAGAAACTAAGGAAGGGATTGATATTAAAATAGAAGATACTAGAGACTTATTCCCTTTTACGGATGAGGAGGGAAATAAGATTGATATTCCTTTGCCTATCGAGGGGAAACTGTGTGAGCCTGAGCTAGGCGATGTATGGTCTGATGCCCAAGAAAAGACTTTAGTAGATGGAAAGCCTGCTCTTACGGCAAAGTGTACGATTGCCTGCAGGTATGGTGGGATTATTGGATTTATGGACGCTGGGCAAGATGTATATTAATTAGCAAATAAAGAGATGGGATTGCTCTACATGAGTTTAGTCCAAAGTGAAAAGATGTATAGTAATTAGCAAACAAAAGGATATGATACATAGATTGCGACGCATTTCATGCAAAGGAGGGGTGCAAATGGAGGAGAAAGAGATATCTAATTTTACAAATCAGAAGAAGCAGCAAAGCATAAGTGTTGATAAACTACCATTTCAGCAAGTTCCAGATGAATTCACGCATGGTCAGATTAAAGTGAAATCTCCTTATCCGATTCAGATGATTCATGAGTTGATTATTACAAGAAAGCTAAACGAGCATGGTCAAGTAGTATTGAAAGGAATATTGCGCGAAGAAGAAGGCAAGGACTGTATCTTCCTAGCAGGAAGCAAAGCTCCGATTGCCATTTATGGAGATAATGGTTCGGGGGAAACATTGCTGTTTTCGGGTGTAGTGACCGAGATGGAGATTTCTTATCAAGAACGCATGTATTACATAGAGATGAAAGGGCTATCGTGGAGTAGCCTGTTGGACTATGAGGAAAAGAGCCGTTCATTTCAAGATAAGGGAATGAGCTATTCTACGTTGCTGAATCAAGTGCTGAAATCCTATTCAGGGGGAATGTTTCTGAACAGGACGGAGCCTGCGGGGCAGACAACTGGGCAGTTTATTCTCCAATACCGAGAAACGGATTGGCAATTTTGCAAACGTTTGGCGACGCATCTTCAGACACAATTAGTAGCAGATGTGTTGGGAGAAACACCAAGATTCTGGTTTGGATTACCTAAGAATAACGGGAAGCTAAAGAGTGTGGGTGAGGTCGTGACCAAACGAGCAACCGGTCAGTATCATCAAGCGATTGCATTTGGTTTTGCTGTTGCCGAGGAGCATTTTGTCAAGTACCATATTCAAAGTAAAGAGCGATTGGGGCTTGGGGATATCGTAGAGTATGAAGGCCGTTCGATGATAGTCGAAGAGAGTCAGGCGTTTTTAGCAGAGGGAATTCTACATTATACGTATGTCTTGGGATATGAACAATCGTTATGTCTGCCAAAGGAAACGAATGCACGTATTCATGGAATTTCGCTGTTGGGTGAGGTTTTAGAAACACAAGGACAGCAAATAAAACTTAAATTAAAGATTGACCAAGGGGAGTCTGCTGGTACTGCCTGCTGGTTTCCTTATGCCTCAGAGGCGAATAACTTATTCTATTGTATGCCAGAAATCGGCACATCAATCTCTTTGTATTTTGCCAGTAGTGAGGAAAGTGCAGGAGTTGCAATGAATGCGGTGCGAAGAAATGGTGGTAATTGCGCCAAGACTTCCGATCCCAAAGTAAAATATATGGGTATACCAGAAGGAAAGGAATTCAAACTGGGATTGACCGACATTGATTTTGTGGCACATGAAAAGTTATTTATGAAACTGGACGCAGAGAGTGGTGTAGTGATTCAAAGTCATGAGGACTTAACTGTATTTACGAAACAAAAGCTCTTTTTGGAAGCTAAGGAACTGATTAAAGTATTCGCTAAGACGGGAAATATCGTTGTAGGAGCGAAGGAACAATCCTCTCTTTATTTACTTGGCGGAGCGGATGGCGACACCCATATCAAAGCAGGGAATACTCTGCTCTATGAAGGGCGAAAAAAGGAAATATTCACAGATCGACTGAATGAAGAAATTGTTTATGAGGAAAAGAAGTTTGATTGGAAAAAGCTGCTTGGTAATGTACTGATTGGTCTAGCGGCAGTGGCGTTGGTAGTGGCAGTTGTGGCAACGGGAGGAGCAGCATTGGTAGCGGCTGGTGCGGTTGCTCAAGCTACTGTAGCTACTGCAATTACAGGTGCAGCTATTAGTGGTGCCATAGCCGTTGGAGTGACTGCGGGAATGGATATTGTTCGGGGAGAAGTAAGCGATTGGCAGGATTATGCATTGGCAGGTGTAAAAGGAGCGATTGAGGGAGCGATATCAGGAGCAGTCTTAGGTCTAAAAGCTTTTAAAGGAGCAAAGCTCCTTACAAAAATGTTTGTCAGTGGTGGAGTTTCCTTTTTAACCGATGGGATTTCACAAGGGATTGATATTCTTTTTCGTGGCGGTTCCTATAATTTGATGCAGGGATTGATTTCTTTTGGGATAGGTTTTATTATGCCAGCGATTGATATGGGATTGGAAAAAGGCATGAAAAAACTACTGGAGAAGTACGGAAGTAAAATGCCGAATTGGTTGAGAAAAACACTTTGCAAATTAGGAGGAGAACCAGTAGATTTAATAAATGGAAATGTGCTTTATGATATCAATGACTTTGAACTGCCAGGTCCAATACCGTTGCAATGGAATCGAATCTGGTGTAGTGCCAGCCAAATTATGGGACATTTGGGGCATGGTACACGCTATAATTATGAGATGGGATTGGAGGTACTGGAAGATGAGTATGCTTTAGCTGTTTTCTTATATGATGGGCGAGTTTGTACGTTCCCTAATATTTTGATAGGCGAAGAATATTTCAGTAAAGAAAATAAGCTACTCTTAAGAAGAAAAGAAGATCATTACCAATTGTTCAATCCAGAAAGCAGATATACTTATTTACTCTATCCTAGCAAACATGGTTATCTACCATATAAGCTCACCAAGATATACAATCCACAAGGGCATCAGATTCAATTTTTCTATAACGTGAATGGTTATCTGTCTCAGATTATAGACAGTGTGGGAAGAGAACTGAATGTTACTACCAATCAGCAAGGACGTATCACACAGGTAGCTTTAAGGGAAGAAGGTAATTATCAAAAATCTCATGTGCTAGTTCGCTATGATTATAGCGATGCACAAGATTTAGAAACGATTACCGATGCAATAGGAGTAGACAGTGGTTTGGAATATCGTAATCATTTGCTGATAAGAAAGGTGGATCGTAATAAGAATTCTTTCTATTGGGAATATGACTGTTATGAATCAGGAAAAGCCAGAGCTGTCCGAACTTGGGGAGATGGGGGAGTCCTAAGCCTCTGGATTGACTACCACGAAAAAGAGGGCTATAATACCGTTAGAACAAGCCAGAAAGCTTTACCAAGTGAATATCACTATAATGAGGATATGCTTTGTACTAGGATTGTTTATCCTGATTTAACGGAAACAAGAGAAATATACAACGACCAATATCAATTGATGAGTCAGGTGGATGAGGAAGGTCGTTTGACATCGTATCAATATAACGAGTGGTCACAAGTAACCACATTAACCCAAGCAGACACAAGCAAAGTAATCTTTGCTTATGATAAAGATGGGCGATTGGTTGAAGTGGTGAACCCAGAAGGAAATAGCAGGAAGTGGCAATATAACGAAGATGATACTTTGGACAAAGTAGTAGATGAAGTAGGTATAGAAACTACTTACCAATATAATCAACATAAGTTGGTAGAAAAGGTAATCAATGCCAAGGGAGAAGCAATTTGCTTGGATTATGACAAACACCTCAATTTAAGTAAAGTCACATTACCAGACGGTAGCTTTTCAACTTGGGAATATGACCAAAGAGGAAATTGTTTGACAGCCAAAAATCCTTTGAATGCGGTCGAAACATACCAATATGATAACCTAAATCGTCTTGTGCAAGCTAGATTAGCAGACGGAAATAGCATACAATTAACTTACAATGCGTATCAAGATGTGATTCATGCAAAGGATAAGCAAACAGAAGTTGATTTTACGTATACGATTCTGGGAAGCTTAGAATCCAGAACACAGGGTGACCGTAAGGTAGTGTTTAAGTATGACACAGAAGAACAACTGGTTTCTGTTACCAATGAAAAAGGAGAAATCTATCAGTTTGAACGAGATGTGAAAGGGAATGTTCTCAAAGAGATAGGATATGACAACTTAACTCGCACATATGAACGTGATTACTCAGGATTAGTTACGAAAATTAACCGACCAGGTGGCAGATTTACGAAGTATCGTTATGATAAGCTGGGACGAGTGATTCGAACCGATTACCATGATAATAGTTATGAAACATTTACATACAATAAAATCGGTATGTTATTGGAAACGGAAAATCAGTACACGAAAGTAAAGTTTGAGAGAGAACCGTTAGGAAGAGTTACAAAAGAATGGCAGGATTATAACTGGATTTCCAGTGAATATGATGCGTTAGGAAATCGAGTGCAAGTAGCAAGTAGCTTTGGGGCGAATATTCTTACAAAACGAAATGTGATGGGACAAGCAACACATCTGGTTGCTTACCTTGAGAAAGAAAAACCATGGGCTGCTAAGATGGAATATAATGTGCTTGGTCAAGAAACGCAACGATTGTTTTCGAATGGTATTCGTAGTAACTGGGAATATGACCTTGTTGGTAGACCGATTTTCCATGAAGTAAGTGTAAAGCAGGCAAGTGCGGGGAATATGCAACATTCTTTTGGACGTACTACAGGTCATTCAGAAACGATGCGTCGCCGAAGATATGAATGGGATGTGAATTACCAGTTAAAGAAGATTACCAACGAATTAACGAAAGGAACAATACTGTTTTCTTACGATCAATTCAGCAATTT
>JAVBUZ010000154.1:0-15089 GCA_031554725.1 Lachnospiraceae bacterium | reverse complement strand
CATAGGTAATAATATCCGCTCCTGCTTCTTTTATGGCTCCTGGAGTTAAATCATCTGGATCTACACTCATTCCGCCAGTGCACAAAATCATTTCTGCCCCTTCGTTTAAAAAGCTATGAATCCCTTCAATGATATTTTCCTTGTCATCATCTACAAACCTTTGGCCTAGTATCTCTACATCATACTCTTTCAATTTTCTTTCTATGGCTGGCCCAAAGGCATCCTTTATTCTCCCCTTAAATACTTCACTTCCTGTGGTTACAATTCCTACCTTCCAATTCTTAAAGCAAAGCACAGAAAATAGAGGCTCTCCCCCAGCTAACTGTTTCGCCTTCTCAAGCCTTTCTTCTTCAATTACCAAAGGAATGATTCTAACCGCACCTAGCTTGTCTCCTTTTTTCACTGGAAAATTTCCATGCCTTGTTGCAATCATAATATCCCCAAGCTGATTTATTTGGTTTAATACCCTAGTGTTTACAAAAAACACCCCATCAGCCTTGGCAACGATTTCTATTTTACCTTCCTTAGGCTCCGTAAATTCCATGTGTTCGTTTATACAGATATCCTTTAGAATAAGAGCAGCTTCGTCCTCATGCAAAATGCCCTCTTGCTTCTCCCATATATATAGGTTTTCTTTCCCCATTGAAAGCAATACCGGAATATCTTCTTCACAAACTACATGACCTTTTCGAAAGTGAGCATCCTTTTCTACGCCAGGAATAATCCTTGTCAAATCATGACACAGAACATGCCCCACTGCCTCCGTGGTTTTTACTAATTTCATCTTCTACAAGCTCCAATCCCAAATGTTTTTTAACATGGTTATAGATACTCTTCACATCGTCCAAATCAAAAACCGGTCTGGTAGATGCAAAAGCTGGGATATCGGTTGCTACGCACATGATGGTTTCTTCACTGCATACCACTTCTTTCGAAACAGCCCCTCTTATTACCTCAATCTTTGGGTAATGGGAAGTTTTCATTCCCTCTAGCAGAATAATATCTGCTCCTGCTGCTAGCAAAATAAGCTCCTCAATAGATTTTTCACTAGAAGCATTTAGCGAATATTTCTTATCCGAAAATATAATACTCGCCATTGCACCCGCCTCGGTAAATCTAGCAGTATCTGTTCCTTCATAATCCATGGTATAGTCGTGACCATCATGCTTTATAACAGCAACCTTGTAGTCTTCTTTTATAAACTCATTAATTAGTTTTATAATTAGGCCCGTTTTTCCACTATTCTTTACCCCGCTTACGCAAAAAACAACTGGTAAAATCAGCTTCTTATACTGGTCTTTGGTATTTATATTTTTAACAACCTTCTTGTCAAAGCAGCTTTGTTCTAAACGAATATATTTTGTTCTTGTTAAAGCTAAAATGTCTGTAAGTCTGTATTTTTCATTTTTAATTAAATCTTCGATAATTGGTAATATCTTTTTTGAGTAAATGGCACATAGTGGATGTACCCTATCCTCATCCATAAGCACATAGCAGTCAAAATCCGAAGAAATAAACTCTGCCATATACATAGCTAATTCTTTTTTCAAAAATGGCATATCTACCGCACAAACAAACACATACTCATTATGTGCATGCTTTAGCACTTGATAGATACCTTCGATGGGGCCAATATTTTTATGCTCATCCACAACAAGCGTCTGGGAAAGATAATCATACTTTGATTTATCGTCAACGGAAACTAGCACCTCAGAAAAGGTGCTCATTTCATCAACAATAATATTCATAAATTGCATACTGTTTATAGTAAGCAAAGCCTTATCCTGTCCCATACGACTGCTTTTACCGCCGGAAAGGATACCCACACTTAAATTGTTGTAATTTTGCTGCATCTAAGTCCTCCATGCCGAAAACTTTTTATGATTTGATGTACTGAATATTTACTACCTCCCCTTTTTTCATAGGGGTATTTTCTTTGCAATCAATAAAACAATTGCACTGGGTCAAATTATATAATACCGACGAGGCATGTATACTTGTCTCAAGAGTCACCTGTCCCTTTTCTTCCCTTGCACGTATAAAGCGTCTTCTTTGGCTCACTTTGGGGTAATCGCTACCTAGCACGGCTGTACCCTTTTTATTATCATAAGCCTCATTATGCATTAGCATTGCTGCTAGAGGCCAAAAGAAGATTTCAAAATTGGCTAAGGCTGCATAAGGATTTCCTGAAAGACTTAAAATCACTTTCCCCTCTAAAACACTTGCCATGGTTGGGGTTCCTGGCTGAATATTTAATCCATGAAATAGCACCTTCGCCGATAGCTTCGGCAACACTACTGGAAGTAAATCCTTCTTTCCCACTGAAACTCCACCCGTTGTAATAACAATATCCGCTACCTGGGCAGCCTTTTTTATTGCTTTCATCAGCATCTCTTCATCGTCTATGCAGTTATCTCTATAGACAACCTCAAAGCCCTCTCGTTTCACATTCGCTGCTAATAAGTAGCTAATGCTATTATATATTTTTCCAGGCTCTAGTTTGCTACCAATTTCTGCAAGCTCTGTTCCCGTGGAAATAATTGCTACCTTTAAGGGTTCATATACAAGAACCCTATCCATACCAAGACTAGCTAAAACTCCTATATGAACCGCCTCAAGTCTTGTGTTTTCTGCTATAACAAGCTGACCTTTTTTTATATCTTCACCTACCTGGCAATAATTAGTACCTTCAGATACACCTTTATAAATAAGTACTTCCTTTTCGCCATAGTCTGTATCTTCCTGCCTTATGACGCTGTCATATCCCGCTGGTATATAAGCTCCTGTCATAACCCTCACGGCATCCATGGATTTATGGCTATATTCCTTATATTCTCCCGCCATTATCTCACCCTGTACACTTAAGCGTATCGGCGTATCTTTTGATGCCCCAAAGACCTCTCTTGCACAAACTGCGTATCCATCCATAGCTGATTTCGAAAAATTAGGAACCATGATGGGAGCATAGATAGGGCTGCATGTAACCATGCCTAGTGCATCCTCCAAAAAAACAGAGATTTCCTGTTTTTTAGGCTGTATCTCGTTTTTAAGTAATGCCAATCCCTCTTCTATCTCCATACACAGTTCCTTTCTCTGTACTTTTATAAGAAGTATACCATATTCAATTCAAAAATGTAAGTGCTTACAGATACTTTTTCCAATCTTTCTATGCTTCTGTATCTTCCTCAGTTTCTTCGCCCTCTGTTAAGATAAGCTTCTGCTCTACTACTACCTTTTCTTCATAGCAATGGAAAATCTTTTTAATAATTCCCTCTTCTATTTTAGGTGTTACTAAACTTACCACTGGAACCACAATTAAACCAGCTATCATGGCTACTGCTCCTGCATTGATTGGAGATGCAATGTATTTTAGGAACATATTAGAAACTGTAATACCTACACCAACGATAAAGCTTGCCCAAACCGCTGATTTTGTAACACCCTTCCAGTATAAGCCATAAAGGAATGGTGCCAAAAATGCGCCTGCAAGTGCTCCCCATGAAATACCCATAAGCTGGGCAATAAATGTTGGTGGGTTAATAGCAAGTATAACCGAAACTGCCACAAAGAAAACCAACAGTATTCTCATAACTAACAATTGCTTTTTATCACTCATATTCTTCACAATATTATTTTTAATAACGTCAATGGTTAATGTTGAACTAGAGGTTAAAACCAATGATGACAATGTAGACATTGACGCTGATAGAACAAGCACAATAATAATTCCCACTAATATATCCGATAGATTTCCTAGCATAGTTGGGATAATCGCATCATAGATAACACCGCCTTTATCATTGTGGATAGCTGGTGAATCAAATAAACGACCAAATCCTCCCAAGAAGTAAGAGCCTCCTGCAATAACAAGTGCAAATACCGTTGAAATAATGGTTCCTGTCTTTACTGCTTTTTCATCTTTTATCGCATAGAACTTATGTACCATCTGTGGTAAGCCCCAAGTACCTAAAGAGGTTAAAATAACAACACCGATTAGGTTAAGTGGATCTGGCCCAAAAAAGGAGGTAAAAGCACCCTTTTGTCCTAGGGTAACTGCAACATCGCTTTCCAGCTCTGAAAGATTAAATATTGCCTGCATGAATCCACCTTGACCATTTAGCACTGCTGCCACAACAGCCACAATACCCACAAGCATAATAATTCCCTGAATAAAATCGTTAATAGCTGTGGCCATGTATCCACCCATAATTACATATACACAGGTCAATGCTGCCATTACAATTACACAAACTACATAAGGAACATCAAATGCCATCTGGAATAGTCTTGATAGACCATTGTAGACAGAAGCTGTATATGGAATTAAAAATACAAAGGAAATAACTGATGCTACAATACGAAGCTGTTTGCTATCGTATCTTTTGCCAAAGAAATCTGGCATAGTTTTCGCATGCAAATGCTTACTCATAATTCTTGTTCTTCTTCCCAAAATAACCCAAGCAAGAAGGGAACCAATAAAGGCATTTCCAATACCAATCCAAGTAGCCGCTACTCCGTATTTGTAGCCAAATTGTCCTGCATAGCCTACAAATACTACCGCACTAAAATAGGAGGTTCCATAAGCAAAGGCTGTAAGCCAAGCGCCAACCCCTCTTCCACCCAAGACAAAATCATTTACATTAGTGGCATGCTTTCTCGCATACAATCCCACCGCTAACATACTTGCAAAAAATAACACTAACATTAAAATTTTTACTAACATCTTTTTTCTCCATTCTTTTTTCTTTATTGCATTAAAGTTTTACACTTTAACTCACTAAACTATTTAATCAAAAACATGCGCTGTAATATGCATACCGCACACTACAGCGGCTTATTTACTTTTTATTTTCCTAGTAACTGACTGGCATTTTTCCAAAAGATTTTTTCTTTTGTCTCTTCTGAAAGACGGCTATTATTTAGCCACTCTACCATTTCCTGTTGACTAGCCCATGGGCTATCGGACGCAAAAAGTATTTTTTCTGCTCCATGAGCATCTACAATACGATAAAATTGCTCCATTTCTATATACCTATGTATAAAAGAAATATCAAGATATGCCTTACTTCCTACAAGCTGTGCCTCTACCTCATCCCACATTTTCCAACCACCTAGGTGAGCTAGAACGACCTTATCTGACTGAGTATCTGCCAAGAGTTCCTTTGCCATACTCGGTGTACAGTGAACAGGATTGGGCAGTCCGATATCTACTCCTGCATGAACTACTATCGTCATCCCAAGCTCTGTTGCATAGCTAATAAGGCGCTTATAGCGAATATCATTAAAGAACACCTTTTGGTAATCTGGATGAAGCTTAATTCCTTGAAAGCCCATATCTAAAAGCTGATTTAGTTTCTCCCTATAATCCTCACAGTCTGGGTGGATTCCCCCAAAGGACAAAAGGTTATCATATTGCTCATTTATAGAGTGTGCAAAGCGGTTAATTCCGTCAAACTGCTTTGGCGCTGTTACCACTGGAACTAGAACCGATAAATCCACGGAAGCCTCTTTCATGGAAGCTATTAGTTTAGTCACCGTTCCGTCTAGCGCCGCCTTCATATCCGCTTCTTCTTCCAAAAAAGCTATGGTTTCTGCTGCCATCTTATCCGGAAAGACGTGAGCGTGAAAATCAATTATCATTTTAGCTTTCCTGTAGCTCTTTTGCTTCTACTAGCTCAACATCTGTTTCTTTTAATAGTTCTGCTGCTTTTTCCAAATCGGAGGTTTTAATAACAATGGAAGCGTCATCTGTTCCGGTAGAAAGCGCATACATATATTCAATATTGATATGAGCTTTGCAAATAACGTCTAAAAGTTCCTGTAATTGTCCAACCCTATGGTTAAGGCGAATTGCTAAAACATCTGTGAGCATTGCGGAAAACCCATTTTCACGTAACGCTACCTGACCTGCCTCTGGTTTATTAACTAATAGTCTTAACAAGCCATAATCACTAGTATCTGCCAGGCTAAGTGATACGATATTTACATTATTTTTCTTTAGCACTTCTAAAACTTCTTCCAAACGACCTTCTCTGTTTTCAATAAAAACGGATAATTGCTTCATATACATATGATTCCTGCCTTTCTTATACCAATTTACGTTTATCAATTACACGAACCGCTTTACCCATACTACGCTCTATCGTCTTTGGTTCCACCAGCTTAACTTTTACAGCAAGACCTACTGCATGCTGAATTACTGTTGCTAGCTTTTTCGTTAACTTCTCTAATTCCTTAATTTCATCGGAGAAGAATTTTTCATCTACTTCAATCTGAACCTCTAGAGAATCTAGATTGTTTACGCGGTCTACAATAAGCATGTAGTGTGGTGTTGCTTCGCCAATCTCTAAGAGTGCTGCTTCAATCTGAGATGGGAACACATTTACTCCACGAATAATTAGCATATCGTCAGAACGTCCTTTAAATCTGCTAATTCTTGCTAAGGTTCTTCCACACTGACAAGGTTCATAATCAATACTTGTTAAGTCTCTAGTACGATATCTTAAAAGTGGAATACCTTCTTTGGTTAAGGTTGTAAATACTAACTCACCTGTTTCGCCTGCTGGAATACCTTTTAAGGTTTCAGCACTAATGATCTCTGGCAAGAAATGATCTTCATATACGTGAAGGCCTGTATGATATTTGCAATCACAAGCTACACCAGGTCCCATAATTTCTGATAAACCATAAATATCATGTGCACTAATGTGAAGCTTTTCTTCTATTTGCTTACGCATATTTTCTGTCCAAGGCTCTGCTCCACAAACAGCCGCTTTTAGCTTAATGTTTGGAATGTCACCAGCTTCTTCTAAAACTTCTGCAATGTGCATTAGGTAAGAAGGGGTACACGCGATGGCACTTGCGCCAAAGTCCTTCATCATGGTTGTAAGCTTCTGTGTATTGCCTGTAGACATTGGAACTACCACTGCGCCTAATTTTTCAGCTCCTGCATGTGCACCAAGTCCACCAGTAAAAAGTCCATAACCGTAAGCTACCTGAATAATATCATTTCTCGTAATCCCTGCCATGGTAAGAGCTCTGGCAACACATTCGCTCCAAACTTCCAAGTCTTTTCTTGTGTAACCTACTACCGTTGCTTTTCCTGTTGTTCCACTAGATGCATGAATACGCACAATTTCTGACTGTGGTACTGCGAACAGTCCGAAAGGATAGTTGTCTCTTAAATCATCTTTTGTTGTAAAAGGAAGCTTTTCTAAATCTTCGATTCCTTTAATATCCCCCACTTCAAGTCCAAGCTCTTGCATCTTTTTTCTGTAAAAAGGTACATTGTGATATACCTTATCTACCGTTTTTACAAGTCTTGCACTTTGCAAGTTGGTAATTTCATCCCTACTCATACATTCCTTTGTTTCATTCCATATCATGGCCACTATACCTCACCCCTAGTTATTTTTCGTATTGAAACCCTAATAAAAATGCTGCCTTATTAATTTCGACAGTTTTTGGTGGAACTGTTTTTTCAATTACCTTTAGCCATGCATCTTTGTCAAAATCCATATGCTTTGCAGCAAGACCTAAAATAATTACATTAAATGCTTTTGCATTTCCAAGTTTTTTTGCTTCTTCCATGGCATTCATTGCATAAACCTTGTTCTTTGCTGATAGATTTTCGATAATATTATCTGGATAATTTGCTGCTCCTGTTACTACCGTTATTGGATCGATACGCCAATCATTTACAATAATTACCCCATCTGGTTTTAAAAAGTGTGCATAACGAAGTGCTTCTAATCTTTCAAAAGCAATCAAAACATCCGCTTGGCCTTCTTCTACGATAGGTTCTGCAACGCTTTCTCCATATCTAACAAAAGTAACTACGCTACCTCCACGTTGTGCCATACCATGTACTTCTGATAATTTTACATCATATCCGGCATCTACAGTGATACCTCCTAGAATTCGGCTAGTCAAAAGTGTTCCCTGACCACCTACACCAACAATCATAATATTCTTTGTTTCCACTTTTATCTCTCCTATCTTGCACAAGTCTCAATGGCATCAAATTTACAAAGGGACTTACATAAGCCACAACCATTACACATTGTCTGGTCAATAGCGATAGTTCCGTCCGCATTTTTTGTAAGCGCTGGACAACCTGGTCTGAGGCAAGCTCCGCATTTTTTACATTTATCTTCTACAGGTTTGCATACGTTAGGGTATACATTTCCTTTTAGTAACACACAAGGAGATTTTGTAATGATAACAGAGATTTCTTCTCTAGCTGTTTCTTCTTTTATCAATCGTTCTAATTCTACCAAATCAAAGGCATTTACTTCTGTTACATGTTCAATTCCCATAGCCTTGCATAAATGATAGATATTAATTTCTTTCACAGTTTCACCCATTAAGGTTTTGCCTGTTGCTGCATTATCCTGATGACCTGTCATACCTGTTGTTGAATTGTCTAAAATCATAACAGTTCCAGTTCCTTGGTTATATACCATATTCATTAAGGAGTTAACCCCTGTATGCATAAAGGTAGAATCACCAATAACAGCTACCCAATTTTTTATGTAGTCCTTGCCTTTTGCCTTTTCCATTCCGTGAAGGGTAGAAATACTAGCCCCCATGCAAACGGTAGTATCAATAACATTAAGGGGTGCTACTGCACCTAAAGTGTAACATCCAATATCACCTGCAGCATGGATTTTCAATTTGTTTAGTACGGAGAATACACTTCTATGAGGGCAACCTGGGCAAAGAATTGGAGGTCTAGCTGGAACCTGCTCAGCTACCGTTTTAGTTTCTTCTCCTAAAATTGCTTTTCTAAGCATATTGGCACTGTATTCGCCTTGAATTGTAAATATTTCTTTACCAACTACATCAATTCCCCAAGAACGTACTTGTTCTTCGATTACTGGTTCTAATTCTTCAAAAATATATAGTTTATCAACTTTAGAAGCAAAATCCTGAATCAGCTTTTTAGGTAGTGGGTGAACCATTCCTAATTTTAAAACAGATGCATTGGGAAAAACTTCTTTTACGTACTGGTACGGAATACCACTTGTAATAAATCCAATCGAAGTATCCTTGTATTCTGACTTATTAATTGGGAAGCTACATCCATCCTCTGCCATAGCCTTCATTCTTTCTTCTACATAAAGATGACGAGCTTTAGCATTGTTTGGCATCATAACATATTTAGGAGCATTTCTTTCATATGTTCTATCTTCTACTTCTACACGATCACACAACTCTACAGGTCCTTGTGAATGAGAAAGTCTTGTTGTTGTACGTAAGATAACAGGTGTATCATATTTTTCACTCATATCAAAAGCAAATTTAACAAACTCTTTTGCTTCATTACTATCAGATGGTTCTAATACCGGCACAATTGCTGCTCTTGCTACACATCTAGTATCCTGCTCATTTTGTGAGCTATATAAGCCTGGATCATCAGCAGCAACTAATACTAGGCCACCGTTAACGCCTGAATAAGACACCGTGTAAAGAGGATCACTTGCTACATTAACACCTACGTGCTTCATAGAAGCCATAGCTCTTACACCACTAATAGAAGCTCCGATAGCAACTTCCATTGCCACCTTTTCATTTGGAGACCATTCTGCATAAATTTCTGGATAATTTACAATATTTTCACTAATTTCTGTACTTGGGGTTCCTGGATATGCTGCAGATAGCTTTACACCCGCCTCATATGCACCTCTTGCAATTGCTTCATTGCCTAACATAATCTTTGTTTCTGCCACGATTATAATTCCTTTCTTAAGTCCTTTACTCTTTTTGCTTTTCCTTCAAATCGTTGTAAGGTATTTGGTGATTCTAAGCTTATCTTCGCTTCTAAGCCCAATACCATTTTTAGCTTTGCATTAATCTTTCGTTGGATTGCTTCAAGCTCTTTAAAAGAGTCTGTCGCTTTAACAAGCTCTACACGTATCTCTAACTTATCTGCGTGATTTTGTCTTGTTACAATTATCTCATAGTGTGGACCAATTTCGTCTACACTTAGTATAACCTCTTCTATCTGACTTGGGAATACATTTACGCCTCTTATTTTTAGCATATCGTCCGTGCGGCCGTCTAGGTTTTCCATACGACAGGTTGTTCTTCCACATGCACATGGTTCATATATCAATCTAGTAACATCCTTGGTCCTATAACGAATAAGTGGTAAGCCTTCTTTATAGATACAAGTAACTACTAGTTCGCCCTTTTCACCAGGAGGTAAAACCTCACCTGTTTTTGGATCTATAATTTCAGGTATAAAATAATCTTCATTAATATGCATGCCACATAGGTGCTCACATTCTCCTGACACACCAGGGCCCATAAGCTCACTCATTCCATAGTTGGAGGTAACCTTCATTTCATCACCCCAAAGCTTATGCATCTCTGTTCTCATGGCATCTGTTAACAACTCACTACCCACTAGACCAATACGAACATTTAAATCTTTTTTAGGGTCTAAGCCCATTTCCATAGCAACCTCTGCAAGTCTAAGTGCATAAGAAGGTGTTGCTACCAAAAGACTGGTTCCAAAATCCTGCATATACATAATCTGCTTTTCTGAATTACCGGTAGAAGATGGAACAATGGTTGCTCCCATATTTTCTAAGCCGTAATGAAGTCCAAGTGCACCCGTAAACATACCATAGCCAAAGCAAATCTGAGCCACATCCTCATCTGTTGCTCCACCCATCGCAGCAATTCTTGATACGCACTCCGTCCACATCTCTAAATCTCGCTTGGTATAACCCACTACAGTTGGTTTTCCTGTTGTTCCACTTGATGCATGGATACGTACCAGCTCTTTTTGTGGCACTGCAAAAAGACCATAAGGATAGTTATCCCTTAAATCTTGCTTTGTCACAAAAGGAAGCTTTCCTAAATCTTTCAGCGTTTTAATATCTTCAGGCGCCACTCCCACTTCTTCCATCTTCTTACGATAAGCAGGAACCTTATTCCATACTAAATCCACCGTATTTTTTAAGCGCTCAAGCTGTAGCGCCTCCATTTCTTCTCTTGACCAAGTTTCCTCTTTAGACCAGATCATTATGTACCTCCTGTTACTGCATCGCTTTAAACTTTAGCGCTACAGAACTTTAATTCTCAAAAGTATTCCTATTGTATCATAAAAAGCACATCATTTCTAGTAAAACATACGAAAACAACGCAAGAAATTTCTTCCTGCGTTGTTTCCTTAAAACATTTATTTTGATGGATTGCGGAACTGGCTATTTAAGTTTCTTCTTTGAAAGAAAAATGCTACCTACGCCTGCTGCTCCCACAGCTACACCTGCTACCACAACAATTGGAATAATAGGAAGACTTGTTTTCTTTGCCGAATCCGATAAAACTGCTTCAGTTTCTGCAATTACTTCTTTTCCAGTGTCTTGCTTCTTGTCGCCTTCACTGTCTGTCTTCTCTTCCACTTTGGTTTCTGCAGGTTTTTCTGCTTCACTTGCTTGTGGCTTTTCTTCCTTTACTACTTCTTCTTTGCTTTCCTTAACAGTTGTTTTCCCTGTTTTTTTGCCTGTACTTGCCTTTGCATCTGTAGTCTTGGTTTCAGATGTTGAAGTAGTGTCGGTAGTATTGTTGTTGCTATTATTATTGTTGTTGCTATTGTTATTATTATTGTTATTGTTGTTATCGGAAGGAGTTTCTTTACTTCCTGTATCAACCGTACCATCTGTTTCTACTGGAACAACAATACTTCCTGATGCCTGACCACCCATAATAGCACCTACTCCAGTTGGTACTTTATCTGTTAATTCAAGGAAGCCGTTCATATTGATGGTTCCATCTGCATTTCTTGTAATTCCACTAAATACTAGAGATACAAACCAATCTTCTGCCACGGTGTTTCCTTCAGTGTTTTTAGATGACAATGTTGTAACATCCCAGTAGTAGTTATTTGTTCTGTATACCTGTTCACTATTCTGAGTTCCTTTTAGCTTAATGTTTTCCCCAATTTGGGTTAACTGTGTACGGAAAGATATAATTCCACTTGCAATGAAATTGGTATTAGCAGCATCATTCGTATATAATGCAACATTTCCTCCTACAACCTTGCCACTTTCGTCTAAACTTCCGTTGTTAAAGGATGTACACTTATCTACTTGGATATCCGGACCACTATTAGAATCAATACCCTTTGCCTTATTTCCAAAGGAAACACTGTTGATAAGTATATGATTTCCTGCAATACTTGTACCACCCATTTTGAATCCATTACCGTTACCTGCATTGGTACCATCTTCAAGGTAACCATTTTCATAAGCTACACAGTTCTGTATAATAACCTGACCAATCGGTCCAGTTTCTGGTTTTGCAAACAAATCCCAACCATCATCTGCATTATGATGTGCAATACAGCCATCAAACACATTGCCTAGACCAACCGTAAGCTTTGCTGCAAATCCATCGGCATCTTCATATCCATTATCTGCATTTCCATAAGAGGTACAGTTTAAAACGAGGTTATAAGATGGCCACTCTGCCATAGTGCTATCACTGCTTAAGTATCTGCTTATCTGTAAACCGGTATTTCCATTGTAATACATACACAAATCATCAAATACGCTAAAGTTTCCCGATACCTGAATACCTTTTTCACCGTTTTTAGTATTGGTTACATCAAAGCCTTTGCAGTACCAATAATCACCTACGAAAATCATACCTGTACATGCTTTGCTGAAATTAAATACTGGTCTACTTGCGCTATCTGGATCAGCAATCATGTAAATCATATTATCTGCTGTTCCATCAATTCCTCTTTCAACCTTAACTGTCTTTGTAAGACTATAGGTACCACCAGCTAAAACAATGGTCTGTCCTGCCTGTACATATTTTACTGCTGTATAAATATCAAGAGGTTTTTCTTTTGTACCATTTCCTGAAGCCGTTCCATTTGGAGCAACATAGATTGCCTGACCTGCTTCACCATAAGTCGTATACTGCACGGTATGAGTAAATGATTTTGCTTCATAAGAAGAAAGCACTTCATACTCACTTGGTTTATAATCCGCATTTGGAGTAAAGGTTACATTATACGTATTTTTACCCTTTGCCAAGGTTGTTGTAAAATTAGATTTAACATTAGCATTTACAGTTACATTGCTAGCAATCACTGTACCATCTGCTCTTGAAATATCAAGCTTTCCATCTGCATTTCCAACAAACACTAAATCATATGCTGATTTATTTGCATTGGTAGCCGATACAACTGAGTAAGAAGGAGATACTAAGGTTGTAGGTCTTTCTTCTGCTGGTGCATCATCTTTTGGATCAATAATAGTTAAGCTAATATCACTAAAGGTTGCTGTACCACTTCTAGATGCGAAGAAACCAACGTATACGTTATCTTCATCGATCTTAGATAATGCCTCTGTATCATAGAACTTGTTTGTAGTTACCTTTCCACTGGCATCTGTATAGCTTAGGAAATATCCCGTATTATTCTTCTGAATGGTAAATACCATTTCTGTTAATTTATTTGCTTGGTCACCATCCATCGTTGCATTAGTATAGTTGCCGATGATGTTATATGTTCCTTGACCATTGTTTGCGCAAGAGGTCTCTAGTGTTCCACCTGTTGATTTAAAGTAAGTAGCAATAGCATCTGCTGCATTAGCTCCTGTAAGCTCTGCAATATTAGCAGCAGTAACACCAACCTTTTCTAGGGTACCAACACCAAGCTTCATAGAGATCTTATCACCACTATCTGATACCTCTTGTTTTGATTTATCCCATAGATATTCAACTTTACTTGCAAATGCCATATATGTGTTATTCCAAAATGCTGTAGAATCACCATGAACACCTACTGCATCTGCTGCCATAAGACCAAAGCCCTCTTGTGCATTGGTAAATGTCCATTCATCTATTGTCATTTTGGCAGTTAAAGTAAAGTTTTGGTCTGCTGGAATTGTTGTGTAATAGAACGCCAATCCATCATGACTAAGAGGAACTAACTTACCTTTGCTGTTTTTACTAAACACGGATACGCTTCCATCATTTGCGCTTCCAATAGAGCCATTGTTTGTTTTATCTACGCCTGTACCAAATGCTGAGAAGCTCCATTCCTGCTGTGCATTTGCTGAAACAGTTGCTTTTTGGCTTCCGGCTGCTGAAACATCAGCACCTCTTACCGCTACAACTTTAAATGTGTATTCCTGACCAACGCTAAGACCGCTAATTGTTGCTTTTGTAGCGCTTACATTTTCAGATACACTTGTTCCATCTACTGTAACCGTATAGCTTGTTGCTTCTGGAACTGCGCCCCATTTTACTTCCATCTTTCCTGCGCCAATACCAGTTATACTACTGATAGATGGTGCTACAAGAGGTAAAACAAATGCTGTATCTGCTGTTACTGTGTTACCAACTTTTGTTGTTTCTTCACTTCTTTCCGCTGTTACACCGAAAGAGTAAACACCTGATGCGGTTGGAGTAAATGTAATTACATGAGAATCCTTATATGATGTTGAGGATGCTGTTGTTACTACATTTCCTACTGCATCAACCATAGCTACTACTACTTTATCTGCTCCATCGTAACCAACCGTCATATCCACTGCTACATCAATGGTAGCTGTTTTTACTGTCACACCTGTAATGGAAGGATTTGTAACCTCAGACCATCCCTTTCTAGGGGGTTTTACACTTCCGCCTTTACTCTTTTCAGTTACTACAACCCTAAAGATATAGTTGCTATTTACATCACCGCCTAAATAGTAGGTTCCTGCATCATCTAAGGTGAATTCCGAAATATATTGTGTATTTGCCACACTATTTACACTTGTTTTTTCAACTAAAGCGCCTGTACTATCCAAGATTGCCATTTGACGACCATCTCCACCTGATGCCCAGTAAACCTTTACTTCCGCTGGATTTTCTGTGGTAAATCTAACAGCGCATTCTTCTGTTGTAACAACACCCTGTGTATTAATTCTCTGTGTTCCTTGATAATCATCCGCAAATTTTTTCGTACTCGCATCAATCTTAGTCTTTGCAGAAAGTAATACATCAAAGTAATCCTCTGTTCCTGCTGTCATTACTTGTTTTGTACCCGCTGCGGTTGCTTTTAAATCTGCAGTTACATCTAA
>JAVBUZ010000001.1:0-6854 GCA_031554725.1 Lachnospiraceae bacterium | reverse complement strand
AGAGCAGTAGTATCAAACCCTAAGCTAGTGCTTGCAGACGAGCCAACGGGGGCCCTTGATTCCAAGTCTTCCAGATTACTTTTGGAGAATTTTAATTATCTAAATGAAGAGTTAAATGCCACAATTTTAATGGTAACTCATGATGCATTTACAGCAAGCTATGCTTCAAGAATTATTTTTATTAAGGATGGGCAGATTTTTACAGAGCTAAAAAGAGGGAATGAGACTAGAAAAGAATTTTTTACAAAAATTATTGATGTGGTATCCCTACTGGGAGGTGAGTTAAATGATGTTATTTAAGCTATCTCTCAAAAACATAAGAAAGAGCTTTAAGGATTATACCATCTATTTTCTAACACTGATTTTGGGTGTAGCTATTTTTTATGTGTTTAACTCCCTTGACTCACAAACGGCTATGATGAACGTTTCAAACTCAACAAGAGAGATTATGAAGCTTATGGTTACCATGCTTTCAGGGGTTTCCGTATGTGTGGCTCTTATTTTGGGATTTCTAATTATATATGCAAACAACTTCTTGATTAAAAGAAGAAAAAAGGAATTTGCAGTTTATATGACCTTGGGAATGGGAAAAAAACAGGTTTCAAGAATTCTACTTGGAGAAACAATTTTAATTGGTATTTTATCTCTGGGAGTGGGACTTGGGATTGGAATCTTTGCATCTCAGTTTATGTCTATTTTAGTGTCACGTATGTTTGAAGCGGACCTAAGCGCTTATGTATTTGTGTTTTCAAAGGGAGCAACCATAAAGACTATCATATATTTTAGTATTATGTATATCGTAGTAGTTATGTTTAATGCGGTAACCCTTTCTAGATACAAGCTTATTGATTTATTTCAGGCAGCTAAAAAGACAGAAAAAGGGCAGCTGAAAAGCTCAGTTTTAGCAGTATTTGTTTTTATCATGGCAGTAGCTATCTTAGGTTATGCTTATTATCAAGTGTCAGTGAATACAACGAAATTAACAGAGGCAGATATGCTAGAAATGATAGCCTTAGGATGTGTGGGAACATTTATGGTGTTTTGGTCTATGTCAGGCTTCTTACTTAATCTTTTAAAGAAATGGAAAGGCTTTTACTTAAAGGGAGTAAATTCCTTTGTGCTAAGACAAGTAAACAGCAATATAAACACAGCCGTATTTTCTATGACTGTTATATGCTTATTGTTTTTTGTAACCATATGCGTGTTATCTTCAGGACTGGCGCTAAATGCCGCTTTCACCAAGGACTTACAAAGAATGTGTCCAAGAGATATTAATTTATACAAAACTATGGATATCTCTGGCGATGGCTATAGCGAAGAGGCTATCGCAGATTCGAAGCTTACGGTAGTTGAAGCTCTGGAAAAATGCGGAGTAGACCTTTCGCTTATTGCACCAGGAGATGTAGAAATATCCACCTATGCAGACCCTAAAATAACCTTTGAGACATCCCTGGGGGCATATAAAGAGGCGGTTTTAGAACAGTTTCCAATGATTCGATGGGAAACCTGTGAAACCATAGTTGGGATTTCTGAGTATAATGAAATAGCCACATATTACGGACAACCAACTTATGAGCTTGCAGAGGATGAATATATTGTGCTTTGCACCTTTAATAAAATGAAAGAAATACGCAATAAGGTATTATCAGATAAACCTGATTTACAGCTGGGAAACGCTATTTTAAAGTCAAAGTATGCGCAGTGTAAAGATGGCTTTTTACATATGAATATGAGCAGTATGAACCAAGGCGTAATTGTAGTCCCTGATAGTGTCATAGAAAGTCAAGCAGGAGTTAATCTAACTCGTGAGCAAAACATATGGGTTGCCGATTATGTGGCAGAGACAAAGGCTGGTAAGGCTGAAACAGAGGACAAAATACTTGGATGTAGTACAGAAGCCTTACATGTAGACTTAGATGGAATGTCAAAAATAGCAATCTATGAGAGTGCGGTTGGACTAAGTGCTATAGTGACTTTTATAGCCATTTACTTAGGCATTGTATTTTTAATTGCGGGAGCTGCGCTGCTTGCTTTGAAAGAATTATCTGAGAGTACAGATAATAAAGAACGCTATGCTATTTTAAATAAGATAGGCGTGGATGCAAATATGCAAAGAAGAGCACTTCTTAGTCAAATGGGAATATTCTTTGGTATGCCAATGGCATTAGCTATTATTCATAGTATTTTTGGTATTAAATTTGCAGGTAATTTTCTTGCTTTGTATTCGGAATTTGATTCCATCATTTCTATTTTAGCCACTGCAGGTATCTTACTCGTTGTTTATGGCGGTTACTTTATGGCAACTTACTTTGGATGTAAGAGAATTATTGAAGAATAATGGTAATTTTCTACCCCAAATAGCCGATACATGTTATATCAGTAAAAAGTCGCTAGACTTTGAAAAGGTGGAGGTTCATTATGAGTAGGGTAGAAAATAATAATTTTACGATAAACATGGGAACAGATAATTCGAGAAGGGTCCAGGAAAATGCAGAAGGTAAGGAAAAACGTAATTCCATTTTTGCAGGAGATTTGAACATTAAAAATGACCCAATTATGGCGCGAAAAAACCAACTACAAAAGCAGGCCATGAAGGTCTTAATGGACCAGTTTGAAAAGGATGGAGAGACGGACTTACTAATAAAGAATGCTGAGCGCGCACTGGAAACATATAAAGAAGAAGCTACCATTGCAAATGCAGGAAAAATGGAAGCAAGAAGCGCAAAAGATGCCATAATGAAGGAATGTGGAATGACAGAAGATAGTCAGGAACATAAAGACCTTGAGCTTATGAGAAAAGTAAGAAATGGTATGAGTGGAAAAGGCTCAGTATCCTTAGAGGAGCTTGAGCAGTTTTCAAAGCTAGGCAGTCCTACGGATTATCAAGAGCGTATGCTGGCATACGATAGCGTGGAAGAACTATTTCAAGATGAGCTAGATAGAATTACGAAGGGAATACAAGAAGAATCTTCTTCTATAAGAGGACTTAAACAAAGCATTTTAAAGCAACATGGTATGAATGATGCTACGGTTGCAAAGGAAGGTATGCTGGCTGATATGGCAAGAGAAATATCTGGAATGCTATTTGACGAGGCTAAGGATAAGATTCAGGAGGAATGGGATGAACTAGTAGAAAAGGCCAAGGAGGCTGCGGAAAAGAAGGCTGAAGAAGCGAAGCTTAAAGAACACAAAGAGCAGCATGAGGTTATACAGGAAAATGTTCAAAACGTGGTAGAGCAGGTAAGCGACTCAAAGATTGAGATGGATAAAATGCTACGCGAAGCTAAACTACTTGATGAAGACTTAAAAGGAATTGTTGTTGACAATCAGCTATAAGAAAATGATAAAGGTGGTGCGAGAATGAAGGTTCTTGCACCACCTTTGCTTTCGAGATTAGTAGGAGTTGTTTTACTTTATTTGTTGGTTGTGAAAATGCTTACAATAAAACAATGTAAAGAATAAAATAGTAAGGAAGGTGTAAATTATCTGTTAAATTGTTAAATAGTATAAAAAATGACATTGTGCATTTTGCACAAAAAAATAACTTAAATATTGGAGTGCAAAATGAAAAATTTATGGTAATATAGATATATAGGACAATCAGTTTAGGAAAAATTATACTCTGTAGTATGAAAGTCGATTTCTTGTTAGTGCACTTGCATATATCTGCTTAAAGATACATATGTGAAAATGTTTTATACATTGATTTGTATTTTTAAATACAAAAAATGCATAAAATAGCAAGAAAATGTATGAAAACAGACTAAATAGAGAAAGCGTTTACAATGCTAAATGAAAGTTTATGCAAAGAAGACGTGTTTTTAGCAAAACTCGGTAAATACCCTTGTTATGAGAATGGAAAATTGCCGAGATACTTTTCTGATTGATATGTAAGCGCTTACATCGCGCAGGGAGGAAATTATGTTAAAAAAGCTTTTTAAGAAACAAAACGTAAAGAGAGTTATGGCATTTATCATGGCACTAACCATGGTTCTTTCTAATGCCAGCATGCTTTACGTATCAGCAGAGGGCGACCTTTCAGGTGGAGATGCTAATCTTGTATCAGGAGGAGATGCATTACCTCTTCGTGGTCAAATGTTAGGAGCAGGACCTAACAAAATTGATGTTTGGGATTTTGGCGCAGAGCAGCTTGGTACAAGCATTTATAACAACAAATTGACAGTGGATATTATTAATTCATGGTATCCAGGTGTCGCAGCAGGAACAAATAGTAAAACATTGGCCAGCTTTAGTGTAGATAGTGGAGACTTTGTGTTTAATGATGGTGGATTTTCAACAACACATAGACTTAGAACAACGAATACTGCGCTAACAAGAAATGATGATAAGTCTTTAACGGATGCTTCAGGTAATGTGTATACAGGATATATTTACTCTAACAAGAGTTCAACATCAGATGTATATTTAGGAGTGATGGCACAGGTAGGTGATATCATAACGGTGGTAGCATCTTCTAACGGATTGGATTCTACAATCTGTTTTGCAGCGCCAAGTGGAAAAACTGCTAAACAAAAATATGTAGGAAAAGCACCAGCGGCTGTAATGACTTTTTATGCAGCAGAAGCAGGACAATATAAAATTTATTCGGAAGATGAAAAATTGGTTGTTGGACGTGTTTATAGAGAACATACCAATACAGTAACGGTAAGTGGTACTGTAACAGCACCAGTCGGCTTAAGCGGATATAGTTTAGTATTTACAAGTCAGGAAAGTGGCGCGGTAGTAGAGGCTCCTGTATCAGGTGGTTCTTATAGTGCTAGTTTAAATGAGCAATATACATATGATGTTTCTTTAAAGGATGCAAATGGATATATTATTGTGTCAAATGAAGAATTAGCGATTGCAAAGAATGATGGAAATACTACTTTTGATGTGGAAGTAATAGCTGTTTCACTTGCAGCTGTTCAAGGAGAGATAAAAGGCTTAAGTGCGGATGCATTATCAAAGCTAAAACTTTCTTTCGTATCAGATGAAATATACAAACCTGTTGTTACAGTAACAGGTAATGCATATAGTGTAAATTTGGAAAGTGGTGTGGAGTATACACTTGTAGCAGAGGGAATCAATGACTACGAATTAAGTGATATTACAACATTAAATGTAACTGCAAATAAAACACAGGATATTACCTTTGCTAAAAAGGCGGTATATGGTGTGACAATTAATCCTACGGGAGCAAGTCTTGCAGAATTAGCAGCATCAACCTTTACATTTAAGAATCTAAATGAAGAGAGTTATGTATATACCTTTACTAATGGTACAACAGGAATTGAATTACGTGACGGTGTATACAGTGTTGAAGTAAGCAATACAGGCGATTGGGTACAGAAGTTAACCTCTAATGTAGTGGTTAATGGACAGGCTCTAACTAAAAATATCGGATTTAAAAAGATAGATAATTCACCAATTGCCTATAAAGCAGAAGTGACTGTAGGAAAAACAGGTTGTGATTATACAACAATCAATGATGCTTTAAGTGCAGTAAGAAGAATGGCAAGAACTGCCACTGAAAGAGTAACAATCTCTATTGCACCAGGTAACTACGAAGAAATGTTAGTAATTGATATTCCTAATGTTACCTTGAAAAATGCCAGTGCAACACCTAGCACTGACTTAAAGGACAAAGGTGTAAATATTGATGCCCATGCAGTTCGTGTTACTTCTTATTATGGACATGGATATTCCTATTATAGTATGGGTGAAAATTGTAAGTATGATGAAGAGGTACTTGCAGTAAATAAAGAAAATGGATATGAATCATTTACAAATCCAGGATCTGGTACTACGAAGGAAAGTTATTGGAACGCAACTGTGACTATCAATGGAGATGGATTTGAGGCGGAAGGAATTATTTTCGAAAATTCATTTAATCAGTATGTTTCAGAAAAAGCTGAAAATGATGTTATTGTACCTATTTCAGGTGCAAAAGAAGGTGCAACACCTCGTGCCGATATGATAGCAGGCGATGTTACTGTTCAGGACAAAGCATACGTAGAAAGAGCAGCAGCACTTGCTATAAAGAATAATGTAAAAGAAGTTTCCTTTGATAATTGTAAATTTATTGGACGTCAGGATACTCTATATGGTGGAACGGGCGTAACAGCAGCATTTTATGACTGTGCAATTTATGGCGGAACAGACTACATTTTTGGTGGTATGACAGCTGTATTTGCGAAATGTGATTTAGTATTTAATACAAGTGAAAACAACAACGATGTGGGATATATTACGGCAGCACAGCAAGCGTCTGGAAGAGGATACTTGATGTACAATTGCCATATCACAAGTACTACACCAGGTGTAGATACAGCGTCTGAGTTTACATCTAAAGCAGGTTACTTAGGAAGACCTTGGACAGCAAATACATCAGAAGTAGTCTTTTATAAGACGGTTATTGATGCTACTGATAGTAAGTATTTTGAAAGTACACCATCTATAATTCAGTCAGTGGGATGGCTTAGCTCATTAGGTGGAGAATCTACTCTTAGCGTAGAATATGGAACCTATGAAATGGCGAAGAATGTGGATAATTCTACAAAGCGTGCTTCATGGGCAGGTGTGTTAACAGAGCCTAAATTAGCAGATGGTAGTGATATTACAGTAGCAACATTCTTGGGAACATGGGATGCTTTTGCAGGCAAGGATATGAAAATTACTATGCCTACAAATAAGGTGGATAATGGACCAAAGACTGATGATACAACTACAAAGACATACATCTTAGATGTAACTGCAGATTTAAAAGCAACCGCAGCGGGTACAAAACAAGTAATGACAGCAGGAACAGAGGATTACTTTGATGTATTACTTTCTGCAAAGACTAAGATTGATGC